>CAJYQM010000466.1 GCA_913777025.1 uncultured Massilia sp. | reverse complement strand
GGTCCAGGTCGAGGTCGGTGTGCTCGACGCGCAGGCCGCCCTTGAAGGACCACAGCTTGTTGAGCGGCTGCTCGTAGGTGCCGTAGGCCGCCACCACGTCCTGCTCCAGTTCGAACAGGTTGCTGCGGCGGGTGTCCAGCGCGCTGTTGTCGAGGAAGAAGTAGCGGTTGTCGAAGGACTGGCGCGTGCGCTGCCAGCGTCCGCCCGCCGTCAGGAAGCCCTTGCCCAGCTTGCCCGTGTAGTCGGTGCTGAGGTCGGTCAGGCGCACCCGGGTGTCGACGTCCTGGCTGTAGTCGCGCAGCGTCGGCGCGCCGGTCGCCGGCATCACCATGCGCTGGTACACGGTCGAGGTCTCAAGGCTGCCCGGGTTGGACGAGTGGCGCAGGTCGACTTTCAGCGATTCGCCGTCTTGCTTGAAGCGGCGCTCGAAGCCGGCGACGAATTCGTGGTTGGTCGCGTCGCCATTGCTCCTGCGGCGGGTCAGGTAATCGACCACCGGTGCCTGGCCGGTGCGGAAATCGGTGAAGTGCTCGTTCTGGTCGGCGTCGTTGCCGCGCTTGTTGGCCGAGACCGAGGCGGTGAGCGTGTCGGTCTCGTTGTAGTTGTAGCGCCCGCCCAGGTTGGCCTGCACGAAATTGTTGATGCCGTGGCGCCTGGCGTCCTGGCGCAGCCGGCTGACCGCACCGGTGGCCGGGTCGATGCTTTCGCGCAGCTCTTCGGTTTCCGTATCGTTGCCGTCGCGGCGCACGTTCAAGGTGCCGTTGACCGAGGCGTAGCCGCTGCTGTAGCTGCCGTTGGCGAAGGCATTGCCGCGCCCGCCGTTGGAGCCGTTGCCGGCGATGGTGCCGTTGCCGCCCGGCTTGGTGTAACGGCGCGAGATCAGGTTCAGGATCGGGCCGCCGCCGGCTTCGTTGCCGAATTCGGCGCCCGGGTTGTTGATCACCTGCACCGATTCATAGTTCTCGGCCGGCAGCGCGTTGATGGCCGCGGCGCGGTTGTCGCCCTGCAGCTGTGCGGTCGGCTTGCCATCCACCAGTACCGTCACGCGCTCGCTGCCGCGCAGGCGCACGGTGCCGTTCGGGTCGACGTTCACCGACGGCACGTTGTTCAGCACGTCGCCGATCGAGGCGCCGGCCGTGCTGGCATCGTTCTTGATGTCGTAGACTTGGCGGTCGACGCGGTTGGTCTGGCGCTCGCTGATCACGTTAACGGTCTGGATCGCGCCCGAGACTTGCTGCGCGTCGGTGGCCGGGGCCGGGGTGGCTTTCGCATCCGCCTTGGTGACTGGCTTGGTCACGACGGGCTTGTCGCCGTCGGCCGGTTGAGCCTGGGTACCGGCGGGGGCGATCTGGGCCGTGGCGGACAGGCTCAGGCACAGCAGGGCGATGGCGGCGGGAAGGGTCTTGCAGGCGAAGGGAAGCGCGGACGCGGAACGGCTCGACATATGTATAAGATAGTTGCCAGAATTAAAAGATTAACCCGGGAAAATATCATTCTTTGAAGCGGCGAGCCAGCATTGCTGGCAGATATATTTATCTACGCTGGACGAAGCGTTGTCGACATGCAACCGACATGAAAAAACGGCCCGGTCGA
The DNA here is from genome assembly GCA_913777025.1 of uncultured Massilia sp. GTDB lineage: Bacteria > Pseudomonadota > Gammaproteobacteria > Burkholderiales > Burkholderiaceae_D > Telluria. Next base: position 7,622 of record CAJYQM010000466.1, on the reverse strand, counting down.
CTCGACCGGGCCGTGCCATTCACAGGGACCGAAGGATCAGTGCGCCGATGCGCCCGCCGCCCCGATACCGGTTTCCGAACGCACTTCCTGCGCCTCGAAACCGGCCTTGTCGATGGCCGCGCGCGGGCCCGAGTCGGTGACCGAGAACAGCCACACGCCCACGAAACCGACGATCATCGAGAACAGGGCCGGCGAGGTGTACGGGAAGATGGCCGCCTTGTTGTGGAAGACGTCGACCCACACCGACTTGGAGACCACGGTCAGGCCGACGGCCGTGATCAGGCCGAGGAAACCGCCGACGGTGGCGCCGCGGGTGGTGCAGCCCTTCCACAGGACCGACATGAACAGGACCGGGAAGTTGGCCGAGGCGGCGATGGCGAAGGCCAGCGACACCATGAAGGCCACGTTCACGCTCTCGAACACGATGCCCAGCAGCACGGCGACGACACCGAGTGCCATCGTGGTCATCTTCGACACGCGCAGTTCGCTGCCCGGGGCCGGCTGGCCCTTCTTGATCACGGTGGCGTACAGGTCGTGCGACACGGCCGAGGCGCCCGACAGCGTCAGGCCGGCCACCACCGCCAGGATGGTCGCGAAGGCCACGGCCGAGATGAAGCCGAGGAAGACGTCGCCGCCGACCGCCTTGGCCAGGTGTACGGCCGCCATGTTGTTACCGCCCAGCAGCTTACCTGCAGCATCCTTGAAGGCCGGGTTGGTGCCGACCAGCACGATCGCGCCGAAACCGATGATGAAGACCAGCACGTAGAAGTAGCCGATCCAGGTAGTGGCCCACAGCACCGACTTGCGCGCTTCCTTGGCGCTCGGGACGGTGAAGAAGCGCATCAGGATGTGCGGCAGGCCGGCGGTGCCGAACATCAGCGCCATGCCGAAGGAGATGCCGGAGATCGGGTCCTTGATGAAGGTGCCCGGGCCCATGATGGCGTCGCCCTTGCTGTGCACTTCGGCGGCCTTGGCGAACAGCGCTTCCGGGCTGAAGTTGAACATCGACAGCACCGAGAAGGCCATGAAGGTGGTACCGCACAGCAGCATGACGGCCTTGATGATCTGCACCCAGGTGGTGGCGGTCATGCCGCCGAACAGCACGTAGACCATCATCAGGATGCCAACCAGCACCACGGCGATCCAGTAGTCCAGGCCGAACAGCAGCTTGATCAGCTGGCCGGCGCCGACCATCTGCGCGATCAGGTAGAACAGCACGACGACCAGCGTGCCGGAGGCGGCGAACATGCGCACCGGCTTCTGGGCGAAGCGGTAGGCGGCGACGTCGGCGAAGGTGAAGCGGCCCAGGTTGCGCAGGCGCTCGGCCATCAGGAAGGTCAGCACCGGCCAGCCGACCAGGAAGCCGATGGCGTAGATCAGGCCGTCGAAGCCGTCCAGGAACACGGCGGCGGAAATGCCGAGGAAGGAAGCGGCCGACATGAAGTCGCCGGCGATCGCCAGGCCGTTCTGGAAGCCGGAAATGCCGCCGCCGGCGGTATAGAAGTCCGAGGCCGAGCGGGTGCGCTTGGCGGCCCATTTGGTGATGAACAGGGTCAGGATCACGAATACCGCGAACATGGCGATCGCGGTGTAGTTGGTGGCCTGCTTGGTCGCCTGGCCCAGGTCGGGCGCGGCCATGACGGCGCCGCTCGCCGCCAGCAGGGACAGCGCGGACGCGTTACGGATGAGGGTTTGTTTCATGCACGCACCTTGATCGGCTGGGTCACTTGGGTGGCCTGGGCCGGGGCGGCTGCGGCATTCTGGTGGATGGCTTCGGTCAGCGCATCGAACTCGCGGTTGGCGCGGCGCACGTAGATGGCCGTGACGGCCACGGTGAACAGGATCACGAACAGGCCCAGGGGCACGCCCCAGGACATGACGCCATGGCCGATCTTGGATGCCATGAAGGGCTTGTCCCAGGCGTTCAGGGCGGTGAACCCGTAGTAGACGATCATCACGGCGATGGTCAGTATCCAGCCGTAGCGCGAGCGCGTCTTGACGAGCTTGTGGTAGTTGGGGTCGCTCTTGACCCTCTGAACAAGATCTTGTTCCATTTTTTGTCTCCAGTGTTATATGCATGCCTTTTGCGACAGGCTGGATTCGATCCTAAGCACCCTTTCTTACCCGATTCTTACGGCGGGTAAAGAATTCATGATCCCTGCATGTTTCAGCTTGAAACAATGGCGTTGAAATGCACTACACTTGAAACATGAGCTACCCCAACCGCCCTGCCCCTCTTGATGCCGGCAAGCCGGTCATCTGGACCGTGTCCGTGTCGCGCCTGTCCGACCTGTTCCGCAACATCACCCTCGAATACGACCACCTGGCCCAGATCGAAGCGCTGCACCTGGGCTTCGACGAGGCCGCGCGCCACATCCGCGAACGCATGGCCGGCGAGCACGTCGACGTGGTGATCGCGGCCGGTTCGAACGGCGCCTACCTGAAGAGCCGGGTCTCGGTGCCGGTGGTGGTGGCCAAGGCCAGCGGCTTCGACTTCATGCAGGCCCTGGCGCGGGCACGGCGGCTGTCGGCGCGCATCGGCGTGATCCAGTACCAGAAACCGCTGCCGGAACTGGCCGAGTTCGCGGCCACCTTCGGCCTGGTGATCGAGCAGCGCACCTACATGACGGAAGACGATGCGCGCGCCAGCATCGCGGAACTGAAGGCGGCCGGCATCGAGGTCATCGTCGGCGCCGGCCTGATCACGGACCTGGCCGAGGAAGCCGGGCTGAAGGCCGTGTTCGTGTATTCGGCGGACTCGATCCGGCGCGCCTTCGACGATGCGCTGGAACTGGCGAGATTGACCCAGCTGGAAAGAGGCCGGACGCCAAGGGCCGCGCCCGCCGACAACCGGCGGGCGCGGCGCGGCCTGAACGACCTGCGCGGCGATTCCCCCGCGATGGAACGCCTGCGCCAGAGCGTGGTGCTGTATGCGCGCTCGCCGGCCACGGTCCTGATCCAGGGCGAGACCGGCACCGGCAAGGAACTGGTGGCCCAGGCCATCCACCGCGAGAGCCCGCGGCGCGCGGCCCAGCGTCCTTTCGTCGCCGTGAATTGCGGGGCGATCGCGGAATCGCTGCTGGAATCGGAACTGTTCGGCCACGAGGAAGGCGCCTTCACGGGCGCGCGCCGCGGCGGCCATGCGGGGCTGTTCGAGGCGGCCAACGGCGGCACCCTGTTCCTCGACGAGATCGGCGAGATGCCGCTCGCGCTGCAGACGCGCCTGCTTCGCGTGCTCGAGGAACGCGAAGTGATGCGGGTCGGCGGCACGCGGCCGGTGCCGATCGAGGTGCGCGTGATCAGCGCCACCCACTGCGACCTCGAAGCGCGCGTGCGCGAAGGGCGCTTCCGCGCCGACCTGTTCTACCGGCTGGCCGTGCTGCGCCTGGCGCTGCCACCGCTGCGCGAACGGGTCCTGGATATCGCGCCGCTGGCCGAATGGTCGCTCAAGCATGCGCTGGCGGCGCTTGACGCGCGTCCGCATCCGAACCTGGCGGCCGAGATCAGCGCTTGCGCGCCGCTGCTGCAAGCCCATGCCTGGCCGGGCAACGTGCGCGAGCTGCGCAATCTGATGGAGCGGCTGGCGCTGTTCCTGGCGGCCGAACCGCTGCAGGCCTTGACGCCGGGTTTCATGCTCGCGGTCGCGCCGGAACTCGGCAACGCGGCGCCTGCCGTCCTGCCCCCGCCGCCGGCCGCGCGCCGGGACAGCGTGGCCGAGGTGCTGGCGCGCTTCGGCGGACAGCGCGAGCTGGCGGCAAGGCATCTGGGCATCAGCCGGACCACCTTGTGGCGGCGCCTGAAAGCCGGCGAGTGAAGTCGCCGGCCACCTGCAGCCAGGTCGTGCCGGGCACGTGCATGCGTGCCAGTCCGCGCCCGATCTCGCCCTCGATCCGCATGGCGGCATCGATGCGCGTGGCGGCGCTGCCGTGTGCCGTGGTCAGCAGCAGGCAGGATGACAGCGCCAACAGGGACAGCACGATACGCATGATGGATCTCTGATACGGATGACAAGCCACATCATCCGGCAATCCACCTCGCAGCGTAACTGTAATAATTGACAGATTTTTCCAGGGAGCATGCCTTTCGTCCATCCGATGCATATACAATGGACCGGTCCGGCTCAGTACATCCATCATGAACACTTGGCGAGAAGATCAGTTCCAGGCATTGCTCGATACCGGGTCCGACGACGCGTTCTTCAGCCGCTTGGCCGAGGCCGCCAGGGAGCTCGGCTTCGATTACTGCGCCTACGGCATGCGCCTGCCGCTGCCGGTCGCAGCGCCCCGCGTGCTCATGCTGAACAATTACTCCGCCGATTGGCAGCAGCGTTACGCCCGGGAAGATTACCTGTCGGTCGACCCGACCGTGACCCATGGCACCCGGTCGGTGCTGCCGCTGGTCTGGTCGGAACCCGTATTCGCGAAAGCCCGCGCTTTCTGGGAAGACGCGCGTGCCCATGGACTGCGCGTCGGCTGGTCGCAACCCTGCCACGACAGCCGCGGTGTCGCCGGCCTGTTGACCCTGGCGCGCTCGCACGAGCCCTTGTCGGAGACGGAACTGCAGCACAGCGCTTCACGCATGATCTGGCTCGGCCAGGCGGCGCACGAGGTGCTGTCCGCGCGCCTGCTGGGGCGCGACGCCCCGCAAGCGGCGATCCGGCTGACCCGGCGCGAAGCCGAAATCCTGCGCTGGACCGCCGACGGCGCCACCTCGGCCCAGGTCAGCGACAGATTGCACATCACCGAACGCACCGTCAATTTCCACATCAATAACGTGCTGTTGAAGCTGGACGCCCCGAACAAGACGGCTGGCGTCGTCAAGGCCTTGAGGCTGGGCCTGATCTGAGCCGGGCTTCCCGGCAAGCACACTACGGCCGTGAGCGCTTTAATCCGGAGCAAACCGTCCTACCCGAAAAGCCGTATCATGCATTTTTTGCCACGGCCCGGCGCCCACGAAGCGCCGCGCAGTCCGGGCGCTGGCCTCGATCGCCGCCGCGCTCCTGGTGAGGGTCGCGATCCTTTCGGAGGCATCATCATGCAAGACGCGTCACAGGCAGCGATCTTTTCGCTGATCGGCAACACCCCACTGGTCGAAGTCACCCGCATCGACACCGGCCCCTGCCAGCTCTTCCTCAAGCTCGAATCCCAGAATCCCGGCGGCTCCATCAAGGACCGCATCGGCCGCGCCATGATCGAGGCGGCCGAGCGCGACGGCCGCCTCAAGCCGGGCGGCACCGTGGTCGAGGCCACCGCCGGGAATACCGGCCTGGGCCTGGCGCTGGTCGCGCGCATCAAGGGCTACCGGGTGGTGCTGGTGGTGCCGGACAAGATGGCGGCCGAAAAAGTGCTGCACCTGAAGGCGCTCGGCGCCGAGATCCACCTGACCCGCTCGGACGTCGGCAAGGGCCATCCCGAGTATTACCAGGACATGGCGGCGCGCCTGGCACGGGACATTCCCGGCGCCTGGTTCGCCGACCAGTTCAACAACCCGGACAACCCGCGCGCCCACGAAACCACCACCGGCCCGGAAATCTGGGAACAGATGCGCCACGAAGTCGACGCCATCGTGGTCGGCGTCGGCTCTTCCGGCACCCTCACCGGCCTGTCGCGCTATTTTGAACAGGTGCAGCCGGGCCTGGAATTCGTGCTGGCCGACCCGCAGGGCTCGATCCTGGCCGACACCATCAAGACCGGCAAGCTGTCGGAGGTTTCCGGCTCCTGGGCGGTCGAAGGCATCGGCGAGGATTTCATTCCCGCCATCGCCGACCTGTCGCGCGTGAAGAGCGCCTATTCCATCGACGACGAGGAAAGCTTCAACACCGCGCGCGAACTGCTGCGCCGGGAAGGCATCCTGGCCGGTTCCTCGACCGGCACCCTGCTCGCCGCCGCGCTGCGCTACTGCCGCGCGCAGACCAGCCCGAAACGCGTGGTCACCTTTGTCTGCGATACCGGCACCCGCTATCTCACCAAGGTCTACAGCGACGGCTGGATGGTCGACCAGGGCCTGCTGCACCGCCCGCAAATGGGCGATCTGCGCGACCTGATCGGGCGCCGCTTCGATGACGGCGAAGTGGTCACCGTCGCGCCGTCCGATACCTTGCTGACCGCCTTCAACCGCATGCGCAGCAGCGACCTGGCCCAGCTGCCCGTGATCGAGAACGGTCATCTGGTCGGGCTGATCGACGAATCCGATCTGCTGCTCCACGTGACCAGCGAACGAGAGCGCTTCGGCGCACCGGTCTCGGACACCATGACCACCGAACTCAAGACGCTGGCGCCCTCCGCCCGCATGCGCGAACTGCGCGAGATCCTCGACCGCGGCCTGACCGCCGTGATCGCCGACGGCGGCCATTTCTATGGCCTGATCACGCGCTTCGACCTTTTGAACCATCTGCGCAGGACCCTGACCTGAGATGAGCCATCCAGACGATACCAAACGCCACATCGGCACCCGCGTGATCCACGGCGGCCAGGCACCCGACCCGGGCACCGGCGCCGTCATGCCGCCGATCTACGCCACCTCGACCTTTGCCCAGGACAGCCCGGGCGTGCACAAGGGCCTGGACTACGGACGCTCGCACAATCCGACGCGCTGGGCGCTGGAACGCTGCGTGGCCGACATCGAAAGCGGCGGCGCGGCCTTCGCCTTCGCCTCCGGCCTGGCCGCCATCGCGGCGGTGCTGGAACTGCTGCCGGCAGGCGCGCACATCGTCGCCGGCGACGACATGTACGGCGGCACCTACCGCCTGTTCGAACGCGTGCGCCGCGCCAGTGCCGGCCACGACTTTTCCTACGTCGACCTGACCGATCCGCTGGCGCTGGCCGCCGCCTTGAAGCCGGAAACCAGGCTGGTCTGGATCGAGACCCCGACCAACCCGATGCTGAAACTCGTCGACCTGCGCGCCATCGCCCAGGAATGCCGCGAGCGCGGCATATTGAGCGTCTGCGACAACACCTTCGCCAGCCCGGTCAACCAGCGCCCGCTGGAACTGGGCATCGACATCGTCGTGCACTCGACCACCAAGTACATGAACGGCCATTCGGACGTGATCGGCGGCGTGGCCGTGGTCGGGCTCGAAGACCGGCACCAGGCCCTGCGCGAACGTCTCGGCTTCATCCAGAACGCGGTCGGCGCGATCCAGGGGCCGTTCGACAGCTTCCTGGTGCTGCGTGGGATCAAGACCCTGGCGCTAAGGGTGGAACGCAGCAATGCCAATGCCCTGGACCTGGCTGCGTGGCTGGAACGGCAGCCGAAGGTGAAGCGGGTCCACTATCCCGGCCTGGCCTCGCACCCCCAGCACGAGCTGGCGCGGCGCCAGATGCATGGCTATGGCGGGATCATTTCGGTCGACCTGGATACCGACCTGGCGGGGGCGCGCCGCTTCCTGGAGCAGTGCGAGGTGTTCACGCTGGCCGAGAGCCTGGGCGGCGTGGAGAGCCTGATCGAGCATCCGGCGATCATGACGCATGCGACCATTCCGGCGGACCAGCGGGCGGTGCTGGGCATCGGGGATGGGCTGATCCGCCTGTCGGTGGGGATCGAGCATGTGGAGGATCAGCGGGCCGACCTGGCGCGGGCGCTGGCGGCGATTTGACAGGCTTGTTCGATTGCGTTAGCCCATG
>CAJYQM010000465.1 GCA_913777025.1 uncultured Massilia sp. | reverse complement strand
GCGTCGGCCAGGCGCCAGCGGGCATCGCCGCCCACGGTGGCGCTGATGCTCGCATGCGGCGCGCTGGCCACGAAACCGCGCGCATCGACTTCGTACCGGGTGGTGCGCGCGAACTCGGGCGCGAACTGGAAGAACTCGCTGATCGGGACCTTTTCGCTGCCGATGTCGCCGCCGCGCTGGCCCTTCTGGCCGTTGCCGGGGCCGAAGGCGAACACCAGTTCGGCGTCCGCCGGCAGGGATTCCCCGCGCACTTCCAGGCCCAGTCCCTGGGTGGCGGCATAGGCGACGCTCTCGATGCGGATGCGTCCCTTCGGCCCCAGCAGCGGATCGCCGATCTCGTACAGCAGCTCGCCGGGGCGGTAGCGCATGGCCACGCTGGCCGCCTCGTGCAGCCAGATCGTGCCGGCCGCCGTGCGCACGCCCAGGCGCAGGTTGCCGCCGCGGCCCGGCAGGTAGAGCGAGAACTCGGGGCGGTCGCCCCCGTCGACGCGGAAGGCGTCGTTGCCGCCGTAGAGCGAGCGGTTGAAGAATTCGGTGCCATCCTGGATCACGAAGTCCTGGCCGTCCGGGCGGTAGCGCAGGGGCTGGGCCAGCTGGCCGTGCAGGTTCGGGCGCAGGGCCGTGTTGCGGGTCTCGGGCGATCCGTCGGCGTGGGCGGGCGCGCAGGCGAGCAGCAGGCAGGCGAGGAGGGGAAGGAGCGCTGGGCGTGTTTTCATGCTGGCTTGAATAAAAAAAACCGTGTACGCGTGATTCACGCGCACACGGCAAAAGAGACAACCGGATAAAAGGAAGATGCCGCCACTCAAAGGGTACGGAAGTTCACGCCGACCATGATGCGCCGGCCGGTGTAGGTCAGGTCCATCAGCGCCGGCGTGCCGTCGGCGAAGGGCGTGAACGGCCCCTGGCTGCTGGAGTTGGTCGCGTTGCCCAGGTTGCGGCCCTCGACGAAGAACTCGACCGCGGGCGTGAGCTTGTAGGCGATCTTGGCGTCGATCCAGCGGGTGGCGTCCCTGTAGATCGGCGAGCCCGGGTTGTAGGCGTTGTTGAAGCGCCCCCAGTTGCCGACGTTGGGGTAGTTGTACATGCTGGTCGACTTGTTGCAGGAGGCGATGCACCTGAAGGATGCGGCCACGGCCTGCAGGGCCACGCGCGCGGACAGCCTGCCGTCGTCATACCAGAGCGCCGCGTTGTAGGTGTACTTCGACTCGTCCCGCGGCGGCAGCGGGGTGCCGGTCAGCAGGTCGACCACGTTGGCGATGGTGGTGGCCGAGTGCTGCTTCGAGTAGTTGCCGTCGAAGCCTGTATAGCGCAGGAACCAGGGCAGGAAGGTGAAGGCGGTCTTGGTCGTGAACTCGACGCCCTTGGAGCCGGTCGTGGTGCCGTTGATCCAGGTCGAGTAGCTGAACAGTTCGTCGGCCAGCGACCTGCCGGTGGTCGGGTCGACCATGCTCATGTTGGCGAACAGCGGCCCATTGTTGACGGCTTGCGAGATCGCCTCGCCCACCTTGCCCTGCTGGCGGAAGCCGGCGACCGTGAACATCGTGTCCTTGTTCGGATACCACTCGAGCGACAGGTTCTGGTTCACGTTCTTGCGGGCCTGCAGCGCCGGGTTGCCGACGGTACCGGAGCACTTCTGCGATTCCTCGCCCAGGTCGTCCAGCACCTGGTCGTAGGTGCAGGAACCGGAGGCCAGCAGGCGCGAGACGGGCGGACGGGCCACCGTCTTGGCGATGCTGTAGCGGACGACCAGCTTGTCCGGCATCACCCAGGTCGCCAGGTTCAGGCTGGGCAGGATGTCGGTGGTCTTGGCGTCGGTAGCCGTCACCTGGCGCACGGTGTTGGTGAGCGTGCCGCCGATCGCATCCGGGAAGTTCGGATCGTAGGAGGGCGTCTTGGTGATCGAGGTGAATTGCATCATGCCGGTGCCGTGCACCTTGGTGCGCACGTAGCGCACGCCGACGTTGCCTTCCAGCTCCCAGCCGAAGGGCAGGCTGCGCTCGGTGAACGGGATGTGGTCGAGGCCGAAGTCGCCCATCAGGTAGAAGGCGTCGGTGCGTTCCTTCAGGTGGGTGGCCGGCTGCTCGTAGACCTTGCCGTCGCTGGCGGTGCACTGCTTGACGCAGTCGAAGTTGGTGTTGGCGATGTTCATGATGCCGAACAGCTTCTCGACGTCGATCTGGGTCCAGTTGTCGACCAGGCCGGCCGGGCGGTCCTTGGCGCCGTGGAAGAACTGGGTCGGCGTGGCCTGCATGGTCATGGTCTGCTGCAGCATGTTCACGAAGTCCGGGATGCTCATGACCGACGAGCCGTCCAGGCTGCGGCGCAGGTCCGCTTTCGGGATCCAGCCATACACGCACTTGTTGCCGCCCGGGCCCAGCGAGCCCGGGGTGTCGGCGCAGCCGAACATCGTGCTCTGCACCTGGGGCGAGGGCAGCACGATCGGCGCCACGTAGCCGGCCTGCCCGTACTTGCCGATCGGGTCCTTCAGGTTGTAGCCGCCGTTGTTGATGTTCCAGTTGTCGCTCTTGGCGTTGCGCAGGTTGTAGCCGGTCTTGAAGCGCTTGAAGAAGGGGATTGATTGCGGCGTGTTCCAGGTCACGTCGACCTTGGCCGTGCGCTCGTTACTGAAGAACATGGTCGGCTTCCAGGTCAGGTTCGGCGAGGACGTGACGGCGTTCTGCTGGGCCACCGTGTAGGCCGGCGTGGCCTGGGTGATGTATTCGTTGACCGCGACCGCGTTGGCGGCCCCGCGCGGGTACAGGGTGGCGAAGCGCGACAGGTCGGAATTGTCGGTCGGGTTATAGCCCGGGAAGGTGTAGCCCCACAGGCCGTTCGGCAGCACCGACAGCGTGCCCGAACCGTAGTAGTCGTTCAGCGTCAGGTTCTTTTCGCCCCGCTTGAAGTTGGACTGGGC
>CAJYQM010000464.1 GCA_913777025.1 uncultured Massilia sp. | reverse complement strand
CTTGCTTGACCGCCGCGATCTTGAATTCTTCCGTGTACCGCTTCCCACTCATGTTGACTCCTTTTGCCTAGAATTATGGCTCAGAAGTATCTAGCATAGTGGTGGCGATTCAGGTTTCAAGCTTCATGTCAGCCATATCGGACTCGCCTGAGTGGAGTGGATGGAATTCGTGCCATTGCCGTCAGGATATTTTGCTTCATAGACGCGCTCGCCCCAACGTGAACCGGGCAGCGGGTTGATATCGGTCAAACATCTTTCCCGAGCAAGCTGACTCGCGGCAAAAGCGCCGACATGGCATAGCGATTTGTTCCAACTCAACATCCAACTAAGAGCGAGCACTAGTATTTTTCAACGGTCAATTTTCCTGCCGTAATATTTTGTCACCTCCGAGTGAAGGTATACCGATGAAGAGAACCACCGAACGGTCTGCATCGCCGGGTTCACCTGAGCCGACCTCTGTCTCCGGTCCGCCGGGCTTTGCGTCCTGCCAGCAGGATGGTGGTATAGCGATCATGCTTGCCTTGCTGCTTCCTGTGATTATCGGATTCGTCGCGTTTACGCTCGAGTTAGGCAGGATCTATAACAGGAAAGCCGAGATGCAGACTCTTGCGGATAACGTCGCTATTGCTGCAGCCAGAAAACTCAATGGGACAAAGGACGGTATCAGCGATGCCCTTGCCGCTGCACGTGATGTCGTAGAAGGAGGGACCGACTCGACGGCAAGGATGCGCTATCAATATTCCGAGCCGATGCTTTTCTCCGATATCGGTCTGAAGTTCGCAAACTCGCCGGATGGGGCAGGTGGATGGTTATCGGCAGATGCAGCCAAGTTCTCGCCGGAAGAGCTGGCTTATGTGAAGGTTGACACAAACGACTTCAGCGGGGGTTACAGCACGGTTAGATTGATGTTCACGCAGCTCTTGAGCAACGTGCCGTCTTTCAAGGTTCCACATGTGACAGTGGCTGGAAGACAGCGGCTCAAACTTACGCCTCTTGCGCTTTGCGCAATGTCCAAGGACGCCAGCAACCCGCTCGAAGCAAGGGAGAACCCGAGTGGCTATTCAGAGTTGACCGAGTATGGCTTTCGTCGCGGAATCAGCTACAACCTGCTCAAGCTGAGTCCAAATACGTCGACGGCAATAAATTATGTGGTCGACCCGATCAGCTTACCGCCAAAGGGCGGCAATTTCTCGACAAGTATCCTCGGTCCCTACGTCTGCACAGGGACCGTGGAACTCCCCAAAGTCATTGGACAGACGCTGAATCTGCAAAGCGATTTCCCCATCAACAGTCTTGTCAACCAACTCAACGCCCGTTTCAATCTGTCCAGTGGACAGTGCAATGCAGTCGCAGCACCGCCAGATACCAACGTCAAGCAGTTTTCGCTCGCGAATATCGCCTGGATGAACATACCCTACGATCAGGTGGCTGACACCGCGCCTACGCCAGGGAGAATGGAAACCATCGCTGATCTGGATCCGCCAAATGACCAGTCCCCGACCCATTACGGACCGCTCTGGGTATTTGCCCGTCCGGTGCCTTGGTCCGCGTACACGGCCGGCCATGCAGAGCCAGCCTCAGGGTACACGCCGTTTGAGGCGAATCAGGCCGTATGGAACGCGTTATACAGGACGGGTCCCGTCCTGAAGGGCTATCCGAAGGATGCGAAGACTGGACTGGATTCACCGCCGTATCTTACGCAGATCGTCAAACCAGCGAGCAACTACCCTGGAGTCGCGTACAGACGGGTATTGAATATACCTTTGCTCGACTGCCCGGCCGATAGCGCGCCTGGAAAAGTCCTTGCCATAGGACGATTTTTCATGACCGTACCGGCCAGTACAACCGGCGTCCATGCCGAATTTGCTGGTGCCACCCTCCAGGAAGAAGCCGCTGGCGCTGTGGAGCTATACCAATGAAAAGACAAATGCGCAAAGCGCAAAAAAATAAAAATGGTTCAGTCGCCGTTGAATTTGCCATTCTCCTGCCGACTATTCTTATCCCTTTACTCGCTGGCGCGTTGTTCTTCGGCCGTTTCTTTTGGCACTACACCGTTGCCGAGAAGGCTGCGCACGATGCGGCAAGGTTTGTTGCGGCAGCGAGCCCGACGGAGTTAAAAACGCTGTGCACCATATCGATCTATAAAGATTCGTGCATTGTGATGGCAGCGATTAGTTTAGCAACAAAGGAAGTTGCTGAACTAAGACCCAGCGACAACGATGCCAATTCGCCTCGGATATGGGTTTACTGCGACGATGGAGGATGTACTACTGATAGCACATCGGTCGCCCCTAAGACCGTGTCCGTAGCTATCAGGATGACCGTGGATGATCCCATCCTTAACGTCTTTTCGTCTCTTTTCACAGGGGGCGACGGACAACTGGCCATTCCCATCAACGTAGGTGCGAGAACCTATTATGTCGGCAATTAAATACGCCAGGAGTGCTCCTAAACGAAATCAGGATGGCGTAGCGGCTGTTGAATTTGCACTCGTCGTTATTCTTTTCCTAATTTGTATCTTCGGCATTCTGGAAATTGCCCGGGCGATGTATATGTTCAACACATTGGCTGAGGTAACCCGTAGAGCAGCCAGTGCAGCGTCGCATACGTCTTTTAGAGACGATGCGGCGCTTGAACTCGTGCGTAAGCGCGCAGTTCTCGATGAAGCGTCCGGGAGGCTGCCTTTCGGAGCACCGATCACGTACCAAAATGTCCGCATCGAATATCTAAAACTGCGCGCGAAATGGCCCGAGTTAGAAATTATTACGCCGAAGTCGGCTTTGCCCACATGCCCGGCCAGAAACAGACTGAACTGCATGAAGGACCCAAATAGTGCGACTGAAACGTGTATCCGTGCAGTTCAGGCACGCATCTGTCAGGAGGGCGCGGGGGAAGGCCCTTGCACGCCAGTCCAGTATCAGACTATTTTTCCGTTGATATCCCTGCCGCTGACCTTACCCACGTCGTTGACAACAGTAACTGCCGAAACGCTAGGGTATAAGAGCGGGGATCTTCCTTGTCCTTAATTACTTCAATGTTGGAACCAGGAACCAGGATGTGGTTCAAGGAATTTCAGGCTCAACGAACTTGAGGTCCGGTAATCTCCCTATTTTTAGACCGAGCTGGAAGTCGAGGTCAAGCGGCAAGGGCAAGTTTCTGTTTTGATGTAATGCTGCCGCGCGCCATGTTCGGCCGGGCGTGATTGTAGGTCTACCGCCAACGAGTGGCAAATTCCTGGATCTGGTCGAGCGTTCAAACAGGTAGTGCGCCAGCCAATCGTAGCGTACGGTCCTGTTGAAACGCTCTACGTACGTGTTTTGCCGGGGCTGGCCTGGCTGGATGAAATCGATGCGGATTGCGCGTCTGGCAGCCCAGGCCAACATCGGGAGGTGGCCAACCTGTTCTGCCCCTTCGAGGGGCAGTGTAGAGGGAAATCTTGAGGCGAGGACAGGACTCGAACCTGTCTGGACGGCTTTGCAAGCCGTTGCATAACCACTTTGCTACCTCGCCGTCATCAATATTAAGCCTGCCAGGCGGACGCGTTTTGGAGCCGATCAAGCGCCGATTTGGAGCACATCAATATGCACGCGCCGATCAGCAGTGATCAATTCCGTGATCGACCTGCGCGCAACGCCCTTGCCGAGTTGACAGGCACGCCCCAGGACGTTCATTCTTGTCAGGTTGAACGTCTCTTGAACGAAACAATGATCATCTCTTCCGCGCTCGATTACCGTGAGGCGGCAAGGCGCCGCCTGCCGCCCTTCCTGTTCCATTACCTCGATGGCGGCGCCGGCACCGAAGGGACGCTGCGTGCCAACGTCGACGACCTGCAGGAGGTAGCGCTGCGCCAGCGCGTGCTGAAGGGATCGGAAACGCTCGACCTGTCGACCGAGTGGTTCGGCCTCAAGCAGGACTTGCCGATCGCGCTGGCGCCGGTCGGCCTGACCGGCATGTACGCGCGCCGCGGCGAGGTGCAGGCCGCAAGGGTCGCTGCCGAGCGCAACATCCCCTTCATCCAGTCGACCGTCTCGGTGTGCCCGCTGAAGGAAGTGGCGGCGCAGTCGGCGCGGCCGATCTGGTGTCAGTTGTACGTGCTGAAGGACCGCGGCTTCATGCGCGACTACCTGCGCCGCGCGCGCGAGCTCGGCATCAAGACGCTTGTGTTCACGGTCGACATGCCGGTGCCCGGCGCGCGCTACCGCGATGCCCACTCCGGCATGAGCGGCCGTTACGGCCCGCTGCGCCGCGTGCTGCAGGCGATGACGCATCCGCGCTGGGCCTTCGACGTCGGCCTCTTCGGCCGCCCGCACGACCTCGGCAACATCTCGCTCTACCGCGGCAACCCGACCGGCCTGGCCGACTACATCGGCTGGCTGGCCGCCAACTTCGACCCGGGCATCGACTGGGCCGACCTGCAATGGATCCGCGACGAGTGGGAAGGCCCGATGGTCATCAAGGGCATCCTCGACGCCGACGATGCGCGCGACGCGCGGGCCTTCGGCGCCGACGGCATCGTCGTCTCGAACCACGGCGGGCGCCAGCTGGACGGCGCGCTGTCCACCGCGAAGGCACTGCCGTCGATCGCCGAGGCCGTCAAGGGCGACCTGACGATCTTCGCCGATTCCGGCATCCGCACCGGCCTTGACGTGGTGCGCCTGCTGGCGCTGGGCGCGGACGGCGTGCTGATCGGCCGTGCCTTCATCTACGCGTTGTCGGTGGCCGGCGCGGCGGGCGTGCGCAACCTGCTTGCCATCCTCGAAAAGGACATGCGGACCAGCATGGTGCTGACCGGGGTGAAGTCGGTGCGCGAGATCGACCGCGGCATCCTGGCCTGAGCTGCGCTTCAGGGCGGCACCTCCGCGCCCGGCAGCACGCCCGCCGATGGCCAGCGCATGGCCCGCGGCCTCCAGCGCCGGGATGTCGAAATGGATCAGCAGGTAGTGCGAGCCGAGCGGCGCGACCGGGCGGGGCAGCAGTTCGGCATGCATGCCGTGCTTGCGGAAGGCCAGCTCGGTTTCGGACGCGCCGAACACGTGCGGCGCCTGTTGCGGCGCCGGGCGCTCGACGGTCGCGGTGTCGGGCACGGTGGTGCAGGCCGCCGGGGTCTGCCGGGATGGGTTGCCGGTCGTGACCTGGGCCCTGGCACGGGCGGCGGGCGGCAAGCGCCCCCATGCCGTCCTGCCTGTACCTTAATTCGGCATGGCCTCGCCGGGACGCAGGGTCAGCACCCGCACGCCGTGCCGCGTGACCGCCACGGTATGCTCGAACTGCGCCGACAGCTGGCCGTCGTTCGTGACGACGGTCCAACCGTCGTCCTCGGTGCGCACCGCGTTCCGGCCCTGGTTGAGCATCGGCTCGATCGTGAACACCATGCCCTCCCGCAGCATCAGGCCCGTCTGCGGTTTCCCCCAGTGCAGTACCTGCGGCGGTTCGTGCATCTCGCGGCCGATGCCATGGCCGCAGTATTCGCGCACCACCGTGTAACCGTGCCTGCGCGCGTGGCGCTCGATGGCGTGGCCGACGTCGCCCAGCCGGGCGCCGGGCCGCACCGCCTTGATGCCCTTCCACATCGCTTCGTAGGTCACCTGCACCAGGCGCTTGGCCAGCGGCGATACCGTACCGACCAGGTAGGTCTTGCTGGAGTCGGCGATGTAGCCGTTCTTTTCCAGCGTGATGTCGAAGTTGACGATGTCCCCGCTTTTCAGGATCTCGGTGGCGGACGGCACGCCGTGGCAGACCACGTTGTTGCGCGACGAATTCAGCGCGTA
The DNA here is from genome assembly GCA_913777025.1 of uncultured Massilia sp. Lineage (GTDB taxonomy): Bacteria > Pseudomonadota > Gammaproteobacteria > Burkholderiales > Burkholderiaceae_D > Telluria. Next base: position 3,352 of record CAJYQM010000464.1, on the reverse strand, counting down.
GGCATAGCCGTACTGGCCCTTGCTCGCCGGACGCGCACCCAGGCGCTCGACGATGAAGGCGTCGACCAGGTCATTTACCTGCATGGTCGACATGCCGATCAGGTCCAGGCTGTCCAGGTGGGCGAACACCTCCGCCAGCAGCTTGCCCGACGTCGCCATCAGGGCGATTTCTTCCGGTCGCTTGGTCATGCCTAGGCCGCCTTGATCGCCATGGCCTTGACGGCGACCTCCTCGACCCCGGCGGCGCGCAGCTCGCGCACGACGATCTCGTTGAAGCTCAGCGTCGGGTTCATTTCGCACAGCAGGCCGATGCGGATCCAGAACGCGGCCTGCGCGTTGATCGAGCGGCTCGAGACCGAACTCGCCTTGCGGATCTGGTCGTGCAATTCTTCGTCGATGTTTACGATGCCCATGATATGTTCCGTATATTAACCATATACGAATCATATACGATTATTTGAACATCCTGCAAGCCTCGCCTTACGTGACACTGGCATGCCGACCTCGCCGCGCTGCGCCTGGTCGAGACCGAACGGTGCAGGGACATGTTCGCCCACCCGGAGGTGCTGGCGGTCGTGGCCGGCTTCGATCCGGGACAGTGGCAACTGGTGCGCTTCCAGCTGTGGCGCACGCCGCCCGCACCGGCGCTGCACGGACCGCTGCGGGTCTACGGCGTCGGCCACGTGTCGGCCGCCCGCGCACCCGCCTAGCCGAGATGGGCGCGCAGGTCCTCGATCCCGACCGGCTTGACCAGGTAGGCGTCGAAACCGGCCTCCCTCGCGCGCTGGCGGTAGTCCGCGTTCGCCCAGCCGGTCAGCGCGACCAGGCGGATGCCCGTGAGGCCGGGGTCCGCGCGCATCGCCCGCGCCAGGTCGAAGCCGTTCATGCCGCGCATGCCGATGTCGAGGATGGCCACGTCGGGCCGGAAACGGCGCGCGGCATCCAGGCCGGCGTGCGCATCCTGGGCCAGCCAGGTCGCATGGCCGTCGAGCTGCAGGATCTCGCCGAGCAGCTCGGCGGCGTCCAGGTTGTCGTCGACGACGAGGATGCGTTTGCTCATGCCTTGTCCTCCTTGACCTCGGCCAGCCCCAGCCTCACGCGCGTGCCGCTGCCCACGCCGCTCTCGACCTCGATACGCCAGCCGTAGCGGTCGCAGATGCGTTTGACCAGCGCCAGGCCGATCCCGAAGCCGTCCGGCGCCGCGCGGTAGTGGCGCTCGAAGATGTGGGGCAGCGCATCGGGTGCGATGCCGGAGCCGGTGTCCTCGATGCACAGCGTGCCGGCATTCCACGAACAGCGGATGGTGCCCGCCCTGGTGTGGCGCAGCGCATTGTCGACCAGGTTCGACAGCACGATGCCGAGCGCCGACGCGTCGGCCTCGACGCGCGCGTCGGGCGGCACCGCCGACACCCAGCGCACCGCCTGGCGCTCCAGGCGGTCGGAAAAGCGCTCGAAGGTCGCCTGCACGGCCGCCTCGAGCCCGACCGGCGCCGAAGGCTCGGCCGCGTCTTCGCGCGCGAGGGCGAGCAGGCAATCGGTCAGCGCATGCATGTCGGCCGCCGCCTGCTCGATCTGGCGCAGGCGCTGGCGCGGCTTGGCGCCGAGCGAGTCGGCCACCGGCTCGAGCAGTTCGCAGCTGGTGCGGATCGCCGTCAGCGGCGTGCGCAGTTCGTGGCTGACGTTGGCGGCGAACTCCTTCTCGCGCTCGACCATCGCCTCCATCCGGCGGTGGTAGTCATTGACGGCTTCGCCCAGTTCGGCCACCTCGCGCTCGTCGTAGCGGCTCGAGTCGATGCTTGACGCGGTACCGGCGCGCAGTGCCCGCACCTGCTGCGCGAGCCCGGCCACCTGGCGCACCAGGATGCCGGACAGTGCGTAGGCCAGCCAGATCGCCGGCAGCACGAACAGCGCCGTGCCGGCCAGCAGCAGGTTCATGCCGTCGCGGAACTGCTGCTCGTAGGGACCGAAATCGTAGAGCCGGAACAGGCGCTCGCGCCCGAACATCGCCACCGCCACGTGCACTTCGTGGCGGCCATCCATGATTTCGTGCACCCCGGGCGACAGGCTGGCGGCGGACGGCGGCAGCGCCACGCGCACGCCGCGCTCGCGCGACACGCGTACGCCCAGCCGCGGATCGACCGGCGGCAGCAGGCCGGGGTCGGCGCGGTACGCTTCCAGCAGGTCGTGCATGTCGTCGGCGATGATGGCCTCGATCAGGCGTTCTTCCTGGGCTTCGGCCAGCGCCCGCACGGCGACGGCCTGCGTGACCAGCAGCATGATGGCCGCGGCGAACAGGCCCAGCGCGACCTTCAGGCGCAGGCTACGCCGCATCGCCCGGAGCCAGGCGGTAGCCGATACCGTGCACCGTCTCGATCGGATCGGATTCGCCCGGCGCCACCAGGGCGCGGCGCAGGATGTGCATGTGCGAGCGCAGGGTGTCGCTGTCCGGCAGCGCATCGCCCCAAAGCTCGGCCTCGAGGTCGGCGCGGCGCAGCACGCGGCCCGGCGCGGCCATCAGCATGTGCAGCATCTGGAGGCATTTGCGCGGCAGCTTGATCGGGCGCCCGGCGCGTTCGACCTGCAGGGTGTCCGGGTCGAGGCTGATGTCGCCGTGACGCAGCACGCCCGGCACCACGCGGCCGCGGTGGCGCTTGATCAGCGCGCCGAGCCGGGCGCCGACTTCTTTCAGCGAAAACGGCTTGACCAGGTAATCGTCGGCGCCGCGCGCAAAGCCGGCCAGCCTGTCGTCGAGCGTTTCCTTTGCCGTCAGCATCAGCACCGGCGTGTCGCGCCGCGCTTCCTCGCGCAGCTTGCGGCACAGCGTGAAGCCGTCCATGCCGGGCAGCGCCACGTCGAGCAGGATCGCGCTCCAGTCGGCACTGACCGCGCGGTGCAGCCCGGTCAGGCCGTCGGCCACGTGTTCGGGCGCGTACCCCGCCTCTTCCAGGTAGTCGTACAGGTTGGCGGCGATGGCGGGATCGTCCTCGATGATCAGGATACGCATGGGGCAGGCAGGGCAGGAAAAACTCGCATTATGCAAGATGGATGGTTCATCGGCGCAGCATGTGGGGGGCGCCGTTCAGCACGCGCTCGACCAGGACCGGCGCGACCCTGGCGGCTTTCAGGAAGGCCTTGGCGGCGCCGCGGCCGAAGGCATGGCGGATGATCTGCGCGCGGTAGATCAACCGGGCCGTGCGATAGTCGCGGCGCAGCTGGCTGAATCCGGTCCTGACGCTGCGGCCGCCATCGAACAAGGAATCCCTCATATGCAAGCCCTTGATTTGTTAACAAGCTATCGGCATGATAGTCGTTCAGGGATGAAACAATCGTCAAGGATTCGTGAAATTTTCGT
>CAJYQM010000463.1 GCA_913777025.1 uncultured Massilia sp. | reverse complement strand
GGCACCAGCAGGTCGTCGCTGCACTGCAGCAGCAAGGTGGGGGAAGTACAGTGGCGGAGATCGGCGCGGTGGTCGGACAGGAAGGTCGTGCGGGCCCAGTGCCTGGCGATGCCGACGTCGTTGCGGGAAAAACTGCGGATCAACTCCATGCTCAGTTCGGGACGGCCGGGCGCCCCCATGATCATGGGCGCCACCGTCGCGGACCAGCCCAGGAAATCCTGGTTCATGCCGGCCAGCAGCGCCTCCATTTCGTCGGCGTTGAAGCCGCCGATATAGTCCCCGTCGTTCAGATAGCAGGCCGAGGGGCTGACCATGACCAGGGCCGCGAAACGGTCCGGCGCCTTGTTGGCGGCCAGCAGGCCGATCATCGCGCTGACGGAATGCCCGACGAAAACGACCTTGCCCGGCGCACAAGCGTCGATCAGCTCGATCAGGTCGTCGGCGTGGCCGTGCAGGGTCGCGTACTTCTTCCGGTCATAGGCGGACAAGTCGGACGCCCCCATGCCGACCAGGTCGTAGGTCATGATGCGGAAGCGCTGGACGAATGCCGGCACGATGAAGCGCCACATGGTCTGGTCGCAACCAAACCCGTGCGCGAACACCATCGTTGCCGGACCCGATCCATGCATGGTGACATTGTGACGGAAGCGAAGCGACATCTGAACCCCTGCAGCTAGGCGATATGGATGATGTAATTTTATCAGCAGGTACGGATCTGTTAAATACTTTGTTTCTTCCGGCGACGCGCAGCAAAACAGCACAAATTGACAATATACGTTGCCCATTAACAACAATTCTGTATTGCAACAATCAAATTCGGCAAAAACTGTCGACTTCCCCTTGTCATACCGTTAAAGTCGAGCACTCCGGTTGCGCCCTTGCCGGCTCGTCGCCGACCGTGCCAACCCTGTCCGTCCCCGATGACAACCCAGATGCTGCTATCCATTTCCGCTCCGCGCCGGGCCGCTTGCCTGCTCCTGCTCGGCCTGTCCGGCACCCTTCATGCCCAGGACGACGGCGCTCCCGATTCTCCTCCGCCGGGAAAGCCGAGTGCCTGGTCGCTGTCCGGCTTCGGCACGCTCGGCGTCGCCCATTCCAGCGAACGCCAGGCGGACTACGCCACCTCGGTACTGAGGAAATCCGGGGCGGGCGCCACGCGCGCCTGGAGCGCCGACGTGGACAGCCGCTTTGGCGTCCAGCTCGACCTCAACCTGGCACGGCGCTGGTCGGCGGTGCTGCAGGTGGTTAGCGAGCAGCGCCTCGACAATACCTACAGGCCGCAGGTCGAATGGGCCAACCTCAAGTACCAAGTCACGCCCGAGCTGGCGCTGCGCCTGGGCCGGATCGCGCTGCCCATGTTCCTGACCGCCGACTACCGCAAGGTCGGCTACGCCTACCCATGGGTGCGTCCGCCGGTCGAAGGCTACGGCTCGCTGCCGATCTCGTCCAGCGACGGCGTCGACGCCACCCTGCACTGGGACCTCGGCCAGGTACGCAATGTCGCGCAGGTGATCTACGGCCACGACAAGGTCGACGTGCCGGCGCCGCTGTTTGCGTACGGCCGCCACCTGGCGGGCTTTTCCAACACCAGCGACTGGGGCAACCTGAGCGTGCGCGTCAACATGATCCGCGCCGAGATCAGCTCCAATACGACAAAAACCCTGTTCGATGCACTGGACGGCTTCGGCGCACCGGGCCGCGCCCTGACGCGCCGCTACGCGCTCGACCACAAGCGCGCCAGCATCATCAACATCGGTGTCAACTACGATCCGGGCCAGTGGTTCGTGATGGCCGAAGCCGGCCGCACCCGCACCCGTTCCTTCCTCGGCACCACCCACAACGCCTACGTGTCGGGCGGCTGGCGCTGGCGCGCGTTCACGCCGTATGCGACCTGGTCGCGCGTGCGGTCGGCCGATCCGGCGACGGACACCGGCCTGGCGGCCGGCGGCCTGCCGCCGGCGCTCGCCGCACAAGTAGCAGCCTTGAACAGCGGCCTGAAGGCGGTGCTCGCCACCGCAGCCCAACAGACGTCGGTATCGGCCGGCGTGCGCTGGGACCTGATGGCCAACGCCGCGCTCAAGCTGCAATTCGATCGCGTCAGGCCCGTGGACGGCTCGCGCGGCACCCTGATCAACCCGACGCCGGCCTTCCGCTCGGAGCGCCCGTTCAACGTGGCCAGCGTGGCCCTCGATTTTGTCTACTAGGATGCGACTTTTCATGACCCTACGCCGCGCCTGCGCGGTGCTCGCGTCCGGCATTCTGCTGGCCCTTGCCGGCGCCGGTCCCGCGCGCGCCGCATCCGACCTGGTCGTGATCGTCTCGGCCCGCAGCCAGGTGGCCACGCTGCGTCCCGACCAGGTCGCCGCACTCTTCCTCGGGCAGTCGCTGCGCTTCCCGGACGGCACCGAGGCGGTGCCGCTCGACCAGCGCGTCGGCTCTGCGCTGCGCGACGAGTTCTACCAGCGCGTGGCGAACAAGACGCCGGCGCTGCTCAAGGCGCACTGGTCGAAGATGGTGTTCACCGGCCGCGGCCAGCCGCCCGCCGACCTGCCGGACAGCGCGGCGGTGCGGCGCAAGGTCGCCACCGATCCGAATGCGATCGGCTACATCGAACGCGGCGCGCTCGACCCCAGCGTGCGCGCGGTGCTGGTGGTCCAGTGACGCGCCCGGCACGCACCTCGCCGCGCGGCCTGCTTGGCCGGGTGGCCAAGACGCTGG
>CAJYQM010000462.1 GCA_913777025.1 uncultured Massilia sp. | reverse complement strand
TCGAGCCACACTTCCGACGAATGCGCATGGCCCATCCGGTGCAAGCCCGTGTAGCCGGCGATGATGTCTTCCGAGATCCAGGTGCCCGGACCATCCTTGCGCGGCGCCGCGCAGGCCCGCATCACCTGCTCGAAAGCCGTGTCGAAACGGACGTCCCACCGCCCGCCTTCCAGGCGCGAGCGTTCGACCTTGCGCAAGGTCTTTTTCAGGCTGTCGCTGACCTTGAAGCGCCCGGTGTACAGCACCATGCGCGGATCGGTGCTCCACCACAGGATGGGCTGGCCTTCGGAAAACCAGGGGAAGATGCCGTTCCGGTAGGCCAGCAGGAGGCGCCGCGGCGACAGGTCGGCCCCGGCTGCGAGCAGCCCGGGCGCGTCGGTGGTCAGCGCTTCGGAAACGTCGGGGAAGGGCGTGTTCGCCTCGAGCCAGGGGATCATGCGGTCCTCGCGGGCGTCAGTCGGGCTGCTCCGGGGCCACATCGTCGGACCGCCGCATGGGCCGCGTGATGTCCTGGGTATGCACGCCGTAGCCCCCGCCTTCGCTCATCTTCGCGCGGTCAGCGAAGAACAGTTCGAGCGTGGTGCGGATGGTCGGGAAGGCCAGGTCGCCCCACGGGATCTCGTCTTCGGAGAACAGCTGCACGTCCAGGCTCTCGATGCCCGGCGCAAAATCGAGGTCGAGCAATTCGGCCAGGTAGAACAAATGCACTTGGTGCACGTGGGCGACGTTCAGCAGGGTGAAGAGCGGACCGAGCCTGACGTTGGCGCCGGCTTCCTCTTCGGTTTCGCGCGCGGCGGCTTCGCTCGTGGTTTCCTCGTTTTCCATGAAACCCGCGGGCAGGGTCCAGTAGCCGTGGCGCGGCTCGATGGCGCGCTTGCACAGCAGGACCTTGAGTTCGCCGTCGCGCTCCCACACTGGAATGGAGCCGATCACCATCTTCGGGTTCTGGTAATGGATGGTGCCGCAATGGGTGCAGACGTAGCGCGGGCGGTTGTCGCCTTCGGGAACGGTGACCGTGAGCGGATGGGCGCACTCGGAGCAGAATTTCATGGATAAAAACAGGTGTTGGCGTTGCCCTTACTTTACACCGGTTTGCCCCGGCTGTGCCGCAATCAGGCAGTGGCCCGGAGCCCCGATCCGGGCAGTTCATGCCCCGGATCGAGGGGGCGATGGGACTGCCATTGCCTAAACCCGGGAAGCTGCGTATAATACGAACCATCAGACGCGGGGTGGAGCAGTCTGGCAGCTCGTCGGGCTCATAACCCGAAGGTCACAGGTTCAAATCCTGTCCCCGCAACCAAATTCAGGACGCGAGTCCGCCGTCGAAAGCCCGACCAATGCAAATTGATCGGGCTTTCGGCGTTTTGGCGCGTCTCTTTACTTTTGATTCATTGCGTATAATAAAAACTCTGCTATATTGATATAAATAAGGAAATATTCGCATCCCTACTTGTTGAACTCCAGCGTTTCACTTCCAACCTATGCGCACCGCTATCTAGAACATGACGCCTCCTATCTTGCCCAGAGTGCTGGTCAGCATCCTCAACTGGAACGGGGTGGCCAAGACCCTCGTCTGCCTCGACTCGCTGCAACGCGAACTCATGGATGTGCCGGCCAACGTCACGGTCCTGGTCATCGACAACGGCTCGCGCAGCGACGACGCGGAGCGCCTGGCCAGGGAAGTCGCCTCGCGCCAGGTGGTCCTGAAGTGCCTGCCGAAGAACCTGGGCTTCACCGGCGGGCATAACATCGCCATCGAGACGGCGATCCGCGAGGACTACGATTTCATCTGGCTCCTGAACAATGATGCGAAGGTCGAGCCCGGCACGCTGGGCAAGCTGATCGAGGAATTGCAGGTCAACGAACGCTGCGGCGTGGCGTCGCCGGTCCTGCGTGACATCCACGATGGCCATATTGCGCGCTGCGTCAACACCCATGACTGGCACAAGCGGAAAACCAGGCTCATTCTGGACATGGAACAGGCGCGGCGCTTCCAGGAAGAGCATCCGCAAGAGGTATGGGTCGACGGCACCGCGGTCCTGTTCCGGGTGCAGGCGCTGCGCGAAACCGGCCCGCTCGACGACCGCCTGTTCGCGTACTACGACGACAACGACATCGGCGTGCGGTTGGCCCGTCGAGGCTGGACCAGCCGCTGCGTCTTCGATGCCACCGTGTATCACGAAAATCGCGCGGAACTCGAGGAATTCCCGCTGTACCTGATTTATCTCCTGCAGCGCAACGAGATGCTGTTCCTGCACACGAATACGCCGCCCGCCCACCGCCGCCTGCTCTGGCTCAAGCTCGTCGACAAGGCCATGTACGATGCCACCCGCTACGCCGAGTATGGCCGTCCGACCTACCGGGATGCCGCGCTGCTGGGCATGTACGATTTCCTGCGCGGCAGCTTCGGACCGCCGGCGCACGATCGCAAGGTGCCGCTGTTCCTGCGCGCGGCATGCTGGCTTTCGCTGCGCGCGTATCACCTGAAAAACGCGCGTTCGCGCCGGGCTGCACGGCAGGCACTTGCGCCAGCGCAGTAGTCGTCGACCTGAGCCGCTGCAGCGCGACCCAGCGCAAAGCCCGTTCAAGCTGGCGCGACAGTTTGAACCTGCGGCAGTCAAACCATCGTTGCTTGCTATCTTCACGATGGAGCGTGACATGATTACCGTTGACGAGATAAACGATGCATGGGGCTGGGTCGGCCTGAACGCGGTGGAAGTGCTGGGTGAAAATGCCTTCGGCAACCTGATCATCCGCGACGCGGATGGGATGTACTGGCGCCTGTCGCCCCAGAACCTGTGCTGCGAACCGGTGGCCGAAGACCGCGCCGCCCTGGACGCCCTGTCCTATAACCAGGAATTCCTCAACGACTGGTACATGCCCGAGCAGGTCAGCCTGGCGGAATCCACGCTGGGCCCGCTGGCGGCCGGGCGCAAGTACTGTCTCAAGATTCCCAGCGCGCTGGGCGGCGAGTACGGCAGCGACAACCTCGCCACCGTGCCGCTGTCGGAACTGATCCGCTTTTCAGGGGAGGGGGCGCAGCAGCTCGAGGGACTGCCGCGCTGGCACTGAACCCGCATCGCCATGGATGCGCCCATCGCTCAGCCCTGAGGGGGCTTTTCATGCTCGAGGCTGGCCCACAGGTAGGCCGCGGCCATTGTACGGTGCGGCCGGTAGGCGGCCAGGAAAGCCTCGGCTTCGGCCAGGCCGGGGCGTGTTTCGCTGCCCAGCAGGCGGGCGATGGCGGTGCGCACCGCGACGTCGCCCTGCAGCGAGCAATCCGGATAGCCATAGCCGCGCAGCAGCGCGTAATTCACGGTCCATGGACCGATGCCCTTGACCGCGAGCAGGCGTGCGCTGGTGGCGTCGAGGTCGGCGTCACGTGCCAGGTTCAGCGTCCCGTCCGCCACCAGGCGCGCCAGGCGCAGCAGGGTCTCGGCTTTGGCACGCGAGAACTTGCGGCTCGTCAACTGCTCGATGTCGAGCCGGGCGGCATCGGCCGCTTCCGGATAGCACCACAGCCCACCCGGGTGCGGCCGGCCCGCCTGCTGGATGAAGGTGCGCCGCAGCGCGATCGCGAAGGAGAGATTGATCTGCTGTCCGATGACGGCCCAGGTGAGGGCTTCGAACACGGTGGCCGACTGGATCACGCGCAGGCCGGGTTCGCGCCGTACGACGGGGCCGAACAGCGGGTCGCCGCGCATCGCCTGTTCGAACTGTGCCGGGTCGATGCGCAGGCCGAGCATGTTTGCCAGCGCTTCACGGGCCGCGGCCGGGATGGCGGCGCCGCCGGCATCGATGGTGCATGCGGCGTGGCCGTCGCCGAGGACGATCTCGAGCTGCACCGGCACGCCTTGCAGCAGCACGCCCTTGCGGATGCGCGCCCGGGTGCCCTCGGTATCGACGCGTTCGGCGACCTGTTCGGTATCGCGGCCGTGGAAGGCCAGCGCGTAGCGCGGCTGGTAGCCCGCGGGGAGCGCAAGATCGACGCGCTGCACCGTCATCGCGATTGCGCCGGCAGTGGTGCGACGCGCTTGAAGCGGGGGACGAAGCCTGTAACCAGCGCGGTGCCGACCAGCACGATGGCCGAGCCGGCGATGGTGTACCAGCCGACCACTTCGCCCAGGAACAGCGCGCCCCACAGGATGCCGAACACCGGGTTCAGGAAGGTGACCGTCAGCGCCGAGGTGGTGCCGACTTCCTCGATCAGGCGGAAGTAGAGGATGTAGGCGATGCCGCTGCACAGCACGCCCAGCGCGAGGACGGCACCCATCACGCCCAGGGTCGGCGCGCCGCTGGCCGGGAAGAAGGGCAGGGCCGGCAGCACCATCACGGCCGAGGACCACATGGTGCCGTGGGCATTGGCGAAGGGTTCGACGCTTTTCGCCGAGCGTGCGTACTGGCTCGCGATGCCATAGCTCAGGGCCGCGGTCAGCGCGGCCGCGACCGCGATGCCGGCGCCGGGCTTGCTGGACACGTGGTCGAAGCCGACCAGCAGGGCGACGCCGGCAGTGCCGAGCAGCAGGCCGAGCGCGGTGCGCAGGCTGATGGCCTGGCGCGACCAGGCGGCGCCGACCAGCGCGCCCCACATCGGCGCGGTCGCATTCAGCACCGACAGCACCGAGGCCGACAGCGTGCGCGCGCCGAACGCAAACAGCAGGAACGGCAGGGCGGAGTTGAAGAAGCCGAGGATGAAGTAATGCTTCCAGTGCGCGCGCAGCTGCAGCTTCTTCCCCAGCACCAGGCCGACGGCGGCCAGGAACAGCGCGGCGAACAGCACGCGCAGCTCGATCAGCACCGCCGGCCCGAGCACGGGGGCGCCGATGCGCATGAAGAGGAAGGAGCCGCCCCAGATGGCGGCGAGCGCGACGAGGCGCAGGAGGTTGGCAATGTTCATGCTTCTTGTCCCTGGTGGTCAGGGGCGGATTGTCGGGGATCGGACCTGCTGGCGCTTCCCGGTTCTTGCTGTCGAATCCGGGAGCGAATTGATCATGATACAAAAAGTGCGGCGAGCGTGCCGAAGTCAAAACGCCGTTCCGGCTTGCGCGGGAACGGCGTGCTCATCGTGCGGGAAAATCAGGGCGTCAAGGCCCGCTTCCCGGCCCGCTTGGTCTTGACTTCACCCAGCGCCTTCTCGACCGCCGCCAGGCGTGCCGGCAGGGCCGGGTGGTTGGCGTTGTAGCCGTTCAGGACCGAAGGCGGATAGGCTTCCGCCAGGCGCTTCCAGAAGGCCGGGGCCTGCTCGGCGTCATAGCCGGCGCGCGCGGCCAGGTAGATCGACAGGCGGTCGGCCGCCGCGTCGGCGCCGGCCGGCATCGCCTTGATGCCGCCGCTGCCGATCAGCATCGAGGTATCCGGCACGATGCTGCGCAGGTTGTCGATGATGCTGGCGATGGTCTCCTTGTTGCCCTGCGTGACCGCGTGGTTCAGCATGTTGTGGGCCATGGTCCTTGCCAGCACGAAGGCCAGCTCGTCGTCGTCGCGCGTGAAGTTGATCATGCCGCGCGTGACCAGCACGCGCGCACCGTCGGCGTAGGCGTTGACGTTGTCGGCGTTGCCCAGCTCGATGGCGAAGGCGCAGGCGCGGGTGACGGGAATGGCGATCTGGCGCTCGCTGTCGCGGCGTTCGATCGTCATCGGCATGCTGGCCTGGGTGGAGATGATCTTGTTGAAGATGCTGCCGGCCTGGGTCAGCGCATGCTGGCCGGTCGGCAGCGGCTTGCCGCCGGCGGACAGCAGCACGTCCCCGGTCTGCAGGCCGACGCGCGCGGCGCCGCTGCCGGCCAGCACGCCGGTCACCTGCAGGCGTTCGTCCATGCCGAAGGCGACGTGGGCGGCCTCGTTGTAGTCGCCCGGGTAGGACCAGCGGTTCTTGGCGGTGAAGCCGAGCAGGTTGCGCGCCTGGCCCTTGCACAGTTCTGCGTTCTGGATGAGGAGCGGCGCGGCGACCTTGTACAGGCGGTCCTGCTGTTCCGCCATCCTGGTCAGCGTATCGGCCGCGGCGGCCATCTGCGGGCTCAGGGCCGGCGCCTCGGGGGCACGCGCGGTGATGCCGGGTTCGGCCCCGATCGGGCGCGGGGTCGGCGTGCCGCAGGCCGACAGCAGCAGTGCCAGGGAAATCCCGAATGCGGGAAGGCGCAGTGCGCCGATACGCAGGCGACGAATCATGTGCTCCTCTATCTGTTTATTGTTTGCCGGTGCTGCCGAAACCGCCGGCACCCCGGTCGCTGGTTGCGAAGTCCTCCACGACATTGAAACCCACCTGCAGCACGGGTACCACGACCAGCTGCGCCAGGCGGTCCATCGGCTGCAGCGTGAACGCGGCCTGGCCGCGGTTCCAGGTCGAGACCATCAGCTGGCCCTGGTAATCGGAGTCGATCAAGCCTACCAGATTCCCAAGGACAATGCCGTTCTTATGGCCGAGCCCGCTGCGCGGCAGGATCATGGCCGCATGGCCCGGATCGGCGAGGTGGATCGCCAGGCCCGTCGGCACCAGCACGGTCTGCCCCGGCTCGAGCGTGAGCGGAGCGTCGATGCAGGCGCGCAGGTCGAGGCCGGCGCTGCCGGGCGTCGCATAGGCCGGCAGGAAGTCCTTCATGCGCGGGTCGAGGATTTTCAGGTCGATGTTCTTCATTGCTCGTGTTTCAGTGATGCGTGTGAATCGGGTTCAGGCCAGCAGCGAACGCTGTTCGAGGCGCTTGCCGATCTCGGAGACCAGCTGGCGCGCCAGTTCCAGCTTGCTGGCCTGGGGCAGGACGGTGTGGCCGCTGTCGTCGAACAGGACGATCGAATTCTGATCCTGCCCGAACGTTTGCGGGCCGATATTGCCCACCAACAGAGGAATGCCTTTTTTCTCGCGCTTGACGGCGCCGTATTCGATCAGGTTTTCCGACTCCGCCGCGAAGCCGACGCAGTAGGGCCAGCCGCTCAGCGAAGTGGTCGCGGCGACGCTGGCCAGGATGTCCGGATTCGGTGCGAACTGCAGCACCGGGGCGCCACTGCCTTCCTTCTTGATCTTGTGCTCGCTGGCGTTCTCGACGCGCCAGTCGGCCACCGCCGCCACGCCGACGAACACGTGCTGGCCGCCGACCGTGGCCATCACCGCGTCCAGCATCTCGCGGGCGCTGCGCACGTCGATGCGGTGCACGCCGTGCGGGGCGTCCAGCGCGGTGGGGCCGGAGACCAGGGTCACCTCGGCGCCGGCCTCGCGCGCCGCGCGTGCGATCGCATAGCCCATCTTGCCGGACGAGAGATTGGTGATGCCGCGCACCGGGTCGATCGC
>CAJYQM010000461.1 GCA_913777025.1 uncultured Massilia sp. | reverse complement strand
TCGGTGTTCTTGGCCAGCGGGTAGAAACCCGTGTACTGGCCCGGTTCGAGCACCGAGCGCGACACCATGCTGCCCGAGGAGATATGGACATTGTCCGCGATTTCCAGGTGGCCGAGTACCATGGCGGCGCCGCCGAAGGTGCAATTCTTGCCGATCTTCGCGCTCCCGGCTACCCCCACGCAGCCCGCCATCGCCGTGTTGGCGCCGATATGGCAGTTGTGGCCGATCTGGATCTGGTTGTCGAGCTTGACGCCATCATCGATGATGGTGTCGGCCAGCGCGCCGCGGTCCACCGTCGTGTTGGCGCCGATGTCGACGTCGTTGCCCAGCACCACGCGCCCGGTCTGCGGGATCTTGATGTACTGGCCGTTTTCGCGCGCGAACCCGAAGCCGTCGGTGCCGATCACGGCGCCCGAGTGCAGGATGCCGCGCTTGCCGATCACGCAGCGGGCGTGGAAGCTCACGTTGGCGAACAGCTGGGTGCCTTCGCCGATTTCGGCGTCACGCCCGACGAAGCTGCCGGCGCCGACGACGGCGCCGGGGCCGATGATGGCGCCGGCCTCGATCGTCACGTTCGGACCGACGTGGGCCGACGGGTCCACCCGGGCGCTCTCGTGCACCACCGCGCTCGGATGAATGCCGGGCGCGGGCGGCACCTCTTCCAGCGCCACGAAATACTGGGCCACGCGGGCGAAGTAGGCGTAGGGGTTGGTGGTGACGATGCGCGCGCCGCTGTAGGTCGCGGCCACCGTCTGGTCGTCCAGCGGGGCGACGATCAGCGCCGCGGCGCCGCTCTGGGCGGCCAGTGCGCGCAGTTTGCTATTGCTGAGAAAGCTGATGTGCGAAGCATCGGCGCTGTCGAGCGGTGCGATGCCCTGAACCTCGAGGTTCGGGTCACCCACCAGCTGGCCGCCGAAGCGTTCGACCAAATCACCCAGTCGAGTGGCCATCTTGGTCGTTCCTAAAAGTAGAAAAAAAACAGCGCGCTCGCCGCCTTCGGGAAGGACGGCAGCAGCGCGCCTCTGGTATTGCCGCTTATTTGTCCAGCAGCTTGAGGATCTTGTCGGTGATGTCGATGCGCGGGCTGCTCCACACCGCTTCCTGCAGCACGGCGTCCAGGTGCTCCTGCTCGGCCACCTGCTCGATCAGCTTGAAGGCTTTCTGGGCGATCGCGGCCCGTTCCTCGTTCTTGCGCTGGAACAGGTCCTCGTTGTACTCGCGCTGCATGCGCTGCATGTCCTTTTCCATGTCGAGCAGCTCGCGCGTGCGACGGGTGCGATCGACATCGGACAGCTTGGGCGCTTCCTCGTCGAATTTCTCGCGCGCCTGCTTGAAGCGCTGCACCATCTCGTCGACCTGTTTCTGGCGCTTGGAGAACTCGGCCTGCATCTTGGCGTCGGCCGCCTTGGCCAGCCTGGACTCCGTCATCAGCCTTTCGGTATAGACGAAGCCGATCCGGCCTCCCCCGGTCTGCGCCTGCGCGTGCGCCATGACGCCGGCGCAGGCGGCGGCCAGCAGCAGGCTCCGGGATAAAGAGGCTTTCACAGTGTTCAACATAAATCTCCCGATCAGAAGCCGGTACCCATCTGGAACTGGAAGCGTTCGAGGCGGTCGCCCGGCTGGGCGTTCAAGGGCTTAGCATAACTCAACTTGAGCGGGCCCACCGGGGAAATCCACGACAGGCCGATACCGGCCGAGTAGCGCAGTTCGGACGCGCGCATCTTCTGCCCTTCCTGGTAGACCTGGCCGGTGTCGGCGAAGGTGAACCAGCGCAGGCTGCGGTCGGTGCCGCTGCCCGGGAACGGGAACTGCAGTTCGGCGTTGCCGATGATGCGGCGCGCGCCGCCCAGCGCGTCGTAGGTGCGCGGGTCGAGGATACCCAGCGACGAGCTCTCGTAGCCGCGCACCGAGCCGATGCCGCCGCCGTAGAAGTTCTTGAAGATGGGGTAGTCCTTGCCGTGCAGGCCCGCGCCGTAATCCAGCTCGCCCTTCAGGGCCAGCGTCATCCAGCGCGTCAGCGGGCGGTACCACTGGTGCTCGTAGATCGCGCGGTAATACTTGGAGTTGCCGAACACGTCGACTTCCAGGTTGGCGCGCTGGTAGCGGCCGCGCGTCGGTGTGACGGCGCTGTCGCGCGAGTCGCGGCCCCAGGCCACGGTCAGCGGGATCGAGTTGGTGGTCGCGGTGCCGACGCCTGTGCTGCGCGTCGGCTCGGTGCTCGAGTTCTGCATCACGAACAGCTTGTACGGGGTCGGCGAGCTTTCGTCGGTCTCGAGCTTGGTGCGTTCCACGCCCGCGCCGAAGAACACGGTATCGACTTCGGAGAACGGCACGCCGAAGGTCATGTTGCCACCGAGCTGGCGCACGGTGTACGAACCGATGTTCAGCGCCGGCGGACGCGAGGTGCGCAGGTAGGTCTGGAACGAACGCGAGACGCCGTCGTCGGTGAAGTACGGGTTGGTCTGCGAGAACGACAGCGTGCGGTTGTACTTGCTCGTGTTCAGTTCGATGCCGACCGTGTTGCCGCTGCCGGCGAAGTTGGCCTGGGTGACCGAGGCCGTGAAGGTGAACTTCTCGGCCTGCGAGAACGCGCCGCCGATCATGAAGTTACCGGTCGGCTTTTCGGTCACGGCGATGTTGACGTCGACCTGGTCG
>CAJYQM010000460.1 GCA_913777025.1 uncultured Massilia sp. | reverse complement strand
GCCACCGGCCTGGTCTGGCAGTGGCTGCTGACGCCCGGCGACGGCATCGACGGCGCGCTGCGGGCCTGGGGCTGGCAGGGCTTCCACCTGGACTGGATCGTGCGCCAGGACATGGTGGTCTACACCGTCGTGATCGCCACCGTCTGGCAGGCCTCGGGACTGGTGATGGCCCTGATGCTGGCCGGCCTGCGCGGCATCGACCCCGACATCTGGAAGGCCGCGCGCCTGGACGGCATCCCCGCCTGGCGCGTGTATGCCCAGGTGGTGCTGCCGATGCTGTGGCCGACCGTCGCGACCGTGCTGCTGCTGCTCTCGACGGCGGTGGTCAAGCTGTACGACGCCGTGGTCGCGATGACCCAGGGCGGACCCGGCACCGCCAGTGAAGTGCCGACCAAGTTCATCATGGACCACCTGTTCCTGCGCTCGAACGTCGGCCTGGCTTCGGCCGGGGCGGTCGTGCTGCTGGTGCCGGTGCTGGCGCTGCTCGCGCCCTATGCCTACGCTCGCAGCCGCAAGGAGGCCACGTGACGCAGCCGATCATCGATCATTCCGCGCATCCGGCGATGTCGCTCCCGAGTGCCCCCGTTCGCAAGGCGGCGGTGCGCAAGCGCGTGCGCAGGCTTACCGCCGCGCGCATCGGCATCTACGCCTTCCTGTTCACGGCGGCGCTGTTCTTCCTGCTGCCGCTGTACGTGATGATCGTCACCTCGCTGAAACCGATGGCGGAGATCCGCGCGGGCGGCATCTTCGCGCTGCCGCATGCGGCCACGCTCGAGCCCTGGCGCCAGGCCTGGAGCGGCGTCTGCACCGGCGCCGCCTGCGAAGGCATCCGAGGCGGCTTCTGGAATTCGGTCCTGATCACGGTGCCGAGCACGCTGCTCACGATCCTGATCGGCGCCGTCAACGGCTACGCCTTGTCGTTCTGGCGCGCGCGCGGCGCCAACCTGCTGTTCGGGGTCCTGCTCGCGGGCGCCTTCGTCCCGGTCCAGGTGATGATCTACCCGCTGGTGCGGGTGATGGCGCTGGCCGGCATCTTCGGCTCGCTGCCGGCCATCGTGCTGGTCCACGTCATCTTCGGCATGCCGGTGATGACGCTGCTGTTCCGGAACTACTACGCGGGCGTGCCGCGGGCGCTGTTCCAGGCGGCCCGCATCGACGGCGGCGGCTTCTGGCGCATTTTCCTGCAGGTGATGCTGCCGATGTCGCTGCCCATCATCGTGGTGGCCGGGATCATGCAGGTGACGGGCGTGTGGAACGACTACATCCTGGGCCTGGTGTTCGCCGGGCGCGACCACCTGCCGATGACGGTGGAACTGAACAACGTGATCATGACCACGACCGGCACGCGCCAGTACAACGTCAACATGGCGGCGACCATCCTGACGGCGCTGCTGCCGCTGGCCCTGTACTTCGTGTCGGGACGCTGGTTCGTGCGCGGCATCGCCGCCGGCGCCGTGAAAGGTTGAGCAAGATGGCCAACGTCCACCTGCGCAAACTGAACATCAAACTCGGCGGCAAGGACATCATCCGCGACCTCGACCTGCAGGTCGAGCCGGGCGAATTCCTGGTGCTGCTGGGGCCCTCCGGCTGCGGCAAGTCGACCCTGCTGCACAGCATTGCCGGCCTGGTCGATGCGCTCGACGGCAGCATCGAGATAGGCGGGCGCGACATGACGGACGCCGACCCGAGCGAACGCGGCATCGGCATGGTGTTCCAGTCGTATGCGCTGTATCCGACCATGACGGTCGAAGCCAACATGTCCTTCGGGCTGCGCGTGGCCGGCACCCCAAAGGCCGAGATCCGGCGCCGCGTGGCGCGCGCGGCCGAGATGCTGCAGCTGGACGCGCTGCTGTCGCGCAAGCCGGCCCAGCTCTCCGGCGGCCAGCGCCAGCGCGTGGCGATCGGGCGGGCGCTGGTGCGCGAGGCGCGCGTGTTCCTGTTCGACGAACCGCTGTCCAACCTGGACGCCAAGCTGCGCGCGGAACTGCGGCGCGAACTCAAGCTGCTGCACCAGACGCTGGGCGCGACGATGATCTACGTGACCCACGACCAGGTCGAAGCCATGACGCTGGCCAGCCGCATCGTCGTGATGCAGGCAGGCCGCATCCAGCAGGTCGGCACCCCGGCCGAGGTCTACGAGCGGCCGGCGAACCGCTTCGTGGCCGGCTTCCTGGGCGCGCCGGCGATGGCCTTCATCGACGGCGCGTTCGACGGGGCAGGGGGCTTCCGGGCCGGGGCGCTGGCGCTCGACCTCGGAGCCCCGGCGGCCACGGGGAAGGCGGGCGCGGCGGTGCTGGGCGTGCGGCCCGAGCACGTGACGATCGAGCCCGGCGCCGCGCTGCAGGCCGAGGTCACGCTGATCGAACCGATGGGGAACCACCAGGTCGTGTGGTTGCGCTGCGGCGGGCATCAGCTGTCCTCGCTGGTGCACGACACGCGCGTGTTCCAGCCCGGCCAGCGGGTGGGCCTGGCGCTCGATGCGGCGCGGGTCTCGCTGTTCGACCCGGGCGACGGCCGGCGGCTGTAGGCAGCTGCGGCCGGATGCAGTATGCTTCGGCCTTGTTTGATATGAATCCGGTAACCCATTGGAAGAAGAGGTAAGTACGCTGTGGCGACGATCAAGGACGTAGCGAAGCTGGCCGGTGTCGGCCTGGGCACTGCCTCGCGCGTGGTGAGCGGGCGCGGCTCGGTGTCCCCGGCCACGCTCGAACGCGTGAAAAAGGCGATCGACG
>CAJYQM010000459.1 GCA_913777025.1 uncultured Massilia sp. | reverse complement strand
GGCAGGACCGCGGCGGGCCCGGCATCGTGACGAGCATCGTCTTCGTCGTCGTCGGCTTGACGATCCTGCGCTCGTTCTTCCGCCCGCGCCGCGCGCGCCTGGCCCAGCCCGGCATGGGCGGACGCGGCGGCTGGAACAGCGCCGCCACCGGCTTCATCCTCGGAAATATCCTCAGCAATATGAGTAACGACCGCTACCGCGGCGGCGGCTTCTCAGGGGGCGGCGGCTTTTCCGACGGCGGCGGCTTCAGCGGCGGCGGGGGCGGCAGCTTCGATGGCGGCGGCGCCTCGGGAGACTGGTGATGGCAACGGCAACGCAAGCCCAAGGGGGATTCCGGCGCGCCCTGCGCCACTGGCTCGGCACCCGCGCCGAGGCCGAGCGCGCGTTCCCGGCGGCGACACTGGACGCCATTGCCTGCGCCATCGCGGAGGGCGAGCGCATTCATCGCGGCGAGGTGCGGCTGGTGGTCGAGAAGGCGCTGCCGGTGTCGGCCGCCTGGTCCGGCGTGACCAACCGCCAGCGCGCCATCGCCCTGTTCGCCGACTACGGCATCTGGGACACCGAAGACAATTGCGGCGTGCTGATCTACGTGAACCTGGCCGACCACAAGGTCGACATCGTGGCCGACCGCGGCATCGACCGCAAGATCGGCGTCGCCACCTGGCAGGCCGTGTGCGACACCATGACGCGCGGCTTCGGCCGCGGCGAATTCCAGGCGGCGACGCTGGACGCCATCGGGCAAGTCAACGAACTGTTGCAGCGCCATTTCCCATCGAACGGGCCGCGTCCGAACGAACTGCCAGACCAGCCCTTGATGCTGTAGCGCCGGTAGAATGGCGGCTCTCTCTTAAGCCCATCAAGGAATCCCATGAAACTTGCCCAGAAAGTCGCCATCGTCACCGGAGCCAGCCAGGGCATCGGCCATGCCTGCGCCCAGCGCCTTGTGCGCGAAGGCGCGCGTGTGATGCTGGTCGACGTGCGCCCCGAAGGCGCGGCCGCAGCCGAGTCGCTGGGCGATGCTGCGCGCTTTTTTTGCGCCGACGTCAGCCAGAAGTCCGACGTCGACGCCATGCTGGCCGCGACGCTGCAGGCCTTCGGCCATGTCGACATCCTGGTCAACAATGCCGGCGTGACCCACGCCGCCGACTTCCTCGACCTGGCCGAGGAGGATTTCGACCGCGTCATGCGCGTCAACCTGAAATCGATGTTCCTGTGCAGCCAGGCGGTGGCGCGCGAGATGGTCAAGCAGGGCAGCGGCTGCATCATCAACATGTCCAGCGTGAATGCCGAGCTGACGATCCCGAACCAGGTCCCCTACGTGATCTCGAAGGGTGGCGTGAACCAGCTGACGCGCGTCGCGGCGATCAGCCTGGCCCAGCACGGCATCCGCGTCAATGCCATCGGTCCCGGCACCATCCTGACCGAACTGGCGAAACAGGCGGTGATGGGCAGCCCGGAAGCGCGCCACACGATCCTGTCGCGCACGCCGCTGGGCCGCTGCGGCGAACCCGAGGAAATCGCCGCCATCGCCGCCTTCCTGGCCAGCGACGACGCGTCCTACATGACCGGCCAGACCCTGTATGCGGACGGCGGCCGCATGGCGCTGAACTACACGGTGGCGGTCAAGGAATGAGCCTCCCCGGGCCCAGCAATTATCAGGCGGGCAAATATCTGGTATCCGAAATCAAAATTGGACGACTATTTGGCACTGCAACATAATGCACCTGTCTCCACTATTCTCCTCCAAGAAAATAGTTTGAAGCCCGCCAAGCAAGCGGGCTTTTTTTTTGCCCGAGGAGACCGAACCCAAGCGCAAACGTTCGCTCATCAAGGCGGGTTTGCTTGAGCTATGTCATTCCCGAGTCATATTCCATCCCTATACTAGCTTCATCTGCATACACGTAACCGATATGCGTGATCGCAGAAAGGTGTGTCGCACTCCGGTGTGGCGCACCGCACCGAATTCCGAGTCTCTTGGCCCGATCTTGGGTTGTGCCCGTCCTCCGTTGGCGGGCACTTTTTTTTGCACCGCATTGTTGTTGCGGCGCCCACTCCGCTCCGTTCGCTTTCAGATGGGCTTGAACGATGCCGGGATTCCGCTATGATGAATTTCGCGTCTCTCGTTTTCCAAACATGGAGCCGGTCCAATGACTTTACCTGAAACGATGTCGCCACCCCAGCAACACCCTACCCGCCAGCGCCGCAACGACGCCGGGGACTGCCTGGTCCTCAGTGAGCTCAACCCGCGCATGGTAGTCGACCACATGGACGATGAAGGACAGCCCCTTCACGTACTGACTTTCGGCAGCGTCCGGGAGTTTTGCCCCAAATGCCAGAGCGGCCACCTGAAGCTGGTCCTGCGCCAGTCCTCGGTCCGCATGGCCCACCTCTTCTGCGCAGACTGCGCCAGTTGTTACGACGCCCATTATCCGAACGGGACGCCGGCGCTCACGATCTGACGCCGGCAACCACGCGCTCGGCCGACGTCCCCAAGCGGCACGCCGGCGGGGCAGAACAAATCGTCGCCCGGGTTTGACGCTTGTACCGCGGCGCATCAAATGCTGCGCATGCACATCGCATCCGTGCATGGTAAGGTGAGCCTTTTACATCCGCTCGCCATGATCCAAGACTTGTCCACACTGCTGCAGAACCCGAGACTGCGGCTGTCCCTGATCGCTTGCGCCATCCTCATATACCTGGCGATCGTTATCGTGGGCAATCTCCCCGGTGCGCGCGCCGATATCGGACACTATGCCTCGGGCGTGGTCCTGCATTCGACGGCCTATGCGGTACTGACCGCCCTGTGGTTCTTCGGCAGCACCGGCAGCGCCGCCACGCGCGCCTGCAAGGCCATGCTGGCAGTGGCCGCGATGGGCGCCGGCGACGAATTCATCCAGAGCTTCTTCCCCTGGCGCGGCGCCGACCTGCGCGACTGGGCCGTCGACTGCACCTCGGCCCTGGTCATGAGCGGCCTGCTGTGCCTGCTGGTGCCGAAAGCGCTGCTGCTGCCGAACCGCTGAGCGTTGCGGAAAATTCCCAACACCGGGCTGCGGCTTTGACGTGGCTCATGTTCAACCCGAGTCAGCTGGAACGCGGATTCCAAACACCTCTCTTACCCGAGTGGCACGCGGCATCGTCACGTACCTGGCTCATACCGTTTCCATCATAAGGATAAGGAGTTGAACATGAAGCGACAACACCAGAGTGTGTTACTGGCGGGCCTGCTGGCACTTGGCCTGTCCGCGTGCAGTTCCATGCGCGGCGGCGACAGCGGCACGACCGGCACGGAGGGCAGTAGCGCCAGCGGTTCCAGCAGCAGTGCCGGCAGCACCGGCGCAGGCGGCACGGCCGGCGGCATGTCGGGCACCGGTGCGGGTACCGGCACCAGCGGTTCGGGCGGCTGGGGCGGCGGCACCGGCAGCTCGGGCAGCTCGGGGTCGGGCAGCACCAGCGGCGGATCGCGCAGCTCCGGCACGTCCGGCAGCTCCGGCAGCGGCACCAGCAGCATGGACCAGGGTGCCACCACCGGCAGCGGCATGACCGGCGGCAGCGCCACCGCGGCGCCGAGCGCCAGCCCGAACGCCACCGTGGCGGCCATCGACATCATTCCGGGCCAGGGCGCCGCCGGCAGCACCGAAGGATCGAGCAGCTCGTCGGCCCTGGGCAGCAGCTCGGGCGGCACCACCGGCAGCTCGTCCGGCAGCGACCGCAGCTACCGCATCACCCTGCGCATGGATGACGGCAGCACCCAGGTCGTTAGCCAGTCGGCCACGCCGGATTTCCGCAGTGGCGACCGCGTCAACCTGTCGGGCGGCACCATCCAGCACTAAGCCTCTACCCACCTCTCACATAAGCGGCCCCAGGCCGCAGCAAGCCGGTGGCGCCCGGCAGGACCTGCCGCAGGCGCCACCGGGTGCGCCTGTTCGGCAGCTTCGTTCAAGCCTTGGCCGCGTACACCGGCGCCGCTTCGACGGCCGAGTTCGAAGCCGGGTCCAGTGCGGGGATCAGTGCGGCGCGCTGGCCGGGCGTGCCCACCGCGCGCGGCGGCGTGGTCTCGAGCAGCTCGGCCATGCGGCGCGCCGTATTGTCCCACGAGGTGGCGGCAACGATCGCCAGCATGGCCTCGACCATGTGCTGGCGCTGCGCCGGACTCATGGCCAGCGCGGCTTCGCAGGCGGCGACGAATTCGCGCGCATTGCCGGCGATGGCGACCACGTGGCCGTAGGGATTGGCCACGTCGGCGATCGGGGTGCCGACGATCGGCAGCTGGGCCGCCATGTATTCCAGCACCTTGGTGGGACTGATGAATTTCGTGGCTTCATTGATCGCGAACGGCATCAGGCACACGTCCCAGCCGGCGAGCAGGTCGGGCAAGGCCGAATACGGCTGCTGGCCCAGGTAATGGATATTGCCGCGGCGCGGCAGGCGCTCGGGGTCGATCTTGACCACCGGGCCGGCCAGCACGATCTGCCATTCCGGATGGGCATCGGCGACCTCGCCGACCAGTTCCGGATCGAAACGCTCGTCCAGCACGCCGTAGAAGCCCAGGCGCGGGTGCGGGATGTCCGCCTGTTGCGGATGCACGCGCTGGCGGTCGAGCGCCTGCTGGAAGTGCACCACGTCGACGCTGCTCGGGAAGCAGTGCACGTTCGGGTGGCGGTGCTTCTTGGCCTCGTACAGGCTGGGCCCGCCGGCGAAGACCAGGTCGGCCAGGTTCAGCAGCGCGCTCTCGCGCTGCAGCAACTGTTTCGGCGGGTTCTTGAACGATGCCAGCTCGTCCATGCAATCGTAGACCACCAGGGAAGGCTGCAAGGCTTGCAGCAGGGGCAAGGCCATCGGGGTATAGAACCATGCGATGACGTCCTCTCCTGGTGGTGCCAGCTGCGCGACCATCGGTTGCAGCATGCGCAGCTGCTCGTCGTGGAAACCGGCGGCATGGATCGGCGTGTGCGCGCGGCACACGGTCACATTCGGAGTCGGACTGGATCGTTCCATGAACGGGGCGCCGTCATCGAATACCGGTTCCTCGACAAACAGGACCGGATAATGCTGGGCCAGGCGCGACAGCAGGTGCTGCGGCCGCTGGAAGACGAAATCCCAGCGCAAGTGGCTGAAAACGACGATCGTGGTCATGGGATACTCCTTGATTCGCCCGCTACGGGCGGTCGGTTGATCGAAAATACGGTGCACTGCGTGGCCGACCCCGGGCGCTTCTGCGAGGCCCTGAAGACGCGTGACGCGTCGCATCGCCGGCGGGCGGCCGCCGGCGATGGCGCTGTGATGGCGTTACTTCAAGACTCGATGGCGCTTCAGGCGGGGCCTGGCCCATCTTCCTCCTCCTCCACATTCCGCGTCTGCAGCGGAACGTTACGGGTGGCGGCGCTGATGACCTCGAACGGAAGCTTGGGCGTCCGGTCGGCGTTCAGCAGGCCGTTCGCCTCCTGGAAAGTGTCGGCGAATTGTGTGTAGCAGAAGCCGCTGAACATGAAGGTCTCGTTGACCACCTTCAGCAGGCGTTGGTACAGCGAGTGGTAGCTCTCTGCGGTGTGGGCACGGGTATAGCCCCAGGTGCCGTCCTCGGGGGTCGCGTTCGGGTCGAAGGCGATGCCGCCGAATTCGGTCAGCACGATGGGCTGGCCGCGATGCGGGAAGCCGTCCAGCGTCAGGATGCGCCCGCCGGGGCGGCGCTGGTCGAACAGGGTGCGCACGGGGTCGGTCACCTCGTAGCGCGCCTTGATCTTTTCCGGGTCGCTGTCGTAGTCGTGGATGCCCAGGATGTCGGTGGCCGAAGCTTCCCAGCCGTCGTTGCCGATCACCGGGCGGGTCGCATCCAGCGTGCGCGTGAGGTGGTACAGGGCCTCGACCGCGTTGCGGTGCGCCTGGGTCAGCGTCAGGTTCGGCACGCCCCAGGATTCGTTGAAGGGCACCCACACGATGATGCAGGGGTGGCTGTAGTCGCGCTCGATCGCTTCGGTCCATTCCTTGACGATGCGCTTGATCGCATGCGGCGAGAAGCGGTAGGCCGACGGCATCTCTTCCCAGACCAGGAGGCCCAGCTTGTCGGCCCAGTACAGGTAGCGCGGGTCTTCGATCTTCTGGTGCTTGCGCACGCCGTTGAAGCCCATCAGCTTGGCCAGCTCGACGTCGCGCTTGAGGTGCTCGTCGGACGGCGCGGTCATGAAGGATTCGGTCCAGTAGCCCTGGTCCAGCACCAGGCGCAAGGGGTATGGCCTTCCATTGAGCAGCAGGCGGTCGCGGTTGATGTGGAAAGAGCGCAGCGCCGTGTACGACTTGATGTGGTCGACCACCTTGTCGCCGCAGCGCAGGATCACCTCGGCGTCGAGCAGGGTCGGACGCTCCGGGCTCCACAGCAGTTCGTTGCGGGAATCGTCGATGCCGGGGTCGGACAGCGCGATCTTGCGGTTCGCTTCGCCGCCCAGCAATTTATAGTGGTCGTCGGCCAGCAGGTGTTCGCCGTGCCAGATCTTGACCTCGATGAACATGTCTTCCTGGATATCGCCACCGGCGAAGACCTCGCAGCCGATCTCGAAGTTCTCGAAGATCGGGGTCCAGCGCAGCGAGCGGATGAAGGTGCGCGAGACCTGCTCGATCCACACGGTCTGCCAGATGCCGGTGGTGCGCGGATACCAGATCGAGTGCGGTTCCAGCAGCCAGTCCTGCTTGCCGCGCGGCTTGGCCAGGTCGGCCGGGTCGTCCTCGACGAACACGGTCACGACCTGCTTGCCGTCCGCCTTCAGCGCTTGCGTGATGTCGGCCGAGAACGGCGTGTGGCCGCCCTCGTGCTCGGCCACCAGCTGGCCGTTGACCCAGACCCGGGCCGAATAATCGACCGCGCCGAAGTGCAGGATGGCGCGCTGCTCCGAAGGCATCAGCTCGAAGTCGCGTTCATACCAGCAGAAACGGTGGAAACCCGTGTCCTGGATGCCGCTGAGTTCGGTTTCGGGGGCGAACGGGACGTTGATCTCGTGGGTCCAGTCGGTCACGCCTTGCGGCATGCGCGAGACCAGCTCGTCATCGAAGCGGAAGCGCCACTTGCCGTTCAGGTTGATCCAATTGTCGCGTACCAGCTGGGGGCGGGGATACTCGAACTGACTCATTATTGTTGTTCCTTTCCTTGGGTCGGGACCGGGATCAGGATGCGACCCTGGCGCCCCGCTTTGTTGTAGGTGGAGAGTGCGGCTTGTGCCGCTTGTTGGGCGTGGCCGGCCCGGCACAAGGCCACGCAGGCGCCGCCGAAACCGGCACCGGTCAGGCGCGCGCCGAGCACGCCCGGGGCGGCGCGCAAGGCGTTCACCAGCAGGTCGAGCTCGGGAATCGAGACTTCGTAATCGTCGCGCAGGCTGTCGTGCGAGGCGTTCATCAATTCGCCGAAGCGCTCGGCGGAGACGCCCTTCGCGGCTTCCAGCACGCGCAGGTCTTCCAGCACCACGTGGCGCGCGCGGCCGCGCAGCGGCTCGGGCAGCGTTTCCACGGTTTCCGGGTCGCCGACGTCGCGCAGCGCCTTGACGCCCAGCTTGCGCGAGGCTTCCTCGCACTCGGCGCGGCGTTCGTTGTACTTGCTGGCGGCCAGCGTGCGCGGCACGCCGGAGTCGACGACGATGAGTTCGGTATCGGGCGGCATCTGCACCAGGTGGTGCTCCAGCGTGCGCGCGTCGATGAACAGCATGCTGCGCTCGTCGCACAGGCTGGACGCCATCTGGTCCATGATCCCGCAATTCACGCGCGCATAGTCGATCTCGGCGCGCTGGGCGATTTGCGCCAGCTTGACGTCGTCGAGTTCGAAGCCGAGCAGCTGGCGCAGCGCGCGCAGCGTCGCCACTTCCAGCGCGGCCGAAGACGACAGGCCGGAACCGACCGGCAGGTTGGTCGTCACGTACATGCGCAGCGGCGGGACCGCCACGCCCAGCGCTTCCACCAGGCGGATGCAGCCCTCGACATAGCTGCCGAAGCCCTGCGGCGCGCTGCCGCCCTTCGCGGCGAAGGTGACGTTGCCGTCCAGCGTGCCCGAGTACAGGTGGTGCTGATCGTCATGGCTGCGCGACAGTGCCACTTCTGTGCGCTGCGGCGTCGCCACCGGCAGCATGAAGCCGTCGTTGTAGTCCGTGTGTTCGCCCAGCAGGTTGACGCGGCCTGGGGCCGAGGCGAGCGCTTCGGGAGCGCCGCCGAAAAAGATCTCGGGCGTATTCATGTTGTTATCTCCAGCCAAAGTGGTCTCGGCCGGCCCTGGACCTCGCGCGCCGGCCATTGCGGGTCCAGCGTCAGGTTTTCCAGTCCGTGCGGGCCGAGCAGGAAGGTGTCTTCGATCTTGATGCCGGCAAAGCCCGGGTTGAAGGCGAAGGCCATGCCGGGTTCCAGCCCGGTCGCGGTGCTCGGGCTGGCGACGATCTCGCGCGCCTGGTAGCCGGTGATGCCGCCCTGGTGGTGGGCGCGGATGGCGTCCGGCCGGTTGGCGTGGCGGTAGGCGGCGTCCAGCGCGTGGTAGACCGCGGCCAGCGAGTTGCCGGGCTTGATCGCGTCCAGCCCGGTCGCCTCGACCTGCAGCAGCTCGTCCTGTTCCCGCGGTGCCGGGCCGAAGCTGGCCGAACGCGTCAGGTTCGCGTACAAGCCGTGGCGGCGCGCGCAGACCACCAGCGTGGCGCGCCCGCCCAGGCGCTCGTGGGTCGGGGCCGGATGCGCGAACAGCGGCAGGCGCCGCTCCCCCGCCGCCAGCACCAGCGCCGGCTGGATGCCGCGCGACCACAGCGCGCGGGCGGCGGCGGCCACCAGCTGGAATTCGGTCCAGTCCGGCCGCGCTTCGCGCAGCACCTCGCCCACCGCCTGCGCCGCTTCGCGGCCCAGCGCGCGGTAGCGTTCCTGCTCGGCGGCGTTCAAGACCATGCGGCGCAGGCGCAGGCTGGCCGGCAGCGGCTGGTCGACGTGGTTGGGGCGATCGGTGAGGATGGCGCCACCGCCGGCCGCGCCCAGCACATAGGTTTCGCGCAGCTCCACTTCGGCCCAGGGCGCGATGTGGAAGGTGAAACCGTCCGGCACCTGTTCGCGGCGCAGGCGCTCGCCTTCGATCTCGTCGGTCATGATCACGGCTTCGTCGCGCGTGACCAGCACCTCGGCCGCCCCCAGGTCCGCCGCCAGCATCACGGACGCATCGCCGCCGGCCGTCACCCACGAAAACCAGTCGAGGCAGCGCAGGCGGATGGCGCCGGCGCCGGTCGCATCCAGCGTCTCGCGCAGCAGCGCCAGCTTGTCGGCCACCTCGGCCGCTCGGGTGTCGGGAATTGCGCTCATGCCATTTCCTCCAGGCTGACGTCGACCTGCTGCAATTCGTAGGCCGTGGTTTCGGGCAAGACATCCATCGCGAACATGCCGGCGGCCAGTTCCGTGCCGGCCAGGTATTTCAGGCGGTCGCGCGTGCGGTAAGGCGGGTAGAACTGGGCGTGCAGCTGGGTTTCCGGATGGTCCGCGCCGTCGAGCGGCGCCTGGTACCAGGCCATCAGGTAAGGGAAAGGCCGGTCCCACAGGCTGTCGAACTTGAGCAGCACGGTCTTCAATGCCCGCGCCAGGCTCTCGCGCTGGGGCGGGGTCAAGGCCGCGAAATCCTTGCAGGGCGCGGTCGGCATCACCCAGACTTCGTACGGATAGCGCGCGCAGGCCGGCACGAAGGCGATCGCGTAATCGTCCTGGTAGAGCACGCGGCGGCCGTCGGCGGCTTCGTCACGCGCCATGTCGCACAGCAGGCTCGATCCGTGCTGCAGGTAATATTCGCGCTCCTGCGCCAGCTGGCGCGCCGGCACCGCGGGCACGAAGGGATAGGCATAGATCTGGCCGTGCGGATGGTGCAGCGTGACGCCGACCTCGGCGCCGCGGTTCTCGAACGGCAGCACGTACTGGATGTGCTGGTGCAGTGCCTCCATGCGCCGCGTGCGGTCGCCCCACACTTCCAGCAGCAGTTCGATGCGCGACAGCGGCAAATGGCCCAGCGCCGTCGATGGGTCCTGGGTGAACACCACGACCTCGCACTTGCCGTTGGCGGGCGCGGTCGGCACGTTGAGCGCGGGAGGATCATGGGCATCCGGCGCCAGCGAGGGAAAACGGTTGTCGAACACGGCGATCTCGTATTCGCCGGCCGGCACCTCGGTCTGGTGCGCCGCGTCCGTCATCGGCGCCAGCGGGTTGTACTGCGGCGGCGGCTGGTAGGTGCGGTTCTGGCGATAGGCGGCATAGGTCACCCATTCGCCGCGCAGCGGATGCCAGCGCAGGTGCGGATTGGCGTGCTGCGGTTCCGGGAACGGGCTGGGCGCTGCCAGCCCTTCCGGGATCGGATGGTTGCTGTACAGGGTAAGTTGTCGTCCGTCTGGTTTTACGCGTTCTTGTCTGTGCATGGCAATGAGTGTCGAGCTCACGAGTTGCACGATACGACTTCCGGTATCGCACTCGCAGTGAGGAACCGATCCTAACATGCACTTTTCGCCACATTTTCTTGCGCGCAGGGCTTGATTTTCCAGTCATCAACAGACAGCAAGGCCGAGGTCGCGCAAGCGCCGGCAGCGTCTCCTTTCTCTCCTAGGGAAAGCGCGTGCCGGCAGTCGTTCTTCCCTATGAAACAGGGTGCTTCGTAGGTCGGCGCCTACAGCATCAATAGAATAATTCTCTGGTTTTGGCGAGATATCGGCTGACAGGCGCCAGCAGGGCCGAACGCGTGAAATGCGTGCTCGAGACAGTCTGGCGCAGGTCATGATGATGCAGTGCAAAAAAATGCCCGGCGCTGCGCCGGGCATGGGTTGGGGGCGGATGGCGCGGCGCTTATTTCGCCAGCTCGGCAAGCATGGCCGTGTACATCTCCAGGTTCAGCAGCAGTTGCTTGACGGTGATGAACTCGTGTTCGGAATGCCCGGTATAGACGCTGCGCGGCATCGATGGACCGAAGCTGACGGCGCGCGGGAACAGGCGCGAATTGGTGCCGCCGCCGACCGCCACCGGCTTCGGGTCCTTGATGCCGGTGTAGTACGAGAACACGCCCATCAGTACCGGCAGCTGCGGCGCATCCTTCTGGATCCACGGATCGCCGATTTCCACCTGCACGCCGGCCGGCGCCCCGTGCGCGCCCTGCCACTGGGCCAGCGCGGCGTTGATCTCGTTGTTCAGCTGTTCGCCGGTCTTGCCTTGCGGGCGGCGGATGTTGATCGAGACTTCGATGCCCTCGGCCTTCTGCCGGATCACGGTCGGTGCGAAGGTCATCGGCCCCATGAAGGCGTCGCGGTAGGCGATGTTGCCGAACTTCTCGCCCAGGTAGCCAGTGCCGACCATGTCGTTCAGGAAGTTGACCGTGGCCCCTGCCGCGTTGTCCGGCCAGCTGCGCACGGCCAGCGCGTCGGCCAGCATGCTGACGGCGTTGATGCCGTCCTCGGGTTTCGAGGAGTGGGCCGAAACGCCCTTGGCCGTCACCTGCAGGTCCTGGCCCTTCCAGGCGAAGCCGTATTGCATGCCGCTCTGCTTGGCGGCGCGCTGGCGGATCTGCGCTTCCAGCGCCGGGGTGGCGCGGGCGACGCTCGCCTGCGCGTCTTCCGGGATTTGGCTGCCGAAGAAGCCGCCGCCGAATGCGCCGATATAAGGATCCGTTCCTTCCGGCGCCGGGGTCTTCGGCAGCGTGACGGCCAGCGTGCCGTAGCCCTTCTCGGCAGTCACCGCCGGATACTCGGCGTCCAGCGTGATGTTCACCTGCGGCAGCGGATGGGTTTTCACGAAGGCTTCCAGCGGTGCCCAGTCCGATTCCTCGGCCATGTAGACGTAGAGCTCGATCCGCTTGGACAGCGGCAGCTGCACATCCTTCAGCGACTTCATCGCATACAGGGCGGTGGCGATCGGGCCCTTGTCGTCCTCGGCGCCGCGCGCCAGCAGCTTGCCGGGCTCGCTGGTGCGGTCGAGTTCGAACGGCGACTTCTTCCATTTGCCCGGGTCGACCGGCTGTACGTCGCCGTGTGCGACCAGGCCGATCTTTTCCTCGCCCTGGCCCAGGCCGATCACCACCACGCAGCCGTGGTCGGCGACATCGAGGCCGAAGCGGCCGGCCTGCTGCTTGAGGAAATCCTTGAAGCGGAGATGGGTCGGGTTCTTGTCGCAGGGGATGTCCTTGTCGGCCACCGTGTTGTAGCCGACCAGGCCGGCCAGCAGGTCGACCACGTCGGTGCGGTAGGCGGTGGCGGCGTGCTTGGCGGCGTTCAGCGCCGCTTCGCCCGGCTGGACCGGCGCGGCCTGGGCGCCGGCAGTGGCGATGGCGGCCAGCAGCAGCGCGGCCAGGGTGTGTTTCTTCTTCATTGTGGACCCGTGTCTCCGTGATTGCAAAAGCGCAAGGAGTCTAGCAGGAAGCCTGTGCAGCGAGAAGCACGCCTGCGCTCGCCGTAAAGAAAAAGCGAAGCGGCGGCCTGCTGCGCAATCCGGTACAGTGATGGACATGGCAATCATTCGAGAGTGACAAGACATGAGCTACAAGAGCATCCAGCGGCTGCACCCGGCCATGCGCGACGACATCGGCGACCTGATCACCCAGCGTCCGGTGCCGGGGCCGCACGTCGACCAGATCGACCCCTTCCTGTTCCTGAACCACCACGGTCCCCAGGTTTATCCGCCGCACAACCGCGGCCTGCCCTTCGGCCCGCAC
>CAJYQM010000458.1 GCA_913777025.1 uncultured Massilia sp. | reverse complement strand
GCGGGGACGAGGGGGGCGGAGGCCGTGCGCCCCTGTGCCGAGGCGATCCTGGACCTGTTCGGGCCCGCCCGGGTGCTGTGGGGCAGCGACTGGCCGGTGCTGGACCTGGCCGCCGATTACGGGGGCTGGCTGGCGCTGTGCGAAGCCCTGACGGCCCATCTCGATGCTGGCGCGCGCGAGGCCGTGTTCGGCCTGAACGCGCGCCGTTTCTACCGTTTGCGTTGATGTGTTGGACTCATATAAAAGGAAGCCATGAAACTGCTGCGTTACGGCCTCAAGGGCCAGGAAAGACCCGGATTGATCGATGGCCGGGGCCAGGTGCGCGACCTGGCCGGCGTGCTGCCCGACCTGAGGGCGAAGGACCTCGGCAAGGCTTCGCTGGCGCGCCTCGCGGAACTCGACCCGGACGCGCTGCCGCTGGTGGCGGCGCCCGGCCGTATCGCCCCCATCGTCGCCGACATCGGCAAGTTCATCTGCGTCGGCCTGAATTACTCGGACCATGCGGCCGAATCGAACATGCCGGTGCCGGCCGAGCCGGTGCTGTTCACCAAGGCCATCAGTTCGATCATCGGCTGCAACGATCCGGTGGTGCTGCCCCAGGGCTCGGTCAAGAGCGATTGGGAAGTGGAGCTCGGCGTGGTGATCGGGACCCGCGCGCGCTACGTGAGCAAGGACGATGCGCTCCATTACGTGGCCGGCTATTGCGTGGTGAACGACCTGTCCGAGCGCGAATACCAGCTCGAACGCGGCGGCCAGTGGGACAAGGGCAAGGGCTGCGACACCTTCGGTCCGGTCGGCCCCTGGCTGGTGACGGCCGACGAGGTGCCGGATCCGCAGGACCTGGCCATGTGGCTGGAGTTGAACGGGGAGCGCTGCCAGGACGGCAATACCCGCACCATGGTGTTCGGCGTGGCCGAGCTGGTCAGCTACATCAGCCGCTTCATGACCCTGAATCCGGGCGACGTGATCAGCACCGGCACCCCGCCGGGCGTGGGCATGGGGCGCAAGCCGGTGCCGCGCTACCTGAAGCCGAGCGACGTGATGCGGCTGGGGATCGCAGGGCTGGGCGAGCAGCGCCAGACCGTCCACGCCTGGGATCCCGGGTTGATCGACGGCTGAGACGGTCCCGGTTCAGGCCTCGTCGGCGACGAGGTCCAGCGCTTGCGCATCCTCTTCGCGCAGGGACTGTCCCGACAGCACGCGCTGGATCACGGCGGTCTCTACCGCATGCGCTTTCAGGTATTCGAGGGCGCTGACGGTGCCGGTGTCGCGCTGCATCAGCAGGCCGCGCCGGACAATCGCGGACGTGTTCCTGGCGTCGAGGGTGGTGCGTCGTTCGGTCGGTGGGCGGTTCATGGGTTCTCCTTTGAATCAGTTCGCTATGAATATGCGGCCATCATAGGAAGCCGCCGGCGGCGTGTCTGTAGGCCTTCGCGTCATGCGTTCGCAAGACAATGCGTCATGGCTTCCGGTTATTGATACTGACAACAATGATATATATTATCTAGCGGCAATGTCATGGCGATGACAGGCAGGCATCAGCACTGCGCAACTGCATCGCATCACCCCGGGCGGCCGCGACAGCATCAGCGCCGCCTGCCGCAGTTTTTCCGACGCCCGCAACCCGCCTTTTGACTGGATGATCTTGGCCCGGCGCCTGCAGGTGCAGGCCCTTGCGCGCCACGACCTTCATCGGTTGCCGGGTAAGGAGTGGCGGCATCCCTGCCGTGCCGCTGGTGATGCTCAAGGCGGGCGGCGCTTCGTGGCGAAAACACCCGGTTTCGTTCCCGGCGGGGCCGCGTCCGTCGCAAGCGGCTTGGGTCCGGTGGCGCGGGCGGGCACGATGCGCCTGTCCACAACAAGGGAATCCCGACCATGACACAGCCTACCGACAAGATCCGTCCTCGCCGCGCCGCCATCGCCATCGGCCTTGCCGCCACCCTGCTGGCCGGCTGCGGCGCGGGCGAGCAAGACACGGGCACGGCGCCCGTCTCCGACGCCGGTTATCGCGAGATCCTGGCCTATTGCGGCGCCGAGGAGCCGACCGGCGGCCCGGCCCAGCGCGGCGGCTGGACCCTCGCCCCCCGTTACCACTACGACAGCCCGGCCTACGACGTCACCAGCCTGGTGTCGCCGTCGGGCAGCACGCTGAACGAGGCGCTGCGCGTGCAGGTCGACGTCCACGACTACCGCGGCGTCACCGGCACCTTCATCGGCGCCGGCTACCAGGAGCCGGAGTGGAAGATGGGGGTGATCCTGGGCACGGCACTGCCGGCCCGCACCGCCGCCTGCGTCGCCAGCCTGGCCAAGGTGATCGCGCCGCCGTACGTGCCCGCGATGCCGGGCGTGACGCCGCCGCGCCAGCCCGGCAATACGCTGAGCTGGCGCAGCAAGTGGTCGCCGGCGGTGCCGGTCGACACCGTGCCGGGCGCCGTGATCGACGGTTTCGAATACGTCAGCACCTTCGACGCGCCGGCGGGCCTGGTCTTCTTCACCCTGTCCAAGAGCCGCCACGCCGGCACCGCCGGCCTGGCCATCTGCTACCAGCCGCCGGCGGGCGGCAGCTGGGACTGCGCCGCCGTGGAGACGAGCGACCTGGGCAAGGACTGGGGCGTGTCGCGGCGCGGGGCCAGGAGCGGCGTGTATGTGGTCGCGGCGCCGAAAGCCTAGCGCCACGCGGCTGGCATCGCTTATCATTCCCTGTGGAAATAATAGTGAGCATCGATCATGAATATCACAGCCATCATCGCGGACGACGAGCCGCACATGCGCGACATGCTGCGCGAGCAGCTCGAGGCCCTGTGGCCGGACCTGCGGATCGTCGGCGAGGCGGAAGACGGCTTCGCGGCGCTGTCCCTGGTCGACACCTTGAAGCCGGACTTCGCCTTCCTCGACATCCGCATGCCGGGCCTGACCGGCCTGCAGGTGGCCCAGGCCAAGACCGCGCCGACCCGCGTGGTCTTCGTCACCGCCTTCGATAGCCACGCCATCGAAGCCTTCGAGGTGCATGCGCTCGACTATGTGCTCAAGCCGGTCGAGGCGGTCCGCCTGGCACGCGTGGTGGCGCGCCTGAAGGAGCTGGGCGCGCCGGTCCCGGACCTGGCGCGCCTGGCTGAGACCTTCGCGCGCTTCGGTGCCGCCCCGGCGCACCTGCAGCCATTGCAGGCGCGCCGGGGCG
>CAJYQM010000457.1 GCA_913777025.1 uncultured Massilia sp. | reverse complement strand
CCGCGGCCATGCTGCGCCGCGGCGTCGATTCCGGCACACGGCCGCACGGATTACAGGGTCTTGAGGAAGTCGCGAATCAGGCTCTCGACCTGTGCCGGCTGGTCGATCATCACGAAGTGTCGCGCCGGCGACACGGAAACCACCTGCAGGCGCGGCACGCCCTCTGCCAGCGCCTTGTAGTAGCCGGTCTTGGCGTCCTGGGTGATGCCGCGCTGGGTATCGTCGAGGTCATGGAAGGGCGAGATCAAGAGCACCGGCGCCTGGATGGTCTTCAGGCCAGGGCGCAGGTCCTCGTTCAGCACGTCGGCGGCATACTGGCCGACGGACGCCGGATCGCTGCGCGCGGACAGCTTGGCCAAGGCGTCGGCCTGGGCCATGTCGAGCACGCCGATCGTGCGCATGTACACCTGCTGCTGGCTGGCAAAGGCATCCGGCGCCGCGTTCGCGACGCGAGCGCGCATCCCTTCGGCGAACTGCGCGCGCTGGCTTGGCGCCATCATCTCGGTGCCAGGCATGACCGGCAGGCCGTCGATGCTGACCACGCCGCCCAGCAATGCCGGCTGGTCTTCCGCCACCGCAAAGCCGAGGATGCCGCCCAGGCTGTGGCCGACGATGACCGGTTTCTCGAGGCGGCGCATGGAAATCAGTTGTTCGATCGCGCTGCGCGCCGCGGCGAAGGGTGTCGATGGCGCGGGCGGGCGGCCGTCGAAGCCGGGCAGGGTCAGCACGTAGACCGGATTCGTGGGTGCGAAGGCACGGATCGTGGCTTGCCATGTCCAAGGTCCGCTGGACAAGCCGGGAACCAGGATCAGCGGACGTCCGCTTGCCGCGCCGTGACGCTCGACCAGCACGCCGCCGACTTCGAAGCGCTCGCCCGCTGCGATGGCGGCTGCGAGTTGCCGGGGCTGCTCGACGGCGTCCGCGGCCTTGCTTGGCTGGAAAGCGCCGAGTGCCAGCAGCAGCGCAAAGGCGAAAAGGGCGGGACGGGTCAGGCGCAGGTTCTTGCAGAGTCTCATGGTCACTCCTGGTCAGGTAGGAAAATGGCTTCGATCGGTTGTTCGAACAGCTTCGATATCGCGAACGCCAGCGGCAGGCTCGGGTCGTACTTGCCGGTCTCGATGGCGATCACGGTCTGGCGCGACACGCTCAGCAGCTCGGCCAGGTGGGCCTGGCTCCAGCCGTGGGCCGCGCGCAATTCTCGGATCAGGTTATTCATCGCTCCATCCACTTGCGCGCCAGGTTGACGGCGCCCCAGCTCACGCCCATCACGATCCAGACGGTGAACATCGACAGCTTCGGAAAGCCGGCGGTCTCCAGGAAACCGTAGCTGAAGCTCACGGCACCGGTGATGGCGAAGGCGATGCCCAGCGATTCCAGCATGCGCAGGCGCTGGTATTCGTCGATGCGCGCGACGTGGCGCACGATCGCCCGGATCATCAGCGCGAAGCCGGCCATGGGCAGCAAGAGCAGCACGGTGCGCGGCAGGCCGTGCGCCATCGGCCGGGCGAAGGTGATCGAGCCGAACAGCAGCACCACATACACCGCCACCGCGATCCACAACTCGGCGCGGTAGGCCCGCGCCACCTGTTTTTCGTGCATGTCCGCACTCCTTGATGTAAAGTATGCTTGACATCGTAGACCCGGTCCGTAGCGATGTCAAGGTCCCTTTACATCTCTTTTTGCGCGCCGCTTCGACTACAATGCGGCTCTTTCGTTTTTCGACCGCATCATGTCCCCAGCCTCCACATCGTCCCGCCGCGCCATCGTCATCGGCGGCGGCCCCGCCGGCCTGATGGCCGCCGAAGTCCTGGCCGCGGGCGGCGTAAGCGTTGACCTGTACGACGCGATGCCGTCAAGCGGACGCAAGTTTCTCCTGGCCGGCAAGGGCGGCATGAACATCACCCACTCGGAAGCCATCGACGCCTTCGTTGCCCGTTACGGCAAGCGCAGAAGCGAGGTTGCGCGCTGGCTCGAGGGTTTCACCCCGGACCAGGTGCGCGAGTGGATCCACGGCCTGGGCATCGACACCTTCGTCGGCAGCAGCGGCCGCGTGTTCCCGACGGAGATGAAGGCCGCGCCGCTGCTGCGCGCCTGGCTGCACCGCCTGCGCGAATCCGGTGTGCGCTTCCACATGCGCCACCGCTGGATCGGCTGGCGGGGCGACGACCTGGTGTTCATGACGCCGGACGGCGAAACGCGGGAGCGCGCCGACGCCACCGTGCTGGCGCTGGGCGGGGCGAGTTGGGCGCGGCTCGGATCGGACGGCGCCTGGGTGCCGCTGCTGGCGCAGAAGGGGGTGGAGGTCGCGCCGCTGGTGCCGATGAAGTGCGGCTTCGACGCCGACTGGAGCGAACACTTCGCGGGCCGCCACGCGGGCGCGCACCTGAGCACGGTGGCGCTGGGCGTGGCCGGGCCGGACGGCAAGCCGCAATGGCGCAAGGGCCAGTTCGTGGTCACCGCCACCGGCATCGAGGGCGGCCTGGTGTACGCGCTCTCGGCACCGATCCGCGACCGGATCGCGGCGGGCGGCCACGCCACGGTCTGGATCGACCTGCTGCCCGACCACGCGCCAGAGCGCGTGCTGGCCGAGGTGGCGCATCCGCGCGGCACGCGCTCGATGTCCAGCCACCTGCAGAGCCGCCTGGGGATCAAGGGCGTGAAATCGGGCTTGCTGCATGAATGCCTGTCGAAGGACGAATACGCGGACCCGGTGCGGCTCGCGCGTGCGCTCAAGGCGCTGCCCCTGACCCTGGTACGCCCGCGCCCGATCGACGAAGCCATCAGCAGCGGCGGCGGAGTGCGCTTCGAGGCGCTGTCGGGGCCGTCCGGCATGCTGCGCGCGGTGCCGGGCGTGTTCGTGGCCGGCGAGATGGTCGATTGGGAAGCGCCGACCGGCGGCTACCTGCTGACCGCCTGCTTTGCCGGCGGCCGCGCCGCCGGCCGGGGCGCACTTGCCTATCTTGGGCTCAGTCGCGGTAACTGACGCTGCCGCTGCCGTGACGCGTCACGTTGCGCTTGTCCGGATTGCCGTAGACCGTCACGTCGCCGCTGCCGGACAGCTCGACGGTGGCGTTTTCGCGCGCATAGATGGCGCTCGTGCCCGAGCCGGTGTGTTCG
>CAJYQM010000456.1 GCA_913777025.1 uncultured Massilia sp. | reverse complement strand
GCGGCGCACGAAGCCGACGTCGGATTGGTCGTTCGACAGCGCCAGATCCGGCGCCAGCGCGGATTTCAAGGCGGCGCCGACCGCCGCATCGTCGGCCACCAGCTGCACGTTCCTGGAGGCGAACAGCGCGTTCGACGCCGCCACCACCTGGCTTGATACGCGCCGGGCATCCTGCAGCCCCGGCGCCAGCGAGGGCTTGCTGCCTACGGCAATGATCTTGCCGCCGCCACGCACATAATCCTGCAGCTTGGCCAGCACCTGCGGCGACAGGCGCGTCACGTGCGGCATCACCAGCACCGGGTACTTCACGCCGAGTGCCAGGATGGCTTCGGCGTCGATGTAGTCGAGGTTCTGGCCGGCGTCCAGGATCTGTTCGGTCAGCGCCGGCGTGACGTGCTTGTGCATCTCGGCCGACAGCGATACCTTGCCCGGCTTGAGCGAAGCGTAGACGTCGTCGTTCGGCAGCAGCACGGCGACCTGGTTGGCCGGCTCGCCCTGGCGCATCAGATAGCTCATGCGCGTCAGGTAGCCGGTCACGTCGGGCATCACGTTCCACCAGGGGTTGTGGTCGTTGAACACGGCGGCGGCATAGAACGAGTAACCCGGTTCCTTGGTGCCCGGCGGCGTGTAGGGCCAGCCATGGCCGACGAACAGGTTCACGCCTTCGAGCAGCATGCGGTCCGCTTCGGCCTTCATGTCCAGCGGCGTGGCGGCAAAGGCCGGCGAATGCAGCCAGGTCCAGGTCTCGGCCGAGATCACCGGGCGCTGGTACAAGTGACCGGCCGACGTGGCCAGGCGCGTGAACGAGAATTCGCGGAACTGCGGCCCCTCGCCTTCCGGCAGCGCCACCAGGCGGTTGCTGGACAGGGACACGGCCGGCTCGCCATAGGTCTGCGAGCGGAACTGGGTATCATGCGCCTTGGCCCAGTCGTTCACCGGCGTCAGGTAGCGC
The DNA here is from genome assembly GCA_913777025.1 of uncultured Massilia sp. Lineage (GTDB taxonomy): Bacteria > Pseudomonadota > Gammaproteobacteria > Burkholderiales > Burkholderiaceae_D > Telluria. Next base: position 1,730 of record CAJYQM010000456.1, on the reverse strand, counting down.
TCGTTGACCAGCTCCGTCTGGGTCTGCACCCAGTCGTGGCGCGCGCCGCCGGCGTCCGGGCCCTGGCCGGTCTCGATGGCCGGCAGATAGGGCCGCAAATCGTAGCCGCGGCGCTTCTTGAACTCGTCGAGGAAGTCGTCGGTCCAGTCGGTGTTGTAGACCTCCAGGCTGTCCGAGAACACGGCGTAGGGCGGCGCGTCGCCGAAGGCTTTCATCAGCGGCTCGGCCACGACCTTCAGGTGGTAGTCGATGGCTTTCCTGCTCAGGTGATCCAGCACGAAGCCTTCCGCGCCCAGCGCCGGGCGCTTGACCTGCTGGCCGGTGCGCGATGCCACGTAGAATACGACCACGCGTTTCTCGCTGCTGGCCGCGATGGCGGCGCGGCCAGTGCCGACCGGTTTCGGATCGACCAACTGCAGGCGCGCCGGATCTGCGGCGTCGCTGCCGACGAAGGTCGCGATCAGCTTCTCGCCATTCATCACGGCCGGCAGCGCGTAACTGGTGGCACCCGCCGGCAGCTCGGCGCTGGCGCGGCGCAGGCGCGAGGCGGCCTTGTCGACGGTGATGTGCGGACCGCCGTAGGGCCAGCCGCTGGCCAGCGTCATGTCCACGCGCAGGCCATTGGCGCGGCCGGTGCGGTTGGCGAAACTTACCGCCTCGAGGAATTCGGGCGACAGGTAAGGCACGTTATGGATGCCGCGCGCCGCGTCGTCGAGCTCCATCGGGTAGACCGGCTGGATCTCGAAGCCGCCGAAACCGCCGGCCTTCATGGCCTTGATTTCGCGTTCGAGTTCGGGATGGGCGACGGAGGGGCCGAACCACCACCAGCGCATCATGGGTCTGGCGTCGTCGGGCGGGCTGGCCAGGCGTGCGGCGACGTCGGCGAAGGAATTGGAGACGGTGGGTGCCGGGGCGACGGCGTGGGCGGTCAGTGTGCAAAGCAGTGCCGCTGCCAGTGCGCAGGGCGCGACGCGGGCAGCGAACGGCTTGCGCTGGGGGCGCTTGCTCATTCGGATGGGACTCCTGGAAAACGGGATCGGCGGTTCAATGCACGCGCGTGCATCGTTGGCCGTGAGTCCGTCGTCCCAGCGCAGGCGGGGACCCAAGTTCTGCTTGCGCTGTCGATGCGCCGGCAAACTTGGGGGAAAGCGCCAGTGGCGCTTTCCCGCCTGCGCGGGGGCGACGAGTTGGCGCTAACGACTCAGGCTAGCGCAACCTATCAGCAATGCGATCAGACAATCCCGCTGCTGCTCGCCCCGGCCTTCACCGGACGGCTACTGGCCACGCGGTCGCGATATCCGCTAGCGCGGTAGCACGCCACCGGGTCCGCGGCGCCGCCGGAACGCACGCGCGCCATCGCCAGGATCGGGCTCACGTCGGTGCGGAAGGCTGCCTTCAGCGTCTGGGCCGCCTGCAGGGCGTCGTTATTGGTCTGGTACTCGACCAGCGCGGCGCGGTCGACCAGGGCCGACTGGATGTAGGCGCGCTGGACTTCGACGGCGCTGTTCATCAGGCTCTCGATCGGGTCGGTCACGTTGTGCGACTGGTCCAGCATGTAGGCCGGGTTGAAGGCCGGGCCATCGCGCAGTGCGGCGTCCGCCAGTTCGTTGAAGACCAGGAACAGCTGGAAAGGATTGATCGAGCCGGAATCCAGGTCGTCGTCGCCGTACTTGCTGTCGTTGAAGTGGAAGCCGCCCAGCTTGCCGAACTGCGCCAGGCGCGCGACGATC
>CAJYQM010000455.1 GCA_913777025.1 uncultured Massilia sp. | reverse complement strand
GTTCGAGGTCGAGGTGCCGTTGGTGACGAAGTAGCAGTGGTCGGCGTTGTAGATACGCGCGGCGTTGCGCTCGGAGCGCGCGACCGGGCCGGTGTGGTCCAGCAGCTGGCCCAGTTCCTCGACCGCGTTGCAGACGTCGGCGCGCAGCATGTTCTCGCCGAAGAACTGGTGGAACATCTGGCCGATGGGCGACTTCAGGAAGGCGACGCCGCCCGAGTGGCCCGGGCAGTGCCAGGAGTAGGAACCGTCGTTGGCGTAGTTGACCAGCGCGCGAAAGAACGGCGGGGCCAGGCTGTCCAGGTAGGCCTTGGCTTCGCGGATGATGTGGCGCGCCACGAATTCCGGCGTGTCCTCGAACATGTGGATGAAGCCGTGCAGCTCCTTCAGGATGTCGTTCGGAATGTGGCGGCTGGTGCGGGTCTCGCCGTAGATGTAGATCGGGATGTCCGAGTTCTTGTGGCGGATCTCCTGCACGAAGGCGCGCAGGGCCGACAGCGCGAAGTTGGTTTCCTCGACCGTGCCGCCGCCGAATTCCTCGTCGTCGATGGACAGCACGAAGGCCGAGGCGCGCGACTGCTGCTGGGCGAACTGGGACAGGTCGCCGTAGCTCGTCAGGCCCAGCACTTCCATGCCTTCTTTTTCCATCGCGGCCGCAAGTGCGCGAATGCCGAGGCCCGAGGTGTTCTCGGAACGGAAGTCCTCGTCGATGATGACGATAGGGAAACGAAATTTCATGGACAGCTCCAAAGCGAAGCGCCGTGCGCGCCGTCTTCCGGGTCAGGGAAGGCGGCCGGGCACGGCACCGTAAAAAATGAGAAGCGGATTTTCGCAGAAATGCGCGTCAATTGGTAAAAAAATTATGGCTGGAGACGCCAGACTAATGGCGTTTGCCGATCCGCGGCGCACTCTTGTGTCGTCAGGACGCGGCGCTCGTCCACCCGGGCCGCGTCCCGGCAACAAATCTCCCTGAAGCCCGCCGGCCGCCGCCGTCCGAAAAGGGCCATATCGGCTCGCTACGTTAAGGGACTAACGGAAAGTATGGCAGGGCCGACGTAAAGTGATCCTGCAAGCATCCGCAGCGCCGCATTCCCCAGCCGAGGCCGACATGAGTACCGTACGCGTGAAATTCGAGAGCAAGGTTCCCCGGACGCCGGGGGAACTGTGGAACTGGAGCACGTCCGTGCGCGGCGTGGACGCCGAGATGGGGCCGATCCTGAAGCTGGAGTTCCCCAAGGGCATGACCGGCGTGCCGCAGGACGGCAACAGCCTGGGCAAGCCGCTGGGGAACTGCAAGTTCCTGCTGTTCGGCCTGGTGCCGGTCGATTTGTCGCGCCTGACCTTCGTCGAGATGGAGCCTGGACGGCGTTTCGTGGAGCAGTCGCCGCTGCTCTCGATGAAGGAGTGGCGCCACGAGCGCTTGATCGATCCGGCCGGCGACGGCACCCGTGTGGTCGACACCGTCGAGTTCACGCCGCGCTTCGCCACCCGGGTCGTGGCCTGGTTCATCTCGAAGTTCTTCGAGCACCGCCATGCCGTGCTGCGTCGCCAGTTCGGCGAACGGCGCGCGCTGCCGCGGCCGGCGGGTGCGCATTGAGCATGCGCTGAGCGCTCAGTGCCCGGCGGCGAACAGCGCCCCGATCGGGTCCACGTGCAGCCAGGCGAACGCACCCAGCGCGATGCCGACGGCGGCCACCGCATAGGTCGCGCTCAGGAGCCAGCGCCGCCGCGTGAGCAGCGTGATGGCGGCCAGCGAGATGGCGATCTGCTCGGCCGTGGTGGCCAGTGCCCACTGGTGGTGGCTGTGCAGGGCCTTTTCCGACTTCTCGTTCCAGGCCTCGGACTGCGCCTCGTGCTGCTCGGCTTCCTTCTTGATGCCCGCCTTTTCGGTCTCGTAGCGCGCCACGTCGGCCTTGTAGCGGGCATTGTCCACGCCCGGCAAGGTGGCGGCCAGTTCGGCCAGGTTCTGCTTGTTCGACTTGGCCTGGTAATAGTTCCAGGCGTTCGCCGCGGTGGTCTTGGCGATGGCGGCGTTGTTCTTGAAGAGGGCGGCGTCGTTCTGCGTCGCGCCGCCCAGGTAGCCGAACAGCGCGCCGACCGTGGCCAGCACGGCGGTCATCACCGCGATATTGTTGGAAAAGCCGTCGCCGGCGCCGTGGCCCTGCGCGACGTGTTCGACCGCATGGTCATGCGGGCCGTGTACGTGAAAACCGTGTCCTGACATCGCTGCTTAATTCAGTCGTTCGTAGGTGACAAAGGAAAAATCGAGGTCGCCCGCGGCCGCGTGCTGCGGCTCGCGCGCGGTGGCCGTCCAGCGCTCGCCGTCGATTTCGGGAAAGAAGGTATCGCAGGCATACACCCTGTCGATGTGGGTGACGATCATGCGGTCGGCCAGCGCCATCGATTCCGTAAAGATCTGGGCGCCGCCGATGATGCTGGCGGTGCAGTTGCCCGCACCGTCGCCCGCCATCGCGATCGCCTCCTGCAGCGAGTGCGCGACCTCGACCCCCGCGTGCGACCAGTCGCGGTTGCGGGTGACGACGATGTTGCGCCGGCCCGGCAGTGGCCGGCCGATCGAGTCGAAGGTCTTGCGGCCCATGATGATCGGCTGGCCCAGCGTGACGCGCTTGAAGTGGGCCAGGTCTTCCGGCAGGTGCCAGGGCAGCTTGTTATCGATGCCGATGCCGCGCTCCGCGTCCATCGCGACGACGAGTGTCAATTGTTTAGCCATGCTTGCTCTCCGGTGGAGGCGCGCATTCTATCAGTTGGCGCGCGCAGCCGGGAAACGCACGTGCACGTGCAGGCCGGGTTCGCCGTCGACCGGCGCCATCAAGGTGATGGTGGCGCCGATCCGGTCGGCGATGGTGCGCGTGATCGCCAGACCCAGGCCGGAGCCGATCTGGCCGTTGCCGAGCACGCGGTAGAAGGCGTCGAACACGCGTGTCCGCTCGGCCTGCGGGATGCCGGGGCCGCTGTCTTCGACGTACAAGTCGACGCCGGCCTTGCCCGGCTCGATGCGGATGTCGACCCGGCCGCCCGGCGGCGTGTAGCGGATCGCGTTGTCGATCAGGTTCTTGGCCAGGGTCTTGACGTCGACCAGCGGCCCGGCCACCAGCGGATCGGCCTCGCCGACCACGCCCAGGTCGATGTCCTTGGCCTCGGCCAGCGGCACCAGGTCTTCCAGGCATTCCTGGATCGCGCGCTTGAGCGACACGGTGCCGGCCTTTTCGCCCGAGGATTCCTGCATGCGCGCCAGGGTGAGCAACTGGTCG
>CAJYQM010000454.1 GCA_913777025.1 uncultured Massilia sp. | reverse complement strand
TGCCAGTTGGTGGCCTGGAAGGCCGGGTCCTGCTTGTCGGCTTCGGCCATCCAGTCCTGGGCGTACTCGACGTGGACCATGCGCAGTTGGCCGATGGCGCCCGCTGCCACCAGCTCGCGCGCATGGCGCACCATCGGGTAGCCGGTGTAGGTGTGGGTGAGGGCGAACACGCGGTTCCTGGCCTGGGCCAGCGCGGCCAGGAAGCGGCCTTCGGCCAGCGACACGCCCAGCGGCTTGTCGCAGATGACGTGGATGCCCGCCTCCAGGAAGGCGACCGCCATCGGCGCATGCAGGTGGTTCGGGGTGACGATGGCGACCACGTCGATGCCGTCCGGGCGCTGCGACTCCGCCTTCGCCATCTCGCGGAAGTCGGCATAGCAGCGGCTCGGGTCGAGCCGGATCGCAGTCCCGGACTGCAGCGCGCGGGCGGCGTCGCTCGACAGCGCTCCGGCCACCACCTCGTAGCACTCGTCGAGGCGCGCGGCGATGCGGTGCACGGCCCCGATGAAGGCGCCGTCGCCACCGCCCACCATGCCCAGGCGCAGCCTGCGCGGCACGGGCGCCGTCATGATGCGATCCCCATCAGGGCGCGCAGCTGGGCGCGGTCGGCGCCGCTGCCGGCGAAGTCGTCGAAGGCGCGCTCGGCCACGCGGATGATGTGACGCCGGATGAAGTCCGCGCCTTCGCGCGCGCCGTCTTCCGGATGCTTGAGGCAGCACTCCCATTCCAGCACCGCCCAGCCGGGGTAGTCGTACTGTGCCAGTTTCGAAAAGATGGCGCCGAAGTCGACCTGGCCGTCGCCCAGCGAACGGAAGCGCCCGGCGCGCTCCAGCCAGCCCGAATAACCGCCGTACACGCCCTGGCGTCCATTTGGACGGAACTCGGCGTCCTTGACGTGGAAGGCCTTGATGCGCTCGTGGTAGATGTCGATGAAGGCCAGGTAATCGAGCTGCTGCAGCATGAAGTGGCTCGGGTCGTACAGGATGCTGGCGCGCGGGTGATGGTCGACCGCGTCCAGGAAGCGCTCGAAGCTGACGCCGTCGTGCAGGTCCTCGCCCGGATGCAGCTCGTAGCACAGGTCGACGCCGGCGTCCTCGAAGGCATCCAGGATCGGGCGCCAGCGCCGGCCCAGTTCCGTGAAGGCTTCCTCGACCAGGCCGGCGGGGCGCTGTGGCCACGGGTACAGGTAGGGCCAGGCCAGCGCGCCGGAAAAGCTGGCGTGGGCGGTAAGGCCAAGGCGTTCGGACGCGCGCGCCGCGCATTCGAGCTGGCGCACGGCCCAGGCCTGGCGCGCCTGCGGCTTGCCGCGCACTTCAAGCGGGGCGAAGCCGTCGAACAGGGTGTCGTAGGCCGGGTGCACGGCCACCAGCTGGCCCTGCAGGTGGGTCGACAATTCCGTGATCGCCAGCCCGTGCGCGGCCAGCATGCCGCGCACGTCGTCGCAGTAGGCCTGGCTGTCGACCGCCTTTTCCAGGTCGAACAGGCGCGGGTCGGTCGGCAGCTGGATGCCCCGGTAGCCGAGCGAGGCGGCCCAGCCGGCCAGGTGGTCCAGGGTGTCGAAGGGCGCCTGCTCGCCCATGAACTGGGCCAGGAAGATCGCCGGTCCCTTGATGGTCTTCATGCGGGTCCTTAGGTATGAGTAGGGCGAAATCGTTTAGGGCAAAATCAGTAGGGCGAGTCCGGGAAGTAGAACTGGCGGGCGTTGTCGCGCGTGATCAGGACCGAGGGAATGATGGTCCTGGCCGGCAGCGCCTCGCCCTTCAAGCGGGCGTTGGCCGTCATCTTGATCGCGTCGTAGATGAACTTGGGCGAATAGGACACGTCGGCCTGCACCAGCTTGTCGCCGTCGAGCACCTTCTTGACCGCGAACTTGGCGCCGGCGCCGCCGAACACCGCCTTGATGTCGGTGCGTTTGGCCTGCTCGATCGCCTTCAGCACGCCGATCGCCATGTCGTCGTCGGCGGCCCAGACGGCGTCGATCCCCTTGAACCGCGTCAGGTAATCCTGCATGACCTTGAAGGCGTCGTCGCGATTCCAGTTGCCGTACTTGGCGTCCAGCACCTTGATGCCGGGGTACTTCTTGATCTCGGCATTGAAGGCATTCACGCGCTCGTTGTCGATGGTGCTCGGCATGCCGCGCAGGACCACGATATTGCCCTTGCCGTTCAGGCGCTTGGCCAGGTATTCGGCCGGCAGGCGGCCGAAGGCGCTGTTGTCGCCCGCCACGTAGGCGTTCTGGGCCGCGGCATTGGTGAGCCCGCGGTCGACCACCGTCACGTACACGCCCTTGTTCTTGACCTGTGCCACCGGTTGCGTCAGCGAACTCGATTCCAGCGGCAGGATCACCAGCGTGTTCATCTTGTTCACCACCAGCAGGTCCTGTACCTGGTTGGCCTGTTCCGGCGTGCTCGCGGCCGTCTTGACGATGATCTTCAGGCCCGGATTCGCCGCTTCCAGCTCCTTCTTGGCCTGGTTGGCCCACCAGACGATGCCGCCGGTGAAGC
>CAJYQM010000453.1 GCA_913777025.1 uncultured Massilia sp. | reverse complement strand
GGAGTTCAGACGTGTGCTCTTCCGATCTCCGGCCACTACCCCTACCCGGGCGGCAACGTGTACGGCGCCACCAAAGCCTTCGTCGAACAGTTCACGCTGAACCTGCGCGCCGACCTGGTCGGCACCGGCGTGCGCGCCACCAACCTGGCACCCGGCCTGTGCGGCGGCACCGAGTTCTCGAACGTGCGCCTGAAGGGCGACGACGCCGCGGCCGCCAAGGTCTACGAAGGCACCCAGCCCTTGACCGCCGAAGACATCGCCGCCACCGCCTACTGGATTTCCACCCTGCCCCCGCACGTCAACATCAACCTGATCGAGATGATGCCGACCTGCCAGGGCTTCGCGCCGTTCAACGTCAAGCGCAGCTGAGCCATTTCACTTCAGGGCCGGAGCACAGGCACAGTCGAGCGTAGCGCCAGGGTCCGGCCCGGGCATGCGATGTCCATACGGGCGACACGTCAGCAATATTTTTGTCAAGATATTACTTACCGTTGTGTTCTGACCCATAATTTCGGGTTTGTTTCGATGGCGCTGCATCTTGTGAAAAAGTGTTACAGTTGTTGGCTTGACATGCAGTTGTCGAGTCTACTACAGCACATTTTCCTGAGCGCAGGCCACCGCACTCTCGGTTTAGCGCCCTGGATATGTACGCCAGGATACATAAAGCGGTTCAAATGGCGTAAAATGTTTCCCTATTTCATTTATGGCAGCTGAAATGCCTTCAGTTTTCACCTGGACGGTCAGGGTCTATTACGAAGACACCGACGCCGGCGGGATCGTTTATTACGCGAATTACCTGAAGTTCTTCGAACGGGCACGCACTGAATGGTTGCGTTCGCTCGGCATTCACCAGCAGAGCGTGCTCGCCGTGGAAGGTGCCGCTTTCGTCGTGCGCAACGCCAGTGTCGACTATCTTGCGGCGGCGCGCCTGGACGATGAAGTGAAGTTGCTGCTCACCGTGGAGAAGCTTGGCCGCGCTTCGGTGCAGTTCGCGCAGCAGGCCTGGCGTGGCGACACCCTGCTTGCGACCGCCGACGTGAAAGTCGGCTGCGTCGATGCGGCCACGATGCGTCCCCGTTCTCTTCCCGACCTTGCCGCTGCTAAAATGCGTGCCGCTTAAACCATATACCTGAACGAATCCACCGATGAACGCAGTCCAAGACCTCTCCTTCATTGAATTGATCCGCCACGCGCACGTGCTGGTGCAACTGCTGATGGCGCTGCTGTTCGCGATTTCCGTCACCAGCTGGACCTATATCTTCCGCAAGGTGTTCGCGCTGCGCGCCGCACGCCGCGCGACCGAACAGTTCGAACGCAGCTTCTGGGCCGGCGGCAACCTGCACACGCTGCACCAGAGCGCCAGCAGCCAGCGCGACCAGAGCGGTCCGCTGGCCCGCATCTTCGAAGCCGGCATGGGCGAATTCATCAAGGGCAAGCAGGCTTCGCGCGACGCCCTCGACGTCGGTGCGGTGCTGGACGGCGCCCGCCGCGCGATGCGCGCCGCCTTCCACCGCGAACTCGATTCGCTCGACACCCACCTGAACTTCCTGGCCTCGGTCGGCTCGGTGTCGCCGTACATCGGCCTGCTGGGCACGGTGTGGGGCATCATGAACGCCTTCCGCGGCCTGGCCAACGTCCAGCAGGCAACCCTGGCGACGGTCGCGCCCGGCATCGCCGAAGCGCTGATCGCCACCGCCATCGGCCTGTTCGCGGCGATCCCGGCCGTGGTCGCGTACAACCGCTTCACCCACGACATCGACCGCCTCGCGATCCGCTTCGAAAGCTTCGTCGAGGAGTTCTCGAACATCCTGCAGCGCCAGTCGCGCTGATCGCCGACGACGAGAATCGACATGGCCTTCAACAGCAACCTGCGCGGCAGCCGGCGCAAGCTCAAATCCGAAATCAACGTCGTGCCCTACATCGACGTGATGCTGGTGCTGCTCATCATCTTCATGGCGGTGCCGCCGACCCAGAACCCGAGCGAGATCAAGCTGCCGAACGCCGAGCGCTCGACCCAGCCGCCCGACGATTACATCACGCTCGCCGTGCGCGACAAGGGCCAGCTCTCGATCGGCATCAACGGCAAGAACGGGCACGGCCTCGAAGACGTGGCCGACCGCACCGCCCTGCTCGAGCGCCTGCGCGCCGCGCATGAAGAACATCCCGATTACCCGGTCCTGATCTCGGGCGACCGCGAAAGCAAGTACGACGACGTGATCCAGCTGATCTCGGAAGCCAAGAAGATGGGCATCAACCGCGTCGGCCTGGCCACGAAGTAAAGAATCCCGATGTCGGCAACGAAGCACACCACTGACAACGGCGCCCCCTACCGGGTGCCGCCCGAACCGAACCGCTGGCCTTCGATCGGCCTGGCGGTGGGCGTGCACGCCCTGCTGCTGGCCTTCCTCTGGATCGGCGTCAGCTGGCAGAACAACACCCCGGTGACGATCGAAGCCGAGGTCTGGGACGTCAACACCCAGACCGCCGCCCCGCCACCGCCGCCGCCCGCGCCGGAACCCGAACCCGAGCCGGAACCGCAGCCCGATACGCCCCCGCCGCCTCCGGCGCCGGCGCCGCGCGTGGTCGAGGAACCGGCACCGCCGAAGCAGCCCGACATCGCCCTCGAGCGCGAGAAGAAGCGCAAGGAAGAACTGAAGCGCCAGCAGGCGGAGGAAGAACGCCAGGAGCGCCTGGAGCGCGAACGCGAGCTCGCGGAACAGAAGCGCGCGGACGAGAAGAAAGCCAAGGCGCTGGCCGACAAGAAAGAGCGTGAACTCGCGGAGAAGAAGGAACGCGAGAAAGAGCGCGAGCTGGCCGAGAAGAAGGAACGCGAAGCCGCCGAGAAGAAGGAACTCGCCAGGAAGGAAGAAGCCGAGAAGAAGAAGGCCGAGAAAGAAAAGGCCGAGAAACTGGCCAAGGCTGCGAAAGAAAAAGCGGCGAAGGACAAAGCCGCCAAGGCCGAAGCCGCCCAGCTGGCCAAGCTGCGCGACATGGAAGTGCAGCGCATCACCGGCAACGGGAATCCGGGCAGCACCGGCACGGCCGCCAAGTCGACCGCCCCGCGCCTGGACAGCGGCTACCTCGGCGCCATCGCCGCGAAGATCAAGAGCAACGCGAACTACGCGGGCGATACCGACGTCCCGGGCAACCCGATGGTCAGTTTCGTCGTCGAGCAATTGCCGACCGGTGAAATCGTATCGGTGCGCAAAACCAAGAGCAGCGGCATTCCGGAGTTCGACGATGCCGTGGAACGCAGCATTAACAAATCGTCACCGCTGCCAAAGAAGAAAGATGGTACGGTAGAGCGATCTCTGCCGGTCAACTTCCGAATGAAGGACCTGAACTGAGCAGACTCGCCCTCAACTATTCCGAGACACTCATGAAGAAACTACATACCCTGCTGTTTTCGGCCACCCTCCTGATGGGCACGGCCGCGCATGCCCAGCTGAGCGTGGAAATCGCCGGCGTGGGCAGCAACCAGATCCCGGTTGCCGTCGCCGCTTTCGCGAACGAATCCGTGGCACCGGAACAAGTGTCCGCCATCATCCGCGCCGACCTCGAGCGCAGCGGCGTGTTCAAGGTCATCGACGCGCGCCAGACCATTTCGGACAGCGCCAGCATCGACCTGGCCGCCTTTAAAGCCAGCGGCGCCGACGCGCTGGTGGTCGGCTCCGTCGAGAAGACGCCGGACGGCCGCCTGCAAGTGCGCTACAAGCTGATGGACACGGTCAAGAAGTCGCAGCTGTCGCAGATGAACGATGCCGTCGCGACGCGCTTCACGCGCCTGGAAGCGCACAAGATCGCCGACGACGTCTATGAAAAGCTGACCGGCGTGCGCGGCATCTTCTCGACCCGCATCGCCTACGTGAAGGAAAACCGCGCCGCCCGCGACTACCAGCTGGTGGTGGCCGACGCCGACGGCGAAGGCGAACAGATCGCCGCCCACGGCAAGGAACCGATCATCTCGCCGGCCTGGTCGCCGGACGGCAGCAAGGTCGCCTACGTGTCCTTCGAGCTGCGCAAGCCGGTGATCTACGTGCAGAACCTGGTGACCGGCCAGCGCACCGTCGTCGCCAATGAGCGCGGCAGCAACTCGGCCCCGGCCTGGTCGCCGGACGGCACCAAGCTGGCGCTGTCGCTGTCGAAGACCGGCAATACCCAGATCTGGATCGTGAACGCCGACGGCAGCGGCCTGCGCCGCCTGTCGAACAGCAACGGCATCGACACCGAACCGCAGTTCTCGGCCGACGGCCAGAGCATCTATTTCACCAGCGACCGCAGCGGCGGCCCGCAGATCTACAAGATGAGCGTCAGCGGTGGCCAAGCCACGCGCGTCACGTTCAAAGGCAGCTACAACATCAGCCCACGTGTATCCTCGGACGGCAAGACGCTGGCCTGGATCTCGCAGCGCGAGGGCGGTTTTTCCCTGTACGCGATGGACCTGGCAAGCGGCCAGGAACAACGCCTGGCCGATGGGGCCTCCGAACCGAGTTTTTCGCCGAACGGCAAATACATCATGTATGCGACCAAGGGCGGCGGGCGCGTTGCGCTGGCCGTGGTGTCAGTCGACGGGCGCGTCAAGCAACGCTTGACCACTCGAGCGGGAAACATTCGGGAGCCCAGCTGGGGCCCGTTTATGAAGTGAACATTTTTTGACCAGGAGAAAAACCATGCGCAACATCAAGAGTGTAGCCCTCATCGCCGTCGCGGCCGCCGTACTGTCGGCCTGCTCGTCGCCGGTAAAACTGCAAGAAACCCCGCCGGTCGTCGAGAAGCCGACGACCCAGGCCCCGCCGCCGGCTGACACCAGCCGCGACATCCGCCCGGTCGAGACCGGCAACGTCGATCCGCTGAACGACCCGAAAGGCGTCCTGGCGAACCGCAGCGTGTACTTCGACTTCGACAGCTACGTCGTCCGTGACGACGGCAAGCCGGTCGTCGAGAACCA
>CAJYQM010000452.1 GCA_913777025.1 uncultured Massilia sp. | reverse complement strand
CGGCACCGTGACCCCGGCCGCCGTCGCCACCGTGCGGCCGCAGGTGGGCGGCGTGCTGCAGAAGATCCAGTTCACCGAAGGCCAGCTGGTCAAGGAAGGCCAGGTGCTGGCCACGATCGACGCGCGGACCTCGCAGGCCGCCGTCCTGCAGGCCACCGGCCAGCGCCAGCGCGACGAAGCCCAGCTGGAAAGCGCGCGCGTGCTGCTGCAGCGCTACCAGACCCTGTTGCAACAGGATTCGATCGCGCGCCAGGACGTCGATACCCAGGCCGCGCTGGTCAAGCAGCTGGAAGGCGCCGTCACCACCGACAAGGCGGCCGAAAGCCTGGCCCGCATCAACCTCGGCTACACCCAGGTGCGCGCGCCGATCAGCGGCCGCGTCGGCCTGCGCACCGTCGACATCGGCAACCTGGTCGGCTCGGGCGACGCCAACGGCATCGCCGTGATCACCCAGCAGTCGCCGATCGACGTCGAATTCGCCGTGCCCCAGGACCAGTTGCCGACCCTGCAGCAGCGCATCAACGCCAACGCGGCGCTGCCGGCCACCGCGCTCGACCGCACCCGCACCGATACCCTCGCCACCGGCCGGTTCATGGCGCTGGACAACCAGGTCGACACCCAGACCGGTACCGTGCGCGCCAAGGCCCGCTTCACGAACGAACCGGCCAAGCTGTTCCCGAGCCAGTTCGTCAACATCCGCCTGCAGGTCGACCTCATCAAGAACGCGATCACGGTGCCGGTGACGGCCCTGCGCCACGGCTCCACCGGCGACTTCGTCTATGTGCTCAATCCGCAGAACCGCACCGTGGCGCTGCGTCCGGTCAAGCGCGGCCAGGCCAACGCCGAGCGCGTGCAGGTCGTCAGCGGCCTGGAAGGCGGCGAGACCGTCATCACCGAGGGCGCCGACCGCTTGAAGGATGGCGCCAAGGTGACCTTGCCGGGCGACCGTCCGCAGGGCATGGGCGCGAGCGGGCGCGGTGGACGCGGCCAGCACAACGGCGCGGCGGGTGCGACCGCACAGGGCGGCACCGCGCCGGCGGCGCCCGGCGCCACCCCGGCCGCCGCGGAAGGCGCGCAGCCGCAGCAGCAGGGCCAGGAAGGTGCGCAGAGCGGCGAGCGCCGCCACCGCCGCCAGCAGCAGCCGGAGGGTGCAGCGCAATGAAAGCAGCAAGTACGTCGTTCTCGCGTGGAGGCACGTCATTCCCGCGCAGGCGGGAATCCAAGTTTGCTGGCGCTAACGCGACGCGAACAGAACTTGGAAGAAAGGATGCCAGTGGCATGCTTTCCCCTGTGCGGGAACGACGCAGTGCAGGTGAGGTAGCAGCATGAGTCCATCCGCACCATTCATCCGCCGGCCGGTCGCCACCTCGCTGCTGATGCTGGCGATTATCCTGGCCGGCCTGGTCGGGTATAAATTCCTGCCGCTGTCGGCGCTGCCCCAAGTCGACTTCCCGACCATCCAGGTGCAGACCCTGTACCCGGGCGCCAGCCCGGAAGTGATGGCGCGCACCGTGACGGCGCCGCTGGAACGCCAGTTCGGCCAGATGTCCGGCCTGTCGCGCATGAGTTCCACCAGCGCGGCCGGCGTGTCCGTCATCACCCTGCAGTTCAGCCTCGGCGAAACGCTGGACGTGGCCGAGCAGGAAGTACAGGCCGCGATCAACGCCGGCGGCTCGCTGCTGCCGACCGACCTGCCGGCGCCGCCGGTCTACGCCAAGGTCAACCCGGCCGACGCGCCGGTGCTGACGCTGGCGATCACCTCGGACACGATGCCGCTGACCGAGGTGCAGAACCTGGTCAACACGCGCCTCGCGCTGAAGATCAGCCAGGTGCAGGGCGTGGGCCTGGTCACGCTGCAGGGCGGCCAGCGCCCGGCCGTGCGCATCCAGGCGAATACCGATGCGCTGGCCTCGTACGGCCTGGGGCTGGACACCCTGCGCACCGCCATCACCAACGCCAACGCCAACAGCGCCAAGGGCAGCTTCGACGGCCCGGCGCGCGCCTACACCATCAACGCCAACGACCAGCTGCTGACGGTGCCGGACTACGCCAACCTGATCGTCGCCTACCGCAACGGTGCCCCGGTGCGCCTGTCGGAAGTGGCGCGCGTGGTCGACAGCGCCGAAAACGTCAAGCTGGGCGCCTGGGCCAACATGAAGCCGGCGATCATCCTGAACGTGCAGCGCCAGCCGGGCGCCAACGTGATCGCCACCGTGGACGCGATCAAGGAACGCCTGCCCGAACTGCAGCAGAGCCTCCCGCAGAATATCAGCCTGAGCGTGCTGTCCGACCGCACCACCGGCATCCGCGCCTCGGTCGAGCACGTGCAGATCGAACTGGTGCTGGCCGTGGTCCTCGTGGTGCTGGTGATCTTCGCTTTTCTTCACAGCGTGCGCGCCACCGTCATCGCCAGCCTCGCCGTTCCCATTTCCCTGATCGGCACCTTCGGCGTGATGTACCTGCTCGGCTACTCGCTGAACAACCTGTCGCTGATGGCGCTGACCATCGCTACCGGCTTCGTGGTCGACGATGCGATCGTCATGATCGAGAACATCGCGCGCTACATCGAAGAGGGCGAACAGCCGATGGCGGCGGCGCTGAAGGGCGCGACCCAGATCGGCTTCACCATCATCTCGCTGACGGTGTCCCTGATCGCGGTGCTGATTCCGCTCCTGTTCATGGGCGACGTGGTCGGCCGCCTGTTCCGCGAATTCGCGGTGACGCTGGCGATCACGATCCTGATCTCGGCGGTGGTGTCCCTGACCCTGGTGCCGATGATGTCGGCGCGCTGGCTGAAGGGGGACGACAAGTCGCATGAGTCCAAGTTCGCCCGCAAGTTCCAGGGCGGCTTCGACTGGATCATCAAGCACTACGACACCAGCCTGAACTGGGTGCTGGCGCGCCAGGGCCTGACCCTCATCGTCGCGCTGGGCACGCTGGTCCTGACCGCCTTGCTGTGGACCTTCATCCCGAAAGGCCTGTTCCCGACCCAGGACACGGGCCAGCTGCAGGCGCGCGTGGAAGCGCGCCAGGCGATCTCCTACCAGGCCATGGCCGAGCTGCAGCAGGCCGCCGCGCGCGAGATCCTGCAAGACCCGGACGTGCAGTCGCTCGCCTCGACCGTCGGCGTGGACGCGGCCAACAACACGATGCTCAATACCGGCACCATGCTGATCAACCTGAAGCAGGACCGCGGCGACCAGGAAGAGCTGATGGAGCGCCTGCGCCGCCGTGTGACGCAGAACGTGGCCGGCGTCAACCTGTATCTCCAGCCGACCCAGGACCTGACCATCGATGCCGAGAGCGGCCCGACCCAGTACCGCCTGTCGATCGAAGGCGCGGACACCAAGACCGTGACCGAGTGGGCCAGGAAGCTGTCCGAAGCCATGGCGCGGCGCAAGGAAGTGCGCAACGTGACGACCGACGCCGGCGCCACGGGCGCCGCCGCCTACGTCAACATCGACCGCGACAGCGCCTCGCGCCTGTCGGTGACGGCCTCCAACATCGACGACGCCCTGTACAGCGCCTACGGCCAGCGCCTCGTCTCCACCATCTTCACCGAGACCAACCAGTACCGCGTGATCCTGGAAGCCCAGCAGGACGAGCAGATGTCGCTCGAGTCGCTGGCCAACCTGCAGCTGCGCACCGGCTCCGGCTCGCCGACGCCGCTGTCCGCCATCGCCTCGGTGACGGAGCAGGCCGCGCCGCTGCAGATCACCCACGTGGCCCAGTATCCGGCCACGACCATCGGCTTCGACACCGCCTCGGGCGTCAAGCTGGGCACGGCCGTCAACGCCATCAAGGAAGCGGCGGCGGAGATCAAGCTGCCGGCCTCGGTGACGATGACCTTCCTAGGCGCGTCCGGCGCCTACCAGGCGTCGCTGTCGAACCAGCTCTGGCTGATCCTGGCGGCGGTGGTCTGCGTGTACATCGTGCTGGGCGTGCTCTATGAGAGCTACATCCATCCGCTGACCATCCTGTCGACGCTGCCCTCGGCCGGCGTCGGCGCGCTGCTGGCGCTGGGCGTGACCGGGCAGGGCCTGGGCGTGATCGGCATCATCGGCATCATCCTCCTGATCGGCATCGTGAAGAAGAACGCGATCATGATGATCGACTTCGCCATCGAGGCCGAACGCGATGAAGGCAAGGACCCGCGCACCGCCATCCACCAGGCCGCGATGCTGCGCTTCCGCCCGATCATCATGACCACGCTGGCCGCGCTGTTCGCCGCCATCCCGCTGATGTTCGGCTGGGGCGAGGGCGCCGAGCTGCGGCGTCCCCTGGGCCTGGCCATCTTCGGCGGCCTGATCGTCAGCCAGCTGCTCACGCTGTTCACCACCCCGGTGATCTACCTCGCCTTCGACCGGCTGGCGCGCCGCTGGGGCGGCCAGGAACCGGCCAAGCCGTCCGGCGCGGGTTCGACTTCGACCCCGGCGCCCAAGGCGCCCGCGCCCCGCGAGGCAGGCGCATGAACCTGTCGAAGCCCTTCGTCAATCGGCCGATCGCGACCGTGCTCCTGACCCTGGGGCTGGCGCTGGCAGGCATCGGCGCCTTTTTCGTGCTGCCGGTCTCGCCGCTGCCCCAGGTCGATTTCCCGTCGATCTCGGTCAGCGCCAGCCTGCCGGGCGCGAGCCCGGACACCATGGCCAGTTCCGTGGCGACGCCGCTGGAACGCCGCTTGGGGGTGATCGCCGGCGTCAACGAGATCACCTCGAACAGCGGCAACGGCTCGACCCGCGTCAGCCTGCAGTTCGACCTGAACCGCCAGATCGATTCCGCCGCGCGCGAAGTGCAGGCGGCGATCAACGCGTCGCGCGCCGACCTGCCGTCGACCTTGAGAAGCAACCCGACCTACCGCAAGGCCAACCCGTCGGATGCGCCGGTGATCATCCTGGCGCTGACCTCGAAAACCCGCAGCCCGGGCCAGATCTACGACGAAGTCTCGAACCTGGTGCAACAGAAGCTGGCGCAGGTGAAGGGCGTGGGCGACGTCGAGATCGGCGGCGGTTCGCTGCCGGCCGTGCGCATCGACCTCAATCCCTATCAATTGAACCGCTATGGCGTGGCGAGCGAAGACGTGCGCGCGGCGATCCAGGCCAGCAACCCGAACCGCCCGAAAGGCGCGCTCGAGGGCAGCGGCATGCGCTTGCAGATCTACTCCCAGGCCAACACCCCGACCAACGGCCGCACGGCGGCCGACTACCGCGGCCTGATCGTCGCCTGGCGCAACGGTTCGGCGATCCGCCTGCAGGACATCGCCGACGTGACCGACAGCGTCGAGAACATCAATACCCTGGGCCTGTTCAATGGCCAGCCGGCGGTGATCGTGCTGGTCACGCGCCAGCCGGGCGCCAACATCATCGAGACGGTGGACGGCGTGCGCGCCCTGATGCCCTCGCTGCAGGCCCAGCTGCCGCAGGACGTGAGCCTGCAGGTGGCGTCCGACAGCACGAATTCCATCCGCGCCTCGCTGCACGAGATCGAGCTCACGCTGATGATCTCGATCCTGCTGGTGGTGCTGGTGGTGAGCGTATTCCTGCGCAGCGTGCGCGCGACCGTGGTGCCGGCCGTGGCGACCGTCGTCTCGCTGCTGGGCACCTTCGGCGTGATGTACCTGCTCGGGTTCTCCCTGAATAATCTCTCGCTGATGGCGCTGACGGTGGCGACCGGCTTCGTCGTCGACGACGCCATCGTCGTGCTGGAAAATACCAGCCGCCACGTGGAAGAGGGCATGGACCGCATGAAGGCGGCCCTGCTCGGCGCCCAGGAAGTGGGCTTCACGGTGCTGTCGATCAGCCTGTCGCTGGTGGCGGTGTTCATCCCGCTGCTGTTCATGGGCGGGCAGGTGGGCCGTTTGTTCCGCGAGTTCGCCGTCACGCTGTCGGTGGCGGTGATGATCTCGCTGGTGATCTCGCTGACCACCACGCCGATGCTGTGCGCGCTGCTTCTGAAGCCCGGCCAGAAGCCCGAGCGCAAGCCGGGTGTGCTGGCGCGCTGGTCCGAAGCCGGCTTCGACAAGGTCCTGAAGGGCTACGAGCACGCGCTCGACTGGGCGCTGGACGCCAAGCTGCTGGTCATGCTGATCCTGGCCTTCGTGGTCGGCCTGAACGTGTTCCTGTTCTCGGCCGCGCCCAAGGGCTTCTTCCCGCAGCAGGACACCGGCCAGATCAACGGCGGCATGCGCGCCGACCAGAGCATCTCCTTCCAGGCGATGCAGGGCAAGCTGTACCAGCTGGTCAACACGATCAAGAAGGATCCGGCCGTGGACACCGTGGTCGGTTTCACCGGCGGTTCGCGCGCCGGCGGCGGCTTCATGTTCGTCAACCTGAAGCCGGCCGACCAGCGCAAGAAGGGCGAAAGCGGCCAGGCCGTGATCGCGCGCCTGCGCCCGCAACTGGCCCGGATCACCGGCGTCCAGCTGTTCCTGAATCCCGTGCAGGATTTGCGCATGGGCGGACGCCAGAGCAACTCGACCTACCAGTACACCCTCAAGAGCGACAACCGCAACGACCTGCGCAACTGGGCGACCAAGCTGGCCGACTCGATGAAGGCGCAGAAGGCGCTGACCGACGTCGACACCGACCAGGCCGAGAACGGCGTCGAGACCTATGTCGAGATCGACAAGGCCAGCGCCGCGCGCCTGGGCATCTCTGCGCGCGACATCGACAACGCGCTGTACAACGCCTTCGGCCAGCGCCAGGTCGCCAACATCTACGACGAGTTGAACCAGTACCACGTGATCATGGGCGTGGCGCAGAAGTATGCGCAGTCGCCGGAAGCGCTGAAAGACGTGTACGTGCCGGCCGGGTCGACCTCGTCCTCGTCGACCACGAATACGACGGCGGGTTCCAGCGCCGCCACCGGCACAGGCACCGGTACAGGCGCCGGCACCGCGACCGCATCGACGGGCGTGGCATCGAGCACCGGCAGCAGCGCCGGCACGCCGTCCAGCCCCGCCAACCTGACGGCGGCGCGCGACCCGTCCAGCGGTTCCGCGCTGGCCACCAGCGTGCGCAACATGGTGCCGCTGTCGGCGATCGCGCACTTTGCCGAGCGCTCGACCCCGAGCTCGGTCAACCACCAGGACGGCGAACTGGCCACCACGATCTCGTTCAACCTGGCGCCCGGCTTCTCGCTGTCCGACGGCCAGGCCGCCGTGGCCCAGGCCGAAGCCGACATCGGCATGCCGGTCAACGTGCGCGGCAGCTTCCAGGGCCAGGCCAAGCAGGCCGAGGAATCAAACAAGCAGCAGCCGCTGCTCATATTGGCAGCCATCGTCGTCATCTACATCGTGCTGGGCATCCTGTACGAGAGCCTGATCCACCCCATCACCGTGCTGTCCACCTTGCCCTCGGCCGGCGTCGGCGCCGTGCTGGCGCTGCTGCTGTTCAAGATGGAGTTCTCGATCATCGCGCTGATCGGCGTGTTCCTCCTGATCGGCATCGTCAAGAAGAACGCGATCCTGATCATCGACTTCGCGCTGGAAGCCGAGCGGGCGCGGGGGCTCTCGGCCACCGAAGCCGTGCGCGAAGCCTGCCTGCTGCGCTTCCGCCCGATCCTGATGACGACGCTGGCCGCGGCCCTCGGCGCCTTGCCGCTGGCGATCGGCTTCGGTGAAGGCTCGGAGCTGCGCCAGCCGCTCGGCATCGCCATCATCGGCGGCCTGCTGGCAAGCCAGCTGCTGACGCTTCTCACCACGCCGGTGGTCTACGTCTACCTCGACAAGCTGCGCCGCGTGAAACCCGACGAGCACGAGCTGTCGCGCCATTCGTCCGGTCCCCAGCCTTCGATCACCACGCATCCATGAACCAGAAAAGCATGAAAGTCACCGCGCCCCACGTCTCACCGACCCTCCTTGCATTGATCGCGGCCACCGTGCTGGCCGGCTGCTCGGTCAGCCCCGTCTACCAGGTCCCGGCGACGCCGGCGCCGGCCGCCTTCAAGGAAATGCAGGGCTGGGTGCCGGCGGCACCCGCCGATGCGCTGGAACGCGGCCCGTGGTGGACCCTGTTCAACGATCCGGTATTGACCGGTCTCGTCGCGCAGGTCGAGGTCTCGAACCAGAACGTGGCCGCCGCCGTCGCCGCCTACACGCAGGCGCGCGCGCTGGTGGCCGAGCAGCGCGCGGCGCTGTTCCCCAGCGTGTCGCTGAGCGGCTCGGGCACGCGCTCGGGTACCCGCGGAAGCGGCGGCGCGGCCACCGTCGATGCCAACGGCAACATCATCGGCGGCAGCGGCGGCGGCAACGTCCGCAACAACTACCGCCTGTCGATCGGCACCAGCTGGGAGCCGGACGTCTGGGGCCGCCTGCGCGCGGGCGTCACGGCCGCCAACGCCAGCCTGCAGGCCAGCGCCGCCGACCTGGCCTCGGCGCGCCTCTCGGCCCAGGGCGAGCTGGCGCTCGACTACGTGTCGCTGCGCTCGATCGATGCCCAGCGCGAACTGCTGAAGACCACCATCGCAGGCTACGAGCGCGAACTGCGCATCACCCAGAACCGCTACGACGCCGGCATCATCCCGCACTCGGACGTGTACCAGGCCGAGACCCAGCTGGCCACCGCGCGCAGCGACGACCTGGGCCTGGCCAGCCAGCGCGCCCAGCTCGAGCATGCGATCGCGGTCCTGATCGGCAAGGCACCGGCCGACTTCGCGCTGGCGCCGGCGCAGTGGAACGTGACTGTGCCCGAGGTGCCGGCCGGCGTGCCGGCCACGCTGCTGCAGCGCCGTCCGGACATCGCCTCGGCCGAGCGCCGCGTGGCCGCCGCCAACGAGCAGATCGGCATCGCGCGCTCCGCCTACTTCCCGGACATCGGCCTGACGGCGTCCTACGGCAGCGCGGCCAGCGTGGTCAGCGATCTGTTCCAGGCGTCGGCCGGCACCTGGTCGCTGGGCCTGCAGGCGGCCCAGACCATTTTTGATGCCGGCGCCATCCGCGCCCGCGTGGAAAGCGCGCGCGCCGCCCACGACCAGGCGGCCGCCAACTACCGCCAGACCGTGCTGAACGCCTTTGCCGACGTCGAGAACCAGCTGGCCGCGACCCGCGTGCTGGCCCAGCAGCAGGAGCTGCGGCGCCAGGCGTCGGCGGCGGCGGACAAGGTCGAGGAACAGGTCACCAACCGCTACCGAGCCGGCCAGGTCAGCTATTCGGAAGTGGTGCAGGCGCAGGTGACGGCGCTGAACGCGCGCCGCTCACTGGTGCAGGCGCAGGCCGACCGCCAGACCACGGCGATCGCGCTGATCCAGTCGCTGGGTGGCGGCTGGCACGCGCAGCCTTGATGCCATCCTGGGCCCTCCTGTACGTGGCCGGGCCGATCTGCCTGTCGGCCTGGATGCACCGCCACGAATTCAGGGCAGTGGCGAGCGCCTTGAAGGCGGCACTGGAATTGCTGGGTGACCTGTGCCTGGCCCTGCCGGCGCTGGCCTACTGGGACCGCGGCGTGGCCGGCTGGTTCGAGCGCGGCCCGCTCATGGTCCTGCTGGCGCTGGGCAGCCTGGCGCTGCTGGTGTTCGGCGGGGCCGGCATCCGGACCGCGCTGGCCGACCCTCGCCTGCCGCCGCGCCGGCGCTGGCTGGTCGCGGCGCTCGGGTCGGGACTGCCGATGCTGGCGGCCTTGCCCGAGGTGTGGTGGGGATTGATTGCCGTGCGGGTGGTGCCGGCCTGATATTCGTCGTGTTCATTGCGGGACCATATAATTGGGACTGTCACGAAAACGAAGAGACGCTCATGGATGTCGGCAATCACAACCCGCAATGGTCGACCGACCATGCCTTTGCAATCCTGGAGGGCATGCCGACCGCTTTTTTCTCTGTCGACCAGAGTTGGACTTTCCTGTATCTGAACCGATGCGCGGCAAACCTGCTGGGCCTCGAACGCGACGAGGTCATGGGCAAGACCGTATGGGAAGCACTTCCCGACCTTGATCGCAGCGCTTTTGCGGCGCTTTGCCGCAATGCATCGGTTTCGGACACCGCCTCCGCGTTCGTTATTCACTACCCGCCGAATGACAGGTGGTATGAGTTTCAGATAGTCCCTGTCGCAGGCGGGCTGTCCTTCTATGTTCGCGACGTCAGCGCACAAGTCGCCACTGAACGCGCGCTCCGGGAGAGCGAACGCAATTTCCGGCTCATGGCCGATTCGGTGCCCCAGATCATCTGGATCATCATGGCGTCCGGCGAAGCGGTCTATTTCAACCGCCAGTGGGACGAGTACACCGGTGTGCCCATCGCTTCCTCCACGCCGGCGGAAGTCGCCAACCGCTATGTCCACCCTGAAGACGTGGCACACACCATGTCGGCATGGGAGCAGGCTTACCAGCGCAACCAGGCTTTCGATGTCGAGCACCGTATTCTGTCGCGAACCGGTGAGTACCGCTGGTTCCTGGTACGCGCGGAACCGCTCTTGAACAGCGCCGGCGACATCGACCGGTGGTTCGGTACCTCCACCGACATTCATGAAGATAAAATGAGCACGATGGCGCTGCAGAGCGAGGGGCGCCGTCGTTCGTTCGAACTGACGCTGTCCGACCGCATCCGTCCTCTGCTGGACCCCGAAGAGGTGTCGGCAGCAGCCTGCGAACTTCTTGGCAGGACCCTGGGCGGCAAACGCGTGGTCTACGGCGAGGCCGACGAAACCGGCATGTATCTGGCCCTGAAACGGGACTGGACCGACGGCACGCTCGCATCGATGGGGGGAATGCGCCTGAGGCTGGACGATTTCGGTGCCGGCGTGGCCGATATCCTGCGCAGTGGACGCAAGCTCGTGATCGACGATGTGATGCGGATCGACGAAGCACTGCCGCATCTGGACAATTACGTGGCATCGGGTATTCGTGCCGTGCTGGCGATTCCGTTGATCAAGGACGGACGCATGCGCGCCGTGTTGAGCGTCCATGACGATCGAGTTCGCGCGTGGACGCCTGACGAGATCGGCATGGCGGAGGATATGGTCGACCGTACCAGGTTTGCCGTCGAAAGCGCGCGCGCTCAGAATGAATTGCGGGCCGAGCGCGACCAAAGCCAGGAGATATTCGAAAGCATGGCGGAAGGTTTCGTCCTGCTCGACAGCGACTGGTCGGTCCTGCGCATCAACGAGATTGGCGCGACCTTGTCGCGCGTACCGCGTTCCGCACTGCTGGGCAATGACTTGTTGACTGCCTTGCCCTGCCTGGCAGGCAGCGAGATCGAAACGCTTTGCCGGCAGGTGCAGTCGCAGGCGAAGGCCGGCACCCTGGAATTCCGCCAGGCGCTACCCGACGGCGCTGGCGCATGGCTCGAAATTCGCGTCTATCCTTGACCCGGGAAACGTCTCGCGGTATTTTTCCGGGATATTGGCGAACGCAAGGCAATCGAGCAGCAGTTGCGGGACGCGGGACGGCGCAAGGATGATTTCCTGGCGATGCTCGCGCATGAGTTGCGCAACCCGCTGGCGCCCATCGGGGCCGCGGCGCACCTGTTGCGCCTGGGCAGGCTGGACGAGAAAAGATTGCGCCATACGAGCGAGATCATCGGCCGCCAGGTCGACCACATGACCCATCTGATCAATGATCTGCTGGACGTTTCGCGCGTTACGCGTGGTCTGGTCGAGCTGGAAAATGAAGAGGTCGACCTGCGTCAGGTCATCATCGATGCCGTCGAACAGGTCACGCCTCTGATCCAGAGCAAACGCCACAAGCTGCACTCCCGCATCTCCCCGGATTCCGCAAGGGTCATGGGCGACAAGAAGCGGCTCGTGCAGGTCGTCGCGAATATTCTCAACAATGCCGCCAAGTACACGCCGGAAGAGGGGGGCATCACGATCAGCCTGGACGTGCGTGAGGACAGGATGCTGATCGACATCGCCGATAACGGTATCGGCATGAGCGCGGACTTGACCGCACATGTGTTCGAGCTCTTCACGCAAGCCGAGCGTACGCCGGACCGGTCAGCCGGGGGCCTGGGACTCGGTCTCGCCCTGGTCAGAAGTCTGGTCGAACTCCATGGCGGTGGCGTCACCTGTCGCAGCGCCGGACCAGGCCAGGGCAGCCGTTTTTCGGTCTGGCTTCCCCGGCTTGCCGGCGGAGCAGGCGCCGGCGCGGTCGCGACAGGTTCGCCGGCTGATACGCTCAACGCGCCGGCGCTTCGCATATTGATCGTCGACGACAACGTCGATGCTGCCGCGATGCTGGGCAACGTCCTGGAGAGCCTAGGGCATGAGGTGGACGTCGAGCACAGCGCGCGCGCAGCCCTGGCGCGTGCGCGCCGTCAGCGTCCCCAGGTCTGTTTGCTCGACATCGGCTTGCCCGAGATCGACGGCAACGCCTTGGCCATGCGCCTGCGCGCCGACCCGGAAACAGCCTGCGCCATCCTGATCGCCGTGTCCGGCTATGGTCAGGACAGCGACCGACAGAGGTCGTTTGCAGCCGGCTTCTCCCATTACCTGGTCAAGCCGGTCAATACGGAACAGCTCATCGTCATGTTGGCCGGGATCGCTACGAGCTTGCTGCCGAGGCAAGTTGGCGATGCTGTCCAGGCGGATATCCCATGATTCTCTTGAACGTTGCGCCAAATGCGCTATCCGACTCATAACCGACAGACACAGCCGCCTCGGTGATCGTCATCCCCGACATCACCATGCGGTCCGCCGCCAGGACCATACGCCACCGCGTCAAATAGGCGATGGGGGTTTCCCCCATGACGCGTTCAAAATGCGCGGCAAAGCTCGAGCGTGACATGCCGGCGATATCGGCCAGCGCCGTCAAGGTCCATCGCCTTGCCACGTCGCCGTGCATGGCATTGAGCGCACGATTCAAGGTTGGCACAGTCAATGCGCTGAGCCAACCCTGGCTTGATTTGCCTTCATCCAGATGCGCGCGCAGCGCCTCGATGATGAGTGCTTGTGCAAGATGACTGGCGATCAGCGCGCTGCCGGGACGCGGCTCGCTCAGCTCGCTCATCAGTTTTTGAGCGCTGGCGTATAACGCCGTCCTCGTTGTCCTGGAACTGACATGGACGACGGAGGGCAGGGCAGCGAAGATCCTGTCCATGCCCGAACCGCCGATCGCAAAAAAACCACCGATTCCCCGGCATTCGCCGCCACCGTTCAGGATGGCGGTGCGCCCGGGCGCCACGCTGGACAGGAAAGCGACAGCATCGATCGCTTGGGTTTCCTCGCAAGAATACAACTTGAGTTCACGATCGCTGCTCGCCAATACCACATCGCCAGCGTCCAGGCGGATGGCAGCCGGCGTACCTACCAGGCGAAGGAAGCAGGTGCCTTGTTCGATCGCAAAACAGCGTATGCCTATCGCTGCGGCGAACGAAAGTGCCCATGGCCCTCTTGCGTCAAGGCCACGAAACCCGTAACCGGTGGGCCGCATGAGCGTAAGGATGTCGGAAAGAGGATCCATGAATTTAGACGATCGCGATAGATTTTTCGACTTCCCAGCATGGGAAACCAAGTGGGCGAGAGCATACACTTTGTGCAACAAATTTCACAGGACGTCACCATGACAACCCACAGAGTCATGCAGTTATCCGCGAAGCGCACTGCGCTTGCGATCGCACAGGCCACCGACATCGTGCCGGGGCCCGGCGAGATTGCAGTACGTGTCCGCGCGCTTGCCGTCAACCCGTTCGACCGCTACGTCGAAGCCCTGGGTGACCTGATCAGCGCTTACCTGACCTACCCCGTGGTGCCGGGTAGCGACGTGGCCGGCGACGTGGTGGGTGTCGGGGAGGGCGTCACGCGTTTCCGCGTCGGCGATCGCGTCCTCGGGCATGCCGCCGGTCTCGAAAAAAGCCGGAACAATCCGGCCGAAGGCGGTTTCCAGGAGCGCGTGCTACTGCTTGATCACATGAGCTCACCGATCCCGGACCACCTGTCCTTCGAGCAGGCGGCGGTGCTGCCGCTCGGCCTGTCGACCGCCGCCACCAGCCTGTTCCAGCGCGATCTGCTCGGGTTGTCCGCGCCGCGGTCCAAGCCGGCGCCGCGTGGCGAAGTCCTCATAGTGTGGGGCGGATCCACCAGCGTCGGCAGCAATGCGATCCAGCTTGCGAAGGCCGCAGGGTATGAAGTCCTCACGACCTGCTCCCCGAGGAACAAGGCCTATGTCGAGAAGCTCGGCGCCAGCCACGTATTCGATTACGGCGCCGCCGACGTCGAACGCCAGATCGGGAAGCTGCTGCGCGGGCGCCGTGTCGCAGGCGCGGTCGCGATCGGCAAGGGCGCTGCGGCCGCCTGCATCGACATCCTTGCGGCATGCCAGGGAAAGCGCTTCGTGGCACAGGTCACACCGCCCGCCTCGTTCGACGATGTGACACCCGGTCCCGGCCGATGGCGCCATCTGCTGCCGGCCTTCCTCAAGATGATTTACGGCAATCTGGCGCTCGGGCTGCGCGCGCGACGCAAGGGGGTGGCCATGAAGATGGTGTGGGGCGGTTCGCTCGTCGACAATGACGTGGGGCCGATGATCTACAAAACCTTCCTGCCCGAGGTCCTGGCGAACGGCAGCTATCTGGCGATGCCTGCACCCGATGTGGTCGGCCATGGCCTGGAATCCATCCCGGCGGCGATGGAACGTCAGCGCCGCGGCGTGTCCGCGCGCAAACTGGTCGTCACGCTGTAAGATCATGGCAACCATGCCTTTCGCGACGCCGGTCGCAACAAGAGCCTGGACGATCGCCAAGCGAATCGCCGTTGTCCTGGGCAGCGCCGTCGCGATTCTCTCGTATCGCTATCTGTTTGGCTTCGGTGTGCCTCAGACGGTCTCGGCCAATCGGTACTTCATCGGGTGGGCGGTGCTGCACGCTGCCAGTGCCGCGACGGCCTTGCTGGTCGGGCCGCTGCAGTTCGTTGCCAGGTTGAGGCGGAGCAGGCCGGGCATGCACCGGGCCGTCGGTGTCATCTACGTCAGCGCATGCCTGGCCGGCGGCCTGTCGGCGCTGCCACTGGCCATCGGATCCGTGGCGGGCCAGCTGGCGAGCGCAGGCTTCATCGGGCTCGCCACGGCCTGGATGGCAACGACCCTCATCGCACTCCAAAGAATCCGGCGCGGGGAGATCGCAGCCCACCGTCGATGGATGACGCGCTCCTTCGCACTGACGCTTTCGGCGGTAACGCTTCGTCTCTATCTGTTCGTATCGGGCGTGCTCAAGATAGATTATTTTTCGGCGTATCCGATCATCGCCTGGGCATGCTGGTTGCCCAACCTCCTGGCGGTGGAATGGTATCTCAGGCTGTCTTCCCGGTCCGGGCGCATCCGGCAGGCTCCCTAGCCATGGCCGGCGCCGGCCTCAAGCCCCGGGCCGCCTGGCCCAGCGCGCGGCCAGCACCGCACAGACCATCAGCTGGATCTGGTGGAACAGCATCACCGGCAGGATCACCATGCCCAGCGCGCCGGGCGCGAACAGCACCTTGGCCATCGGGACGCCGCTGGCCAGGCTTTTCTTGGAGCCGCAGAAGATGATGGTGATTTCGTCTTCCTTGCTGAAGCCGAGCTTGCGGCTGGTCCAGCCCGCGAGGCACAGGGCCACCGCCAGCATCGCGCAGCAGACCACGACCAGGCCCGCCAGCGAGGACCAGGACAGCTTGTGCCACAGGCCTTCGTTGACCGATTCGCTGAAGGCCGTGTAGACCACCAGCAGGATCGAGCCCTGGTCGACGATCTTCAGCATCGGCTTGTGGCGGTCGACCCAGCCGCCGATCCAGGGGCGCAGGAACTGGCCGGCCAGGAAGGGCAGCAGCAGCTGTTCGACGATGGTGATCACGGCGTCCAGCGACGAGCCGCCGGCCTGGCCGGCGCCGCGCACGATCAGGGTGCCGACCAGCAGCGGGGTGACGAAGATGCCGATGAAATTCGAGGCCGAGGCGCTGCACACGGCGGCCGCCACGTTCCCGCGTGCCATCGAGGTGAAGGCGATCGACGACTGCACGGTGGAGGGCAGGGTGCACAGGAAC
>CAJYQM010000451.1 GCA_913777025.1 uncultured Massilia sp. | reverse complement strand
CATCGCGACATAGGTGCCGGACAGCGCCAGGGCGCCGCCCCAGCGCAGGGGTTCGGTGGTCAGCATCATTGCAGCAGGGCGCGCCAGGCGGAAGAGGTGAGTTCGCCCAGCCTGGGGCCGCCATCGCGCAGCAGGAAGCGCGCCGCGATGCCCTGCCGTTCGGCGAAGGCCAGGCCATCGCGCTGGCCGAGTACGGTCAGCGTGGTCGACAGCGCGTCGGCGGCCATGCAGGTCGATGCCAGCACGGTGCTCGATGCGAGGCCGTTGGCGATCGGCTGGCCGCTGCGCGGGTCGAGCGTGTGCGAGAGGCGCCTGCCGCCATGCTGGAAGTGGCGGCGGTAGTCGCCCGAGGTCGCGACCGCCAGGCCGTGCAGGGCGACCAGCGCCTGGGTGCCGCCCGCCGCATCCGGCACGCCCTCGATCTCGACCCACCAGGGCTGACCATCGTCCTTGATGCCGGCGCCGCGCAGTTCGCCGCCGGCTTCGACCAGGTAGTGACGGATGCCCAGGCCTTCGAGGCACAGCGCCATGCGGTCCACGGCATAGCCCTTGGCGACCGACGACAGGTCGAGGATGGCGCCGCCGGGCTGCAGCAGCCGGCGCCCGGCACGGTCCAGCACCGGCTGGGCAGCCGCCCGCCGTGCCAGCAGCGCCGCGACGGCACCAGGCGCCGGCGCGTAGAAGCCGGCCTGGTCGTAGCGCCCGGCGGCGCCGAAGCCCCACAGGTTGACCAGGGCGCCCGCGGCCGGGTCGTAGGCGCCGCCGCTGTCCCGGTGCACGCGCAGCGCGTAATCGATCACTTCGAAAAATTGCGCAGGCAGGTCGAGCCAGCCGCCGGCGGGCAGGCGGTTGTATCGGGAGAGCAGGGAATCGGGCTCCCAGTGGCTCATCTGGGCCACGATCTGGTCGAGCTCGGCTTGCAGCGCAGCGTGCACGTCCGTGTGCAGGCCGCCAGGGCGCATCAGGCGCGCCGACCAGCTCGTGCCCATCGAGGTGCCGGACAGCGCCTCGGGCACGCTGCCGGCGGGCGGGGCGCTTGGATCGATGTCGAGCGGGACCAGGACTTCGCGCATCCCTTATTCCGGCTGGATCTCGAGGGTGGCCGAATAGCTGTAGCGCTTGGCGGGTTGCTCCACGCCAGGGCCACGTGGCGCGTTGGCCGGGTAGCCGGCGCTGAGCCAGTACATATTCGGGGCCGGCAGCGTGAAGCTCGCTTCGCCGTTGGCGTCGGTGGTCAGGCGCACTTCGTTGGCGGTGCCGCGGTACTTGACGCCGCCCGGGACCAGGCTGAACGGAAAGTTGGGCAGCGGCTTGCCGTCCAGCAGGAAGCGCAGCTTGGCCTTCTCGCCCGCGTGCAGCTCGTTCGGGTGGGTGACCGGGACCATCTCCAGGCCGGTGCCGACTGGTTTCAGGGCGCCGGTGCCGGGCTTGTTGAGCGTCACGAAGGTGTCGAGGCGCTGCACCATGGTGGTGGACTTGACCTCGGTGGCGCCGGCCGGGATGTCGCTGGGGCCGCCGCGGCCGAAGCGTTTCATTTCGCCGTTCAGTTTATAGCTGCCCATCACGTTGGTGGAAGCCAGCGTGAAACGGTAGGTGCCATCCTTGGGCAGCTGGACGTCGACGGTGGAGCGATGCTTGCCGACGTAGGGCGCGGGCGCCTGGGTCGAGCTGCCGTCCGGGCCGACCACGACCAGGCCTTCCATGCGCAGCGGCACGTGGTCGACGTCGAACAGGCCTTCCGAGACGGCGCCGTCGATCGTGACCCAGGTTTCGCGGTCGGATTCGATCAGGGTCTGGGTCGGGACCATCCAGGGACGGTGCGCCTGGGCGGACAGGGCGACGCAAGCCAGGGCGGCGGCGATGACGAGTTTTTTCATGGGAGTCCTTCGCGTGGTGTGCGTTATTGGGCGGCGATCGAGACCGCGCCCAGCTCTTCCTTGCCATTGCTCGACGCCGCCAGCTTGCCCTTGGCCGGCCAGGTGAAGGGCACGCGCACCAGCTCGCGCCCACCCGCTTCGCGCGCCGCCTCGATGACCAGCTTGTAGTCGCCGGCCGGCAGCTTGTCCAGGCCGTACTTGGCGCCGGCAAAGGTCATGGTCTGGGTGCCCGCGGCGCGGGTGGCGCCGGAGACGCCGTCGATCGGCAGCTTGGCGTCGCGGCCGGCCTTGCGCCACCAGGTGCGCAAGTCCTTGACCCACTTCTCGCCGGCATTGTTGGGCTTCTTGACGTCGTACAGGACAGCAAGGGTAGAAGCCACAGTCTGGTCCTCGCGTTCGATCCAGATCGCCACGTAGGGCTTGTGGTATTCGGCCACGTTCAGCTGGGGCAGGTCGAACTTGACGGTCAGGTCGGCGGCCATCGCCCAGCCGGAAACCAGCGGCAGGGTGAGAGCGAGCGAGTGGGACAGTTTCATTGGGCGCTTTCTTGGTCGGTAGATGATTAGTGGACGAACAGCAAAGCCAGCACGATCGGCAATACGATGCCGAAGCCGATCACGGGCCAGGTCGACGGCCGGTTGGCCGCGTGGTATTTCAGGATCAGGAAACCGGTAATGCAGAACACCAGGCAGGCGAAGGCGAAGATGTCGATGAACCAGCTCCACACCGGGCCGGCGTTGCGGCCCTTGTGCATGTCGTTGAGCCAGGAAATCCAGCCGCGGTCGGTCTTTTCGTATTCGGCCTGGCCATCCACGCCGATGCGCAACCAGGCGTCGCCACCGGGGCG
>CAJYQM010000450.1 GCA_913777025.1 uncultured Massilia sp. | reverse complement strand
CTGACCGGCAACCCGGTCGCCAAGATCGGCCTGGTAATCCTGTTCATCGGCGTCGGCTTCCTGCTCAAGTACGTCGCCGCGACCGTCGTCGTGCCGATCGAGCTGCGCCTGGCCGGCGTGGTGCTGGCCGACCTCGTGCTGCTGGGCTGGGGCTGGCGCCTGCGCACGACGCGCTGGGAAATCGGCCTGCCGGTGCAGGGCACGGCGATCGCGATCCTGATGCTGGTGATCTTCGGCGCCTTCCAGCGCTATGGCTTGCTGCCCGCCGGCTTCGCCTTTGCGCTGCTGGTCGTGCTCACGGTCTTCACCTGCGTGCTGGCGCTGCTGCAGGACGCCGTCTGGCTGGCGGTGTTCGGCATCGTCGGCGGCTTTGCCTGCCCCTTGCTGGTGTCGACCGGGCAGGGCAACCACGTCGCCCTGTTTTCGTATTACGCGCTGCTGAACGCCGGCGTGTTCGCGCTCGCGATCCGGCGCAGCTGGCGCGCGCTGAACCTGCTCGGCTTCGCCTTCACTTTCGTGGTCGGCGCAGCCTGGGGCGGATTGCGCTACACGCCGGAGCATTACCTGTCGGCGCAGGGCTTCCTGCTGCTGTTCTTCCTGTTCTACGTCGGCATCGCGCTGGCCTATGCGCGGCGCCAGCAGACGCGCCTGAAGGATTACGTCGATGCCACGCTGGTGCTGGGCACGCCGCTGCTCGCCTTCGGCCTGCAGGTCGGCCTGGTCAAGGACAAGCCCTTCGGGCTGGCGCTGTCGGCGCTGGCGCTGGGCGGCTTCTACCTGGCGCTGGCTCTCGTCCTGTGGCGCCGCGGGTGCGAGCGCTGGCGCGTGCTGGTCGAATCCTTCATGTCGCTGGGCGTGGTGTTCGGCACGCTGGCGATCCCGTTCGCGCTCGATGCGCGCTGGACCTCGGGCGCGTGGGCGGTCGAAGGCGCTGGCTTCGTGTGGATCGGCCTGAAGCGCGGGCAGCGCCGCACCTGGCTGTTCGGCATGCTGCTGCAGCTGGGCGCCTGGCTGAGCTTTGGCGGCGCGGCCTTCCGGCTCGACCCGGCGGCGGCCCTGTCGTCGAACCTGTGGCTGGGTTTCGTCGTGCTGGCGTTCAGCGCCTTTGTCCTGGCGACCGGATTGCGGCGCCATGCGGGCGGCGAGGCGCCGGTGGTGTCGAAACTGGCCGGCGTCTTCCTGGCGATCGCGGCCGTCTGGCTGCTGGGCGGCTGGTGGACGGAAGCCATCCTGCGCACCAGCGGCGGGCTGCTCGCCAACTGGCTGGTGGGCGGCGCCGTGCTGACCACGGTGCTGCTGGGCGTGATCGCGGCGCGGATGGCGTGGCGCACGGCCGGCTTGCTGGCGCTGGGCTTCCAGCTGGCCGGCGCCGTGGCGCTACTGGTCGTCAGCGTGAGCGGCTGGGAGTGGCTCGACCCACTGGAAACCGACGGCCGCCAGCCGCTGCTCGGCCTCGCCATGATCGCGCTGGCGGCGCTCGCCACCAGCCGCATGCTTGCGCGGGCAAGGCTCGGGCAGGTCGACAGCCGTTTCGCGCCTTTCTTCCTCGCCTGGGGCGCGCTCTGGTGGTTCGGGCCGGTCGTCAACATCGCGGCGGCCCGTCTCGCGCCCTGGCTTCCGCCGGCCTTGGGCGGCATGGATGCTCGCTGGATCGCCCTGTATGCGCTGGGCGTGGCAGGATCGGGCGTGGCGGCCATGCTGCTGGCGCGGCGCCTGCAGTGGGCGCAGTTGCGCTGGCTGGGCATCGCCGACTGGCTGATGCTGGCGGGTTTCACGCTCGGTGCCCTGTTCATCCTGTACGCGGACCGGACGCTGCTTGCCCCGGCCGGCTGGCTGGCCTGGCTGGTCCTGCTGGCGGGCGGCGAATTCATCCTGCGCCAGTGGCCGGACAGCGAATCCGGACCGGGCCGCCTGCTGCGCCGGCTCGTGCACACGGTGCGCACGGTGGGTCCCTGGCTGGCGCTGTGGCCGACGGGCGCGATCCTGATCGACCGCTGGCTCGGCGCGCCGGCATTCGACGTGAGCGCGAACGGCGCCTGGGCCCTCAGCGCCGGCGCGGACGGCGCCGCCTGGAGCAATTACCTGCCGACCTGGATCATGATGCTGGCGCTGGCCTGGCTGCTGCGCCGCAGCCGCGCCGACGCGTGGCCGACGCATCCGCTGTCCGGCTGGTACCGCGCGGCATTCATTCCGGCCGGCGCGCTGCTGGTGCTGTCGCTGGCCGCGGTCTGGAACCTCGGCCAGGACGGCACGATGGCGCCCTTGCCCTATCTGCCGCTGCTCAACCCTCTCGACCTGACGACCGGCTTCGCGCTGGCGCTGTGGGCCGGGGTAATGGATATCCGGCCCGGCGCCGCGGAAGGCCGCGTCCGGCTGCGCATTGCGACGCTGGCGCTGGCCTATGGCTGGTTCAACCTGATCCTGCTGCGCAGCTGCGCCCACTGGCTCGGCATTCCCTACCGGTTCGACGCGCTCGCGGCGTCGCAGGTGGTGCAGGCGATGCTGTCGCTGGTGTGGAGTGCCAGCGCACTGGTGCTGATGCGTTATGCCGCCCGGCGCGCGATGCGCCGGACCTGGAGCACCGGCGCCGTCCTGCTCGGCATCGTCGTGGGTAAATTATTCCTCGTCGACCTGGCCAACGGCGGCAGCATGGCCCGCGTGGTCTCGTTCGTCGGTGTCGGCTTGCTGATGCTGCTGATCGGCTATTTCGCGCCCTTCCCGAAAGCGGGTGAGGGTACTGTTACATCGGGTTCCGGCACGTGAGCGGAACGGGAGGCTCCATGTTCGTATCGTTCGGCCGGCGCGTCGCCGGCATCTTGTTCGCAATCTCCACGGCCGCCGCCACCGCGGCCCGTCCCGCCGACCGCCCGGGCGACTACGCCCATGCGATACCGGTGACCGTGAGCGGCAGCCAGGCCGTCGTGCAGCTGCAGGTGCCGCGCGCCGTCTATCTCGAGGCGCGCTCCGGCGCGCTGCGCGACCTGCGCCTGTTCGACGCGGCCGGCACGCCGATGCCCTTCGCGCTGGTCGAGCGCGTGCAGCCGGACAAGGTCAGCACGTCGACGGTGCCGGTCGCCGTCTTTCCGGTGCGCGGCCCGGCCGGTGCCCGCCAGGGCTTGCCGGACGGCCTGCAGATCCGCACGCGCGAGGATGGCACCGTGATCTCGGTGACGCCGCCCGCCGCGCGCGGCGCAGGGGACGAGCTGGCGAGCCTGGTGCTGGACATGCAGCCGGCGAACACGCAGGCCGGCGCCCAGGCGGACATCGCCGCACTGGTGCTCAGCCTGCCGCCCGGCATCGACAGCTACAGTGCCCACCTGACGCTCGACACCAGCGACGACCTGCAGCACTGGGAACCGCTGACGGACGCGTCGGTCAGCTGGCTGGTCAACAGCCAGGGCAATCGCGTGCTCAGGAACCGCATCGAATTCGCGCCGCGCCCGTTCCGCTATGCGCGCATCGCCTGGACCGAGGGCAAGCCCGTCGAGTTCGCGGCCATCCAGGCCGAGCAGGTGATCCGCGTGCGTGCGGCCGAGCAGTGGGAAAACGTCGTGCTGCAGCCGGAAGCCGGCCAGGCCGGGGATGACCTGGTGTACGCGGCGCCGGTCGCGGTGCCGGTCGAGACCGTCGGCGTCGTGTTCCAGGGGCACAACATGGTGTTGCCGGTCCTCGTCGGTCCCCGGCAGCCGCAGCCGGGCAGGGCGGGCGGCGACCTGCGGCCGGTGGCCAGGAGCACTTTCTATCGCCTGACGCAGAACGGGCAGGAGCGCGTCTCGGGCGACGTCGACGTGCCGCTCACGCACGCGCCGCGCTGGGTACTGCGGCCGCAGGCGAAGGCGGCGGAACGTCCGGCGCTGCGCCTGGGCTGGAAGCCGGCGACGCTGGTCTTCATGGCCGGCGGCCGGGGCCCTTACACGCTGGCCTTCGGCCGCGATGGCGCCGAGGCCGGCGACGTCCCGCTGGCCCAGGTCGCACCCGGTTTTTCGCTCACGGAACTGGCCACGCTCGAACAGGCCAGGGCCGGCGCCGCCGTGCGCCAGCGCAGCGATGACGGCGGCGCCGCCCCGGCCGGCGGTTTG
>CAJYQM010000449.1 GCA_913777025.1 uncultured Massilia sp. | reverse complement strand
AGACTTCGTTCATGCGCCGGTTCGCGGCCTGCAATTCCATCAGCAGGCGCTCGCGTTCCTCGCGCGCGGCGCGGGTGCCGGTGACGTCGCGCGAGACCGCGACCAGCATGCCCGGCTGGCCCGCGCCCAGCGCGCAAATGGTGACGTCCCACCAGCGCGTGACGCCGCCCAGGGTATCGCAGGGCGCGCAGAAGCGGCCCGTGCCGCCGTGACGCGCCGTATCGAGCGCGCTGCGCAGCGCATCCCGGGCCGTGGCTGGCCAGAAATCGGGCCAGGGCCTGCCGCGCACCTGTTCGATATTTTCGATGTCGAGCGCGTCCATGCCGTTGCGATTGATCGCGACGATGCGATCCTCGCCATCGAGCAGTTTCATGCAATCCATGCTGAGTTCAAACAGCTGGGGCCCCAGGGCGGCCGCGAGATCGAGAGGAAGGTTGTTCGTCGTCGGGAACATGGATGCAAGGGTGTCGATGTCGGACATGCGCCATGCCGGGCGCATCGCTTACGCGATTCTAGCATTGCTCAGGCGCGCAGACCCATCTTGCGCCCGCCGCCGGCGCCGTGGCGCCTGCGCGACAGCCCGGACGGGGATGTGGCCGAGCCCGGAATCTGGTAACATCTCGCCCCTTTTCATCGAGAGGCATCCATGGCCAACGCTGTCGGGGTCGATTTCGGCACCTCCAATTCCACTGTCGGCTGGGTTCGTCCCGGCGCCTCGAGCCTGCTCGCGCTCGAGGATGGCAAATCGACATTGCCGTCGGTCGTGTTCTTCAACGCCGACGAGGACGCCGTGCGCTACGGCCGCGCGGCGCTGGCGGATTACCTGGAAGGCTATGACGGCCGCCTGATGCGCTCGCTCAAGAGCCTGCTTGGCACCAGCCTGATGGACGGGCAGACCGAAGTCGCCGGCCGCGCCTTGCCCTTCCGCCAACTGCTGGGCCACTTCATCGGCGAACTGAAGCGCCGGGCCGAACAACAGGCCGGCCGCGATTTTTCCAGCGTGGTGCTGGGCCGCCCCGTGTATTTCATCGACGACGATGCCGATGCCGACCGGCTGGCCGAGGAAACGCTGGCCGGGATCGCGCGCTCGGTCGGGTTCAGGGACATCGCCTTCCAGTACGAGCCGATCGCCGCCGCCTTCGACTACGAATCGCGCATCGAGCGCGAGGAACTCGTCCTGATCGCCGACATCGGCGGCGGCACCTCGGACTTTTCTTTGGTGCGGCTGGGTCCGGACCGCGCGGGTCGCCCGGAGCGTCGCGACGACATCCTGGCCACCGGCGGCGTGCACATCGGCGGCACCGACTTCGATAAATACCTGAGCCTGGCCGCCGTGATGCCGCTGCTCGGCTACGGCAGCACGCTGGTGTCGGGCGCCGCGGTCCCGAACAGTTATTATTTCAACCTGGCGACCTGGCACACGATCAACCAGGCCTATACCCGCAAGAGCACGGCCCAGCTGGCCGAACTGGTGCGCGACGCCGCCGAGCCGGCGAAACTGCAGCGCCTGCGCCATTTGATCGACGAACGCGCAGGTCACTGGCTGGCGATGCGTGTCGAGGAAGCCAAGATCGGCCTGTCCGGCGCGCCGCAGGTCGCGCTCGATCTCGACCGCCTGTCGCCGCCGGAACTGCTGGCCATCGAACGCACGCTGTTCACCGATGCGATCGCGGGCCTGGTCGACAGCGTCGGCGGGACCGTCCAGCGCCTGCTGATCGAAGCCGGCGTGAAGCCGGAGCAGGTCGATACGGTGTTCTTCACCGGCGGCTCGAGCGGGGTTGCGGCCCTGCGCGAACGCATCGCGGCCATCGTGCCGGATGCGCGCCGCGTCGAAGGCGACCTGTTCGGCAGCATTGGCGCCGGGCTGGCGATCGACGCGGCCCGCAAGTTTGCTTAACCAAGTTCATCCAAAGGAAAACGCAGTGTACGAACGTCCGATTGTCATGCTCGACTTCGAGACCACCGGTCTCTCGCCGGAAGCGGGCGACCGCATCACGGAAGTGGCGGCGCTGCGCATCGCCGAAGGCAGGGTGGTCGACCGCTTTGTCTCGCTGGTCAATTGCGGGGTGCGCATTCCGCCGTTCATCGTCCAGTACACCGGCATCACCCAGGACATGGTCGACGGCGCGCCGCCGGTGGACGAGGTCGTCCCGCGACTGATCGAGTTCATCGGCGCCGACCCGCTGGCCGCCCACAACGCCAGCTTCGACGAGAAATTCCTGAAGGCCGAGGGCGCGCTGCTGGGCCACCCGTGCCGCCATTCGGCGCTGGTGTGCTCGCTCAAGCTGGCGCGCCGCGTGTTCCCGGGCCGGGACAGCTACAAGCTCGGGGAGTTGACGCGCGCACTCGGCATCCGCTTCAACGGCCGTGCCCACCGGGCCGAGGCGGATGCCGAGGTGGCGGCCGAACTGCTGCTGCACATCGGCCGCCACCTGAACCGCTCCTACGGCCTGCAGCGCGTGGAACCGGACCTGCTGGTCTCGATCAACCGGCTGGCCGCCGCCAAGGTCCATGGGTTCATCGGACAATACGCGGCGGAGCGGCGCGCGGCCGGCTGATTTTCCCGGACGGTTTTCGGTGCCGTCCATCCCCTCCCTGTTGTTGCACATCAAATCCCTCGGGCATGCTCTTATTAGACTTTTGCCAATTCTTCCGATTTGCGCAGCGCCCTGAACCGTTCGATGTCTTGTCCCGGATCGCTGCCTGTTTCGCCTGGATTTGCG
>CAJYQM010000448.1 GCA_913777025.1 uncultured Massilia sp. | reverse complement strand
ATATATGGCCGGCATATCGAAAGCGCAAGTGTAATGGATGAGAAGGCGTCCCGCCCGGATGCCGCGATGCGGCCGCATACCGGCTTGCTACTGGCTTACCACTGCCTCCCTACTGGCTCACCACTTCCGCACCCTTGGGCGCCTCGAACCTGAAGGCGTTCGCCGCCAGGGCAGGATTACGCTGGAAGCTCGTGAATTTCAGCATGGTGGTCTGGCCGAAATTGTCCTTCAGCTCCATCGCCTGCGGCACGCCATCCTTCAGGCCAATGCCGATCTGCTCGAAGGTGGTGTCCTTCGTCTTCGGGGTCGCGCTCAGCCATTCGAGGCCGTCGCGGGTGCCGGCTTCCGCCAGCGTGAAATTCTTTCCCAGGTCGTTGCTGCCGAACAGGATGGCGGCCGGCGAGCTGCCCAGCGCATTGCCCAGCTTCTTGCTGGTGACCTGGTTCAGGTCCTTGTCGTAGATGTACATGGTCTCTCCATCGGCCTGCAGCACCTGCTCGAAGGGCTTCTGGTAGGTCCAGATGAACTTGCCGGGACGGGCGAACACGAAGGTGCCGGTCGACGGCGGGTTGGCCTTTGCCGTCTTCGAGCTGCGGACCTGGGTCTGGGTGAATTCGCCGCGCGCGGATTTGGTGCCCGAGACGAAGGTCTTGAACTGGTCCAGGGCAGCGGCGGAAGCGGAAGCGGAAGCGGTCAAGGCCAGCGTGGCGCTGGCGAAGAGGATGGCGATCGTATTTTTGATATTCATATGATAATTATATGCTGAGCATGAACAAGATGAGCGGAAATGAAACGGGGTGTTGAAGCCAGCGGCTTCAACACCCCGTCGTAGGCGGTCGATGACCGGCTTATTCGGCGCTCGTGGCCGGCACCAGGATGTCGCGGTTGCCGTTCGACTGCATCGGCGAGACCACGCCGCTCTGCTCCATCTGCTCGAGCAAGCGCGCCGCGCGGTTGTAGCCGATGCGCAGGTGACGCTGCACCAGCGAGATCGAGGCGCGGCGGTTCTTGAGCACCACCTGCACCGCCTGGTCGTACATCGCGTCGGACTCGCCGCCGCCCTCGCCGGCCGCGGCGCCGTCAAGCCCGCCGCCGTCCTCGGCCACGCCCCCTTCGAGGATGCCTTCAATGTAATTCGGTTCGCCCGTCGATTGCAGATGTTTTACAACTCGATGCACTTCGTCGTCGGAGACGAAGGCGCCGTGGACGCGGACCGGCAGGCCGGTACCCGGTGGCATGTACAGCATGTCGCCCATGCCCAGCAGGGTCTCGGCGCCCATCTGGTCGAGAATCGTGCGCGAGTCGATCTTCGAGCTCACCTGGAACGCGATACGGGTCGGGATGTTGGCCTTGATCAGGCCGGTGATCACGTCGACCGACGGACGCTGGGTAGCAAGAATCAAGTGGATCCCGGCCGCGCGCGCCTTCTGTGCGATACGGGCGATCAACTCCTCGACCTTCTTGCCCACCACCATCATCAGGTCGGCCAATTCGTCGATGATGATGACGATGGTCGGCAGCTTTTCCAGCGGCTCGGGATTGTCCGGCATGATCGAGAACGGGTTCGGGATGTGTTCCTCGCGCTTGGCCGCGTCCAGGATCTTGCCGTTGTAGCCAGCCAGGTTGCGCACGCCCAGTTTGGACATCAGCTTGTACCGGCGCTCCATCTCGTTCACGGCCCAGTTCAGCGCGTGGCCGGCCTGGCGCATGTCGGTCACGACCGGCGCCAGCAAGTGCGGGATGCCTTCGTACACGGACATTTCCAGCATCTTCGGGTCGATCAGGATCAGGCGCACATCGGCCGGATCGGCCTTGTACAGCAGCGACAGGATGGTGGCGTTGATGCCCACCGATTTACCCGAACCCGTGGTACCCGCCACCAGCAGGTGAGGCATCTTGGCCAGGTCCGCCACCACCGGCTTGCCGGCGATGTCCTTGCCCAGCGCGACGGTCAGCGCCGAGGCACTGTCGGCATACACCTTGGAACCGACGATTTCCGTCAGGCGGACGATCTGGCGCTTCGGATTCGGCAGCTCCAGCGCCATGTAGTTCTTGCCGGGAATGGTCTCGACCACGCGAATCGAGGTCAGGGACAACGAACGCGCCAGGTCGCGCGCCAGGTTGACGATCTGGCTGCCCTTCACGCCGGTGGCCGGCTCGATCTCGTAGCGGGTCACCACCGGCCCCGGGTAGGCGGCCACGACCTTGGCTTCGACGCCGAAGTCCGACAGCTTCTTTTCGATCAGGCGGCTCGTGAACTCCAGAGTGTCGACGGCCACCGATTCCTGGACCGGCGGCGCCTCGTCCAGCAGGCCCAGCGGCGGCAGCGTGGAATCGCCCGAGACTTCGAACAGGTGCGACTGGCGCTCCTTCTCGGCGCGATCGGAGCGCGGCACGCTGACCATCTGCGGCTCGATCTTGACCGGCGACGGGTTCGGCGCGCTGGCCGGCGGCAGCGGCGCGGCCTGGCGCGCGGCCGGCTTGAACAGCGACACGGGGGCCGCCTGCTGGAAGTCCTCGTCGTCGTCGAAGGCGGCTGCCGGCGCCGGGGCGCGGGCCGGTGCG
This sequence comes from uncultured Massilia sp., assembly GCA_913777025.1. Taxonomy (GTDB): domain Bacteria; phylum Pseudomonadota; class Gammaproteobacteria; order Burkholderiales; family Burkholderiaceae_D; genus Telluria. Next base: position 2,802 of record CAJYQM010000448.1, on the reverse strand, counting down.
GACACAGCGTCGCCGAAATGCGGCTCGCTCACGCCACCCGGGCTGGGCTCGATGCCCGGCTCGACCCGGGGTTCGGCGCGCACGCCGGCCGGCGCCGCCTTCGGCTCGGCTTTCGCCTTGACCTTGGCCATCGCCTTGGCCAGCAGTCCCGGTTTCTTCGGCACCTCTTCGAAGGCGTCGTCATCGTCTTGCGCGCGCGGGGCGGCGGCCGGCTCGTGTTTCAGGATCGGCGCGTTGCCATGTTTCTCCGCAAACTTGGCGCGCTCGGTCACGACCACCTCGTCGCGCCGGTGCGCCGCGGCCTCGCCCAGCGCGCGGTCTTCGCGGTCTTCGTAGCGCAGGCGGAACCAGTCCCAGCTCGTCTCGATCGCTTCGCCGATGCGCTCGGCCACGGCCAGCCAGGACACCTGGAAATACCACGAAAAGCCCAGGCCGAACAGCAGCAGGAGCAGCAGCGTCGCGCCGGTGGAACCGAAAGCCGTGTAGGCCGGATGGCCGATCAGCTGGCCCAGCACGCCGCCGCCGCCGGGACGGGGCAACTCGACCTTCATCGACCACATGCGCAGGTACTCGAGCCCGACACTGCCGGCGAACATCAGCGCGAAGCCGACCCAGCGGATCACGGTTTCGCCCTGATGCTCGGGTTCGGGCAAGGCTTTTTCGACGATGAAGCGGCTGTGCAGCCGGCGGTAGCCCTTCCAGACGGCGCGCGTGAAGCAGACGCACAGCCACCAGGCCGAGAAGCCGAAGATGAACAACAGCAGGTCCGCCAGCCAGGCGCCGGCGCGGCCGCCCAGGTTGGCCACGTGGGCCACCGCGCTTTCGTGCGACCAGCCCGGATCGGCTTTGTTATAACTGAGCAGGATGAGGACGAAATACAACAGTGCGACGGCGGTCGCCAGCCAGCGGGCCTCCGACAACAGGCGCACCAGCCGGTTCGGCAGGGGCTGCCGCGGCTGCCTGGGCTTGTGGGTATAGGTCGAACCTGTCGGGGAACTATTCTTGCTCATACGAGATGCTACTTAATGAAACCGTTGCAGCGAAAGATATTCATTCTAAGCCATATATGGCCGGGCGGGCCCCACGATTCATGCTCGTTTGCATCATGCACTATAATCTGCGGTCCGATTCCCCTTGATTCCGATGATGGTCGGCCCCACTTTCCGCCCATCATCACCTGAGAAGAAGTTCAACATGTCCACTCGCAAACACGCCAAAGTCCTGATCCTCGGCTCCGGCCCCGCCGGCTACAGCGCCGCCGTCTACGCCGCGCGCGCCAACCTCAACCCGATGCTCGTGACCGGCGTCGAACAGGGCGGCCAGCTGATGACCACGACCGACGTCGAGAACTGGCCGGGCGACCCGCTGGGCGTCCAGGGTCCGGAACTGATGGCGCGCCTGTTGCAGCACGCCGAGCGTTTCAATACCGAGATCGTGTTCGACCACATCCACACGACCTACCTGAACGAGAAACCGATCCGCCTGGTCGGCGATTCGCACGAATTCACCTGCGACGCCCTGATCATCGCCACCGGCGCGTCGGCCCAGTATCTCGGCCTGCCGAGCGAACAGGAATTCATGGGCAAGGGCGTCTCGGCCTGCGCCACCTGCGACGGTTTCTTCTACCGCAACCAGGAAGTGGCGGTCATCGGCGGCGGCAATACCGCGGTCGAGGAAGCGCTGTACCTGTCCAACATCGCCAGCAAGGTCACCTTGATCCACCGCCGCGACAAGTTCCGCGCCGAGCCGATCCTGGTCGACCGCCTGATGGCGAAGGTTGAAGAAGGCAAGATGGTGCTGGAACTGAACCAGACCCTGGACGAGGTGACGGGCGACCCCAGCGGCGTGACCGGCCTGCGCTTGAAATCCACGACTGACGCCTCCATCAAGGAATTGAAGGTGCACGGCCTGTTCGTGGCGATCGGCCACAAGCCGAACACCGCGATCTTCGATGGCCAGCTGGAAATGCACAACGGCTACATCAAGACCCGCAGCGGCACCGAGGGCATGGCGACCGCGACCAGCGTACCGGGCGTGTTCGCGGCCGGCGACGTGCAGGACCACGTGTACCGCCAGGCGATCACCTCGTCCGGTTCCGGCTGCATGGCCGCACTGGACGCGCAGCGCTACCTGGAAGCGCTGGAGTAATGAAAATCAAAAAGTGAATCGGGCTTGCCGCCGGCAGTCCCGATTCACGCGATGAGGGCTCATTTTCGATGGCAGGCATGAAAGACTTCGGCGACCTGAAATCCTTCCGCGACCGCTTGAAAGTCGAGGAGCACCTGCGCAAGATCGAAAAGGCCGAACGCGAGAAGCGCGAGCGCGCCGAGCGCGAGCAGGCGGTCGAGTTCCGCTCGGCCGTGAAGGACGTCAAGCAGCTGCCGGAATCCGACCGTTACGTGTGGCGTCCTGCCCACGAGGCCGAGCTGCGGCGCCAGGCCGCGGCGCGGCGCCCTCCCACCGACGACGAAGTCCAGGCCATCCTGGCCGAATCGATGCTGTCCGACGGGTTCGACGTCGACGGCCTGCTGGACGAGGAACCGACCCTGAGCTGGTCGGCGCCCGGCGTCGGCCCGGACGTCGTCAAAAAACTGCGCAAGCGCCATTGGCAAGTCGAGGACGAGCTCGACCTGCATGGCCTGACACGCGACCTGGCCCGGCGCCAGGTCGACGCGTTTTTGCGAAAAAGCAACAAGCGCGGTATCCGCTGCGTGCGTATCATCCACGGCATCGGCTACGGTTCCGCCGGTGGCGAGCCGGTGTTGCGCGGCATGGTGCACAGCTGGCTGGTGCAGACCAGCG
>CAJYQM010000447.1 GCA_913777025.1 uncultured Massilia sp. | reverse complement strand
ATCGACATGGCATTGAAACAATGTTGCAAGTTAATTCACATACCAGTAGCGTGGCTGCGTTTCGCGGTAGCGCACGGCCCTGACCGAGCTCCCGGCATCGATCGTCACGGCGCCATCCAGGTCGGTGCGCAGGCGCTCGATCCCGAGTTCGCCATAGCGCTCGTAGACCTCCCGCTTCGGGTGGCGGTAGCGATTGCGCCAGCCGACCTGGAAGATGCCGACGCTGGGCTGCACGGCGCGCAGGAACGCGCTCGTCGACGAGGTGCCGCTGCCGTGGTGCGGCGCCAGCAGCACGTCGGCGCGCAGCAGGCCGGGTGCGCGGTCCAGCAGCGCCGCTTCCTGGGCCGCTTCGATGTCGCCGGCCAGCAGGACCGCACGCCTGCCGTTGTCGATCCGCAGCACGCAGCTGCGCGCGTTCGCCTTCAGGCCGGGGTCGGCGTAGCTGGCCGGTGCGGGATGCAGCATCTCGAAGCGGATGCCGTCCCATGTCCAGTGCTGGCCTGCCGCGCAGCGCACGTGGCGCGCGGCCGCGTGCACGGCAGGATGCTGCGGCGCCAGCGAGGACGCCAGCCAGCCGACCCGCAGCTCTTCCAGCAGCGCCAGCGCGCCGCCGCTGTGGTCGGCGTCGCTGTGGCTGACAACCATGCCATCCAGCAGACCGATACCGCGCATGCGCAGGTAGGGCAGGATCACGCGGTTGCCGGCGTCGGCACCGGGTCCGTAGGCCGGGCCGGTATCGTACAGGAGCCGGTGACCCGCGGTCTCGACCAGCAGCGCCATGCCCTGTCCCACGTCGAAGGCGATGATGCGGAAATGTGCCGCCGGCGGCGCCTCGGGTGCCTGCAGCAGCAGGGGCAGCCAGGCCACGGCACCGGCCCAGCGATGCGGCCAGCCGCGCGGCATCAGGAGCCACAGCGTCCCGCCCAGCGCGAACCCGAAGACCCAGGCCTGGGGCGCCGGCGCATGCCAGACCGCGGCCGGCATCGAGGCCATCCGCGCCAGCAGCCAGGCCAGCGCTTCGATGCCCGCGTGCGCCGGCACCAGCAGCCAGCCGCACAGCGGCTGCGGCAGCAGGCTGCCGGCCAGCGCCAGCGGCGTCACGACAAAGCTCACCAGCGGGATCGCCACCGCGTTCGCGAGCGGACTCACGACCGAGACCTGGCCGAACAGGAGCATGGTCAGCGGCACCAGGCCGAGCGTCACCGCCCACTGCGTGCGCCCCGCCAGCAGCATGGCCGCGCGCAGGCCCGCGCGCGGCGCGCCCAGCCGGCCGTGACCGGCGAACAGGATCATCGCGACGGCGCCGAACGACAGCCAGAAGCCCGGCCACAGCACCGCCCACGGATCGAGCACCAGTACGAGGCCCAGCGCAGCGCACAGCACGTGCGACACCGACGCCAGGCGCCCGGTCCACAGCGCCAGCGCCACCACCGACAACATATACAAGGTCCGCTGGGCCGGCACGCCGAAGCCGGCCAGCAGCACGTACAGCAGGGCCGCGAGCGCCCCGGCCAGCGCCGCGACCTTCTGCGCCGGCAGCCGCAGCGGCAGCCGGGCAGCGGTGAAGAAGGAGCGGCGCCACAGCGCGGAGGCCGCGAGCGCCGCCAGGCCCGCGATCATTGTGATGTGCAGGCCGGAGATCGAGACCAGGTGGCCGATGCCGGTGCGGTTGAACACCTGCCAGTCGGATTGTTCGATGCCGCGCTGGTCGCCGATCACCAGCGCGACGATCACCCCGGCGTACTTGCGTCCCGCGAGCGTGTCCAGGATGCGCGCGCGCAGCAGGGCGCGGCTGCGTTCGATGACGGCATTCACGCCCGGCACGAAGGCGTCGAGGCAACGATTGGCGCTTCCGCTGCCGCGCACGTAGCCGGTGGCGCGCACGCCCTGCTCCAGCAGCCAGGCTTCGTAATCGAAGCCGCCCGGGTTCGCATTGCCGTGCGGGCGCTGCAGGCGCACCGTCAGGCGCCAGCGCTGGCCGGGCTGGACGTCGGCTGCCTGGGCGCCGTCCGCGCCCGCGTACCAGGAGAGGGCGACGCGCGGCGGGACCGATGCGCCGGGTGTCAAGGTACGCTCGACCCGGAACTGGAAGCGCGTGCCCTGTGCCGAGCCAGCCGGCAGGCTGTCGACGATGCCGACGATGTCGAGGTCGCGGCCTTCGTCGGCCGGGCTCAGGGCCGGAGCCAGTGCGATGTGGGCCATCAGGGCGGCCCAGGCGTAGCCGAACAGGATGCCCGAGACGGCATGTGCGGCCACCCTGTATCGGGGCAGCGGGAGCAAGGCCAGTGCCGCCGCGGCGCAGGCGAGCAGCGACGCCGACTGCGGCAACGCGGCGGCTTGCTGCAGGTACAGCACGCCGGCTGTGAAACCCAGGATGAAGCCGCGCATTCAGGGGCTGCCACGATGCGCGTGGGGGTCCGGAAGTTGCACGCCCGGCATGCCCGCAGCCGGGCCCTCGGCCGCTCGATGCGGCGCGAGCGCCACGTCCGCCGCCTCGACATGCCGCATCAATTGCCAGATGCTGCGGCGCTGGATCACATCCGGCCCGGCCGACTTGCCGAACAGGCCGGCCGGCACCTGGAAGGTGGCCGGCGGCAGCAGGCTGCCGCGCGCGAACCAGCGCGTGCCGTCCAGCGCGTGCGCTTCCTCGCAGCGCCACCAGCCGCTGGCCGGACAGGTCTCGCCGGTGCGGACATGGATCCCGACCGGCGCCTCGACCAGGGGCTCAACCGGAACGCCGGCCGCCGGAACGCCGGCCGCAGAAAAGCCAGCCGCCGGCACGCCCGGCTGCGCCAGCGCCACGGCCGCCGGGGTCCGCGGACGCAGGCGCTTGTCGACGAGGGTCCAGCTGGTCAGGCGCGGGCTTTCCATGCTGGGCTGGATGCCCCTGAGCTTCTGCCACAAGGTCTGCCTGGGCAGCAGCAGCGCCTGCGGCATGCGCTCGCCCTTGCGGATGTACTGCACCTGGCCGCCGTGGACGTCGATGCCGGGGCCGCCCTCGCGGCATTGCCACCAGCCGGACTGGGGACAGACCTCCCCGGCAGTGGCGGCGGCGCCCAGCTTCGGCCCTTCCGGTTCGGGCGGGGCGGGCGCCGGAGGTGGATCGTTCGGGCGCAGGCGGATGCTCGACGAGATCGCGTTCCACAAGCCGAGGACCGCGTCCTCGTGCAGGCTGGAGTCGGCCGGCCGGGCACCGGGGCGCTCGCCGATCCCGGCCTGCAGCTCGAAAGAGAGGAAAGGCCGCAAGGGGTCGTTGTCGACACCGCGCACTTCCCACATGAACCCGAAGGTCGTCGCGAAGTTCATCTCGCGGACGCGTTCCAGCACTTCCTCGCCTTCCAGCGCATTGATCGTGCGTGCGCCCGTGCGCAGCCTGGACACGCGCAGCATCTCGTCGGGGCCTGCTTGGGCGTCGATGTCGGCGGTGCGGGCCAGCAGTCCGGCGTCACCCCCGCCGCCGGGCAGGCTGGCAAACGCCATCCCGAGGTCGGGATGGGCGGGAAGCCCGACGTGCATGACGATGTGTTCCGTCCTGTGCGGCGGCAGCGGTTCGACGAATATCGCACTCCCGATGCAAAAGCCCGGCACGCGCGGGATGTCGTCTTCGGCGCGCAACTCCAGGCGTGCCAGCAGCGCTTCGGCTTCCCCGACGCTCGATGCCTGTGTGGATTTCGCGGACAGCGAAACGCTCAAGCCGCCCTTGTGGCCATGCACCTCGACCGACACGGATTCCATGTCGACGCGGCGGCCGCCCTTCATCAGGTAACCCCGGCTGACATCGTGGACCAGGGCGCGGCCGACCATGCCGGGCACGCGCAGGTCCCTCGCCTCGACCATGCCGGCCGCGCCACGGCCGGCGATATCCGCTTCCCGCGATGCCACGCGCTCGAGGAACGCATCCTCGCTCTCCTCGAGCGTGCCGATCTCGAAGCCGTCCAGCATTTCGCGCGACAGGCTGACCTCGGCTTGCGCAGGCACGTCGACGAGGAAGCGTCCGACGCATATGGTTTTCATCTTTTCCGTCATCTTCGCCACCTCGGATCTGTCCCGCATGCTGCGGACCTGACCGGCTGCCCAACTTCCCGCACATGCCAGGGCGGCCAGCAAAACAATGACTTCGCGCCATCCCCGCTTGCTCATTCGCATCATGGCAAACTTTTATCAAGGCAGCGCCTGAACCATTTTGGCGATGAGATGGTGGGTCAACAGCAGGATGGCGTCGTCGTTGAACGCTCCCTGGTGGTCGAACCCGCGGATCTCGAAGGTTTGCCGGACCATGCCGCGCGGTGCCGCGCCGGACTGCTGGGGCACGGTGCCGTCGCCGGCGACGTCCTGGCGGGCGGGCACGAACTGCAGGTCGGTGCGGCCTTCGACGCGGACCCGGCGCCCGCCCGCGGGGCCGTAGCCGAGGCGCGCCGCGTTACGCAGGTTCGCGTCGGTGAACACGGTGCCCGCGCCGGGGTCGCGCGCCACCCAGCGCACGGCGCCGAAGGACATCTGCGCCGAATCGGCACCATAAAATGCATAGGTATTCGGGTGGTAGTAGCTGCCCAGGACCTGGCGATGGAAGTTTTCGGCGCTCTCGATCGCCTTGCGGATCGTGTCTTCCACGCCGAGTTCTCCCTTGTACTTCCCCGCCGGATCCGCCAGCCGCGGATCGACCAGCCGGTACCATGCATCCATGTCGCGGTACATGTCGTAGGGATTACCTGCGGGCAGATGCACGACATCCCGTCCCACGTCCTTGTTGTTCGTCCGGCTGACCATGTAGACATGCAGCCAGGGTCCCGGGTACAGGTGATTCGGCAGGAGCTGCAAGGCGCCGGGCGAGGTCGCCATGACCGGCATGGTCGCCGCCGGCGCCTCGCCCAGTATCTCGGCCACGCACTCGGCTGTCTTGTTGGCGAGCTTGCCGTTACTGGGACTCCATTTTTCGGTGCCGCAGGCGATCCTGCGGTAGCACACGGGGGCACCCAGCGCCGGCATCGCCCCGTGGATCACGCCGAGTACCTGGTCGGGGATCTGCCTGGCACAAGCCCGCGCGACCAGCCCGCCCATCGAGTGGGTGACGAGGATGACCTTGTCGCACTCGCATTTGCACGCTGTCCAGAAACGGATGACCTCCTCGACACGGCGACGCAATTGTCCTGCCGATTTCTCGCACGATTCCAGCCAGTTGTAGCCGCAGGCGTACACCGGGAAATAATATTCCGCGTGCTTTTTCAGCTCGGCTTCGGTGACCCTGTCGATCGAGCGCACGCCCCAGCGCACGGGATCGCATTCCATCACGTCCTTCCAGTGGCGCCGCAGCACGCGGACCTTGTCGCTGCCATCCATTTCGAAGGTGTGGTTCAGCCCGACGTACAAGCCGTGCAACAGCTTGCCGTAGGAATCCCAGTGCACCTCGCCCCATCCGCGCTTGCGCACCTCGTCCTTCGTGGTGCCGTACTGGGCGGCGTCGCCCGGCAGGTCGATCTCGCCGCGGTTGTCCACCTCGAGCGTGTCGCCGTCCAGGATCAGCTGGCGCGTGCGCGGATTGCGCTTCTTCCATTGGCGCGCCGTCGTCAGGCCATCCAGCGTGCCGTTCGGCGCGCGCCATGCCGCCTCACCCGGATTGACTACCCGGTTTGCACGCTTTGCCGGGCTCGTCGCCGCGCGCAGGTTGCTGCCCATGATGCCCGGCACCACGATCACCGGCACCACCTTCGAAGGCGGCAGCGTGAACAGGCCGCGCGTGGTCAGCGAAGTCGGCGTCAGCGTCGAATGGCCGATCCAGCTACCGTCGGGTTGCGGGACGAGGTTGGGCAAGGGGCGGGTAGGATCTGCCATGCGCACTCCATTGTTGTTTGTCGTTTGTGGTTGGCGCCTGTTCAGGCGTTCGGTTCGTCGGGCAGGAAGGCGAATGCGACGTCGCCCATCATCTCGGCGATCAGCAGCGA
>CAJYQM010000446.1 GCA_913777025.1 uncultured Massilia sp. | reverse complement strand
GGCGGCGCGCCGCCAGGGCTCGGGCCTGGGCCTCTCGATCAGCAAGAACATCGTCGAGGCCCATGGCGGCAGTATCACTTTTGCCGACCGAGAGCACGGTGGCACCGTGTTCCACGTCGATGTGCCCTTGTCCGCGTCGCCTGCCGGGCGCACGGCGCCGGCCGGCGTCCTTTGAATTCAGCCGGGCCCGCGTTCGCGGGCCTGCATTGCCATCCTTCCGTGGAGAGATTCCCGCTGTGCCTTCGGCGCATGCGAAACCCGGCTGTGCACACACCATGTTGCCGAGTTGCATCATTTATTGCACTTTTGCCGAAATTTCGTATTTCGTATTTGCTGATTTGGCGATGTTGTGGCATAGTTGTCGTACGGCAATTGACGCCGTTACTCAACAGATATAGGAGCCCACCATGTTCGCATCGAAATTTCGCAAAATCGTTCTGAGCGCAATCGTCATCGCCACCCTGCCGGGTTTTGCGGACGCCGCGGTGTACAGCCAGAACAAGCAGGCGAGCTTCGACGTGACCATGAAGATCGTCGCCGATTGCTCGATCTCCGCCAGCGGCATCGACTTCGGCCAGAAGCCGGGCGTGCTGACCCAGGCGATCACGGGCAGCTCGGCGATCAACGTGACCTGCACCAACACCACGCCGTACAACGTCGGCCTGAACGAAGGCACCGGGACCGGCTCGACCGGCACCAGCCGCTACATGAGCGGCACCGGCGCCAACACCAGCACCGTGAAATTCAACCTGTACCAGGCACCCGGCTCGACCCCGTGGGGCAATACCCAGGGTACCGACACCATGGCCGGCACCGGCACCGGCGCCGCCCAGACCCTGACCGTGTACGGCGAAATCCCGGCCCAGGCCGCGCCGACGCCGGACAGCTACAAATCGACCATCACCGCAACCGTGTATTTCTGATCCCGGCACCGCGACAAATGACCCGACCGACCTGGCGCCAACTCGTTTCCTCCGTCACCCTGATGCTGGCGGCGCTGCTGCCCGCGGCAGCCGCGAACCTGCAGATTTCACCGGTCTCGATCCAGTTCCGGCAGGGGCAGGGCGCCGCCGGGATCACGCTGCAGAACTATGGCGACGCGCCGCTGTACGGCCAGGTCCGCGTCTACGCCTGGGACCAGAAGGATGGCCAGGACGTCCTCACCCCCGCCACCGACGTGGTGGCCAGCCCGCCCGTGATGGAAGTCGGCGCGCGCTCGAGCCAGACCATCCGCCTGGTACGCCGCGGCAATGCCCAGAACGCCAGCGAGCAAACCTACCGCATCCTCATCGACGAGATCCCGCGCGGCGACGGCGCCGCCGGCGCCACCGGCGTGGCGATCCGCCTGCAGTATTCCGTTCCCGTATTCGCCATGCCGGCCGACGACAAGGCCGCGCCCAGCCTGGTCTGGACCGTGCTGCGCAAGGACGGCAGCTGGATGCTGCGCGTGAAGAATGAAGGCACGCTGCACGCGCAGATCGGGGCGACCAGCCTGAAAGGCGCGGACGGCAAGGACCACGATGTGAGCCGCGGCCTGCTCGGCTATGCGCTCGCGGGAAAGACCCGCGAATGGCGCCTGCCGGTCGATGCCGGCTTCGACCCCGGCAAGCCCGGCGGCCAGCTGGCGATCCGTGCAGCTATCAACGCCCAGCCGCAGGCGGCCAGCGCCACCGTCGCCAGGGAGTGAATGCCCGGTGTACGGCGGGGGTGTTCCAGCTTTGATGCTGCGCGCCTGCGCGGCGGGGCTATTGCTTGCCGGCGGGCTATCCGCGCAGGCGGGCGCGCCCGACCTCATGCCGGCCGGCCAGCCCGCGCCCGAAGCGGCCGAACTCTATCTCGAAGTCAGCATCAACGGTGTCAAGACCGGCCTCGTGGCGCCTTTCCACCAGACCCCGCAAGGCTTGCGCAGCAGCGTCCAGAACCTGCGCGACCTGGGCCTGGAACCGGAGCGCTTCGGCGTCGCCGGTCAGGAAGAATTCAGTCTCGACGCCATTCCCGACCTCAAGGTCCGGTATGACGCCGCCGCCCAGAGCATCGACCTGCAGCTGGGGGACACCCTACGCCGCCCGCTGCAGTTGAGCGCCCGCAACGCGCGTCCGGGCGGGGCCGGCAGCGCCGATCCCGGCATCCTCCTCAACTACGACCTGTACGGCACCCTGGGCTCCCAGGGACGGCTGGCCGCCCTCAACGAAATCCGCTGGTTCGGCCCGCGCGGTGTCTTGAGCAACAGCGGCAACGCGGTCCTGCGCGGCGGCCAGGGCGGTGACGGCCGCCCTTACATCCGCTACGACACGTCCTGGACCTGGTCCGATCCGGCCACGCTGCAGACGCTGCAGGTCGGCGACTTCGTCTCGCCCTCGCTCAACTGGAGCCGCTCGCTACGCATGGCCGGCGTCGAATGGCGCCGCAATTTCGACCTGCGTCCCGACCTGCTGACCTACCCGCTGGCCAGCATCGGCGCCTCGGCCGTGGTGCCCAGCAGCGTCAATCTGTACGTAAACGGCATCCAGCAGTACAGCGCCGAGGTGCCGGATGGTCCCTTCGTGATCGATCAGGTGGCGGGCCTGAACGGCGCCGGACAGGCTACCGTCGTCACCCGCGACGCGCTCGGCCGCGCGGTGGCGACCTCGCTGCCGCTGTACGTCGATACCCGGCTGCTGTCCGGCGGCCTGAGCGACTTCGCGGTCTCAGCCGGCATGCTGCGGCGCGACTACGGCATCCGCTCCTTCCGCTATGCCGGCTCGCCCGCGCTGACCGGTTCGCTGCGCCACGGCGTGTCGGACGCGCTCACGGTGGAAGCCCATGCCGAGCTGGGGCGTGGCCTGGTCAACGGCGGCGCCGGCGCGCTGGTGCGCCTGGGCACCGCCGGCGGCGTCCTGTCCGGGGCGCTGGCGGCCAGCAGCGGTACGGCCGCAGGTACCAGTGCGAAGGGCGCGCAGGCCAGCGTAGCTTACCAGTACATCGCGCCGCGCTTCGCCATCGACCTGGAAAGCGTGCGCGCGACGCGCGGCTATGCGGACCTCGGCACGGCCGAGGGTTCGCCCGTCATCCGCGTCAACGACCGCGCCAGCGTGAACCTCAGCCTGGAACATGCCGGCAGCGCCAGCCTGAGTCTCGTCCACTACCACGCGCCGCTGTCGAAGCCTGTGCGCCTGCTGGCGCTGGCCTGGTCGCGCAGCGTCGGTTACGGCGCCTTTTTGAACCTGTCGGCCTACCAGGACCTCGGCAAGCCGGAGACGCGCGGCCTGAGCGCGACGCTCAGCGTGTCGCTGGGCAGCCGTGTGGCACTCTCCACCACCAGCGGGCGCCAGGCCGGCGAGCGCACGCGGACCCTGAGCGCTTCGCGCACCTCGGATTTCGACGGCGGCTGGGGCTGGGGCGTGCAGAAGGGCCGCATTGGCGAACTCGGCGTGGCCCAGGCCCAGGTCCAGTACCTCGGCAGCGCTGGCCAGGTGTCGGCCACGACCGTGCAGGCGGGCAAGGCGCGCAGCACCTCGATCGGCCTGTCCGGCAGCCTGGTGGCGATGGACGGCACCGTGGCCCCCGCGCGCCACGTGGGACGCGGATTCGCCATGGTCTCGACCGGCCTGGCAGGTGTTCCGGTCTACCAGGAAAACCGAGTGATCGGCCGCACGGGGGCCGATGGGCGCCTGCTGGTGTCGGACCTGATGCCGTACGCGAGCAACCTGATCGCCATCGACACCAGCAACCTGCCGGCCGACGCGCGCCTGGACCGTTCTTCGCTGGACGTGGTGCCGCAGTCGGGCGCCGGCGTGCTGGTGCCGTTCCGCGTCGAGCGCTACCATGCCGCCACCGTGATCGTGCAGGATGCCGATGGCAAGCCGCTGGCGGTCGGTACCCCGGCGCGCCTGGCCGGTGCGCCGGGCGACTCGGCCTCGACCGTGGTCGGCTACGATGGTGTGGTGTTCCTGGACGGGCTCCGGCAGTCCAACGACCTGGTGCTGGGCGAGGGGGCGGCCGCTTGTTCGCTGCATTTCGATTATCAACCCGGTGCCGACGGCCAGTTGCCCGTCATCGGCCCCTTGCGCTGTCCTGTTCGGAAGGAAACCCAATGATCCGCATACTCCATGCCCTCGTACTGGCAATGTGCCTGTTCGGCTTTTCCGGCGCCGCCCGCGCCGACAGTTGCGTGGCCGGCATGACCGACGTGTCCTTCGGCGCGGTCAGTCCGATCGCCGGCAGCGATTATTATGCGAACGGGACCCTGACCGTGACCTGCACCTGGACGCTCGGCAACGTGCTGACCGCGGTGCTGCCCACGGCCAAGTTCTGCGTCAACCTGGAGGGCGGACCCGGCGGCACGATTCCGGCCCGGGTCATGAAGAACGGCGGCGCATCGATGCCGTTCAACCTGTACCGCGACAACACCTACGCGGCGGCCTCGATCTGGGGCAGCACCTCGGGCGGCAGCGCGCACCCGGTGACGGGATCGATCGCCGGGGTACTGGGGCTGGGCGTCCAGACCCT
>CAJYQM010000445.1 GCA_913777025.1 uncultured Massilia sp. | reverse complement strand
GAGCACGCTGCGGACGACTTCCGCGCCTTCGCAGATGTGGCTGCCGTGACCGATCCAGGTCGGGCCGATGATGGTCGAACCGGCTTCGATCTTGACGCCCGAGCCGATGTAGACCGGGCCCTTGATGGTGGTGCCCTTCCAGTCGATGCTGGTGTTCAGGCCGACCCACAGGCCCGGCTCGATCTGGATGCCCGGCACGTCCATGTGGTTGACTTCGCCGGTCAGCACGTTCTGCAGCACTTCCCAGTAGTCGGACACGCTGCCGATGTCGAGCCAGTTGAACGGGCGGCCCTGGGCGTAGAACGGCATGCCCTTCTCGGCCAGCAGCGGGAACAGCTGGGAACCGATGTCGAACTCGACGCCCGACGGGATCAGGTCGATGACTTCCGGTTCGAAGATGTAGATGCCGGTGCTGATGAAGTTGGACAGCGCTTCTTCCTCCTTCGGTTTTTCCTGGAACTGGGTGATGCGGCCTTCCTTGTCGGTCACGACCACGCCATAGCTCGACACCTTGTCCCAAGGCACTTCCTTGGTGATGACGGTGGCCATCGCGCCCTTGCGGCGGTGCTCCAGCAGGGCTGCCTTCAGGTCGAGGTCGATCAGGGCGTCGCCGCACAGGACGATGGTGGTGTCGTCGAAGAAGCCGCCGAATTCCTGGATCTTCTTCATGCCGCCGGCCGAACCGATCGGCACTGCGACGACTTCGCCGTCTTCCTTGGTGTAGCCCTCGAAGGAGTAGCCGATCTGGACGCCGTACTGCTCGCCCTCGCCGAAGTATTCCTCGATCTTTTCGTGCAGGTGGCTGACATTGACCATGATTTCGGTAATGCCGTGCTTGCGCAGGTGTTCGATCAGGTAGGCCATCACCGGCTTGCCCAGCACCGGGATCATGGGTTTCGGGAGGTCATAGGTCAACGGGCGTACACGGGTACCTTTACCTGCTGCAAGAATCATCGCTTTCATGTTCACTGTCCTTATCTCTTCATTTTTGGGTAATCTGGTAGCGCCAGGAATCGGCACACATCTGGTCGACATTGCGTTCAGCGGTCCAACCCAGCTCGTTCTGCGCTTGGGTGGGGTCGGCGTAGCACTTGGCGATATCGCCAGGGCGCCGATCGACGATCTGGTAGGGAATCGGCTTGCCGCAGGCCTTTTCGAAGGCGTGCACCATTTCCAGCACGGAGTTGCCCTTGCCGGTACCGAGGTTGTAGGTGACGATGCCGGCGCCCTTGGCCAGCTTGTCCAGGGTCTTGACGTGGCCGATCGCCAGGTCGACGACGTGGATGTAGTCGCGCTCGCCGGTGCCGTCCTTGGTCGGGTAGTCGCCGCCGAACACCGACAGCTTCTCGCGCTGGCCGTTGGCGACCTGGGCGATGTAGGGCACCAGGTTGTTGGGGATGCCGTTCGGCTCTTCGCCGATCAGGCCGCTTTCATGGGCGCCGACCGGGTTGAAGTAGCGCAGCAGCGCGATGTGCCAGTCCGGCTCGGCCTTGATCAGGTCGCGCAGGATCTCTTCGATCATCAGCTTGCTGCGGCCGTAGGGGTTGGTGGCCGACAGCGGGAAGTCTTCCTTGATCGGCACCGAGGCCGGGTCGCCGTAGACGGTGGCGGACGAGGAGAACACCAGCGTCTTGCAGCCGGCCTTGGCCATCGTCTCGAACAGCGCCACGCTGCCGTAGACGTTGTTGTCGTAGTAGCGCAGCGGCTGCGCCACCGATTCGCCGACCGCCTTCAGGCCGGCGAAGTGGATCACGGCATCGATCTTGTGCTGGGAGAACACCGCTTCCATGGCCGCGCGATCGCGGATGTCGCCTTCGACGAAATCGAAGGATTTGCCCGAAATGCGTTGCACGCGGTCCTGCACGGAGCGGTCGGCGTTGTACAGGTTGTCGTACACGACCACGTCGTAGCCGGCGTTCTGCAGTTCCACCACCGTGTGGGAACCGATATAGCCCATGCCGCCAGTAACGAGAATTTTCATTGAATACTCTTCTTTCTTTAAAAGTTGGCGCCATGCTCTTGGTAGCTGGCGCTTTGTTGTTATGGCCGGCAGCTTGGTACCGGCTTCCCTGTTTCGGTTTCCTGCCTTGCCCCCTCGCTCAGCCACTCAGCGGTGGGCAAATTCCTTGATGAACAGCCAAAAAAACGCGACGTCTTCGATGAAATAGCGCCGGAACATCCGGCGCGGTTCCTGCAAGAAACGGTAAAACCATTCGAGCCCGGCCTTCTGCATCCACAGCGGCGCGCGCTTGACGCGCCCGATCGCCACGTCGAAGGTCCCGCCCACGCCCATCGCGAACGGCACCCGCATCGCGGCCTGCCAGCGGCCGAGGAATTCCTCCTTCTTCGGCGAGCTGATCGCCACGAACAGGAGGTCGGGCCGGGCGGCGCGCACCCGCTCCACCACTTGCGCTTCTTCCTGTTCGCCCTGCCAGTAACCGTTGTGCCAGCCGGCCAGCACCAGTTCCGGATACTTGCGCTGGTAGGTGGCGGCGACCTGGCTCACCACCTCTTCCTGCGCGCCCAGCAGGAACACGCGCCAGCCCCTGGCGGCGGCGCGCCGCATCAGCGCCTCGAACAGGTCGACGCCGGTCACGCGCTCCTTGAGCGGCTTGCCGAGCAGGCGCGAGGCCCACACCACCGGCATGCCGTCCACGTTCACCAGCGCGCAATCGTTGATGATGCGCTTCAAGCCGGCGTCGCGGCTGGCCTTGACCAGCTTGTCGACGTTGACCACCACATGCTGGTGCGGCGTGCCGGCTTCGATGAAGCCTTCGACCGTGCGCAGCGTTTCTTCCATCGTCAGGTTGTCGATGGCGCAGCCCATCAGCGTGATCCGCGCGTTCATGACACCGCCTCCGCCGGCGCACC
>CAJYQM010000444.1 GCA_913777025.1 uncultured Massilia sp. | reverse complement strand
AAAGAACATCGAAGGCGTCAAGATCGACGACATTTACCTGGGCAATGGCGCCTCGGAACTGATCGTGATGGCGATGCAGGGCCTGCTGAACAGCGGCGACGAAGTGCTGGTCCCGGCCCCCGACTATCCGCTGTGGACCGCCGCCGTCAGCCTGGCCGGCGGCAACCCGGTGCACTACATTTGCGACGAGCAGGCCGGCTGGATGCCGGACATCGACGACATGCGCAGGAAGATCACGCCGAACACGCGCGCGATCGTCGTCATCAACCCGAACAACCCTACCGGCGCGCTGTATTCGCGCGAGGTGCTGCTGGAGATCGTCGAGCTGGCGCGCCAGCACGGCCTGATCGTCTACGCCGACGAAATCTACGACAAGACCCTGTACGACGGCGCCGAGCATGTTTCGCTGGCATCGCTGGCCGACGACGTGCTGTTCGTGACCCTGAACGGCCTGTCCAAGAACTACCGCTCCTGCGGCTACCGCGCCGGCTGGATGGTGGTGTCGGGCGAGAAACGCCATGCGAAAGACTACATCGAAGGCTTGAACATGCTGGCCTCGATGCGCCTGTGCGCCAACGCGCCGGGCCAGTTCGCGATCCAGACCGCGCTCGGCGGCTACCAGAGCATCGCCGACCTGGTGGCGCCGGGCGGCCGCCTGGCGCGCCAGCGCGACCTGGCCCATCAATTACTGACCGATATCCCGGGCGTGACCTGCGTGAAGCCAAAAGCTGCGCTGTACATGTTCCCGCGCCTCGACCCCAAGATCTACCCGATCGCCGATGACCAGCAATTTATCTGCGAATTGCTGGCCGAGGAAAAAGTCCTGCTGGTGCAAGGCACCGGCTTCAACTGGCACAGCCCGGACCACTTCCGGCTGGTCTTCCTCCCCAATTCCGACGACTTGACCGACGCATGCGGCCGCATCGCGCGCTTCCTCGACGGTTACCGGCGCCGCCATGCGCGCTGAGAACAGACTGAATCCAATATGAAACCCATCCAACTCGGCTTGTTGGGCATCGGCACCGTGGGTGCCGGCACCTTCCACGTCCTGAAACGCAACCAGGAAGAAATCCGCCGCCGCGCCGGCCGCGGCATCGAAGTGGCGATGGTCGCCGCCCGCAACCTGGAACGCGCACGCGCCGTCGTCGGCTATGAATGCGAGGTGGTCGGCGACCCCTTCGCCGTGGTCAACAACCCGGACATCGACATCGTGGTCGAACTGATCGGCGGCTACGACCTGGCGCGCGAACTGGTGCTGCAGGCGATCGCCAACGGCAAGCACGTGGTCACCGCCAACAAGGCGCTGCTGGCCCAGCACGGCAACGAGATCTTCGCCGCCGCCCAGGAAAAGGGCGTGATGGTCGCCTTCGAGGCGGCGGTCGCCGGCGGCGTGCCGATCATCAAGGCGCTGCGCGAAGGCCTGTCGGCCAACCGCATCGAATCGGTGGCCGGCATCATCAACGGCACCACCAACTTCATCCTGTCCGAGATGCGCGACAAGGGCCTGGACTTCGCCACCGTGCTCAAGCAGGCCCAGGAACTGGGCTACGCCGAAGCCGACCCGACTTTCGACATCGAAGGCGTGGACGCGGCCCACAAGCTGACCATCATGGCCGCGATCGCCTTCGGCATCCCGATGCAGTTCGGCGGCGCCCACGTGGAAGGCATCAGCCAGCTGCAGGCGGTCGACCTGCGCTACGCCGAACAGCTCGGCTACCGCATCAAGCTGCTGGGCATCACGCGCCGCACCCACGTCGATGGCGCCGAGGGCGTCGAACTGCGCGTGCACCCGACCCTGATCCCGGAAGCGCGCCTGATCGCCAACGTGGAAGGCGCGATGAACGCGGTGCTGGTGAAGGCCGACGCGGTCGGCACCACGCTGTATTACGGCAAGGGCGCCGGCGCGGAACCGACCGCCTCCGCGGTGATCGCCGACCTGATCGACGTGACCCGCCTGCACACGGCCGATCCGTACTCGCGCGTGCCGCACCTGGCCTTCCAGCCGACCGAACTGGCCGATCTGCCGATCCTGCCGATGGACGAGATCCGCACCAGCTATTACCTGCGCGTGAACGTGCAGGACCAGCTGGGCGTGATGGCCGACCTGACCCGCATCCTGGCCGACGCCGGCATCTCGATCGACGCCGTGCTGCAGAAGGAGCCGGGCGAAAAGGCACGCACCGACATCGTCATCATCACCCACCTGACCCGCGAAAAATACGTCAACGCCGCGATCGACCGCATCGAGAAGCTGGCGACGACGGTGGGCAAGGTGATCCGCATCCGCCTCGAAAGCCTCAATTAACCGCGTTTGATAACACCTCCATGGCTGCGTTGCAGCGTCTCGCCGTACTATCGTACTGTCTTCGATGCTGCGCCTTGCCCTAAAGGCGTTCTCAAACGCGGTGCGCGGTGCGCGGTGCGCGGCTAACGGGCGCGTCGCCTTGGCGGCAAGCTCCAGTGGCCGAGAAATTCATTGGCGAACTCGTCCACGCATTCGCGTGGACTGCCGGCCCGGGCATCGAGTGGGGCGGTGGTCAGGGCCAGCAATTGGCGCTCGACCTGGTCCAGCAAGGCCTCGCAGGCGCTGCGCTCGTAAGGGGTGCGGTTGGTAGAATTCATGCGAATATTCTACCTTCGCTGCAGTGCACAAGAAGACCGTCCGGCAAGATGCTTGTGCCTGCTCAAAGCCACGATTGTTTTGTGGAATGGTTGCTTGTCCAGCCGCAATATGTGTGAGTCAACTGCTGATGTCTGGTGGCATCGGACGATACCCTATGGCTACTTTGGCAGTGCTTGCGACCCGCGGTATCGACATCCGCGACTCGGTTTGATACTCAGCAACATCGTATATCCAAGCCCAGTGTTGTGTTGTAGATTACGGTCTCCACGCAACAGACGAGACCTTCCGCATGAGCCACCCAAGCCAGTTTTCCCTGTTGACCCAGCGCCGTTTCGGCCCGTTTTTCTGGACCCAGTTTTTCGGCGCCTTCAACGACAACCTGTTCAAGACCGCGCTGCTGGTGGTGCTGACCTACGACGCGCTGTCCTGGACCGATCTCGAGCCGGCGCTGCTGAACAACCTGATCCCTGGCCTGTTCATCCTGCCCTACGTGGTGTTTTCCGCGACTGCCGGCCAGATCGCCGACAAGGTCGAGAAGGGCAGGCTGGCGCGTTTCGTCAAGGTGCTCGAGATCGGCATCATGGCCATCGCCGCGGCCGGCTGGCTGACGCACACGCTGTGGCTCCTGATCGCGGCGGTGGCCGGCATGGGCGTGCACTCGACGCTGTTCGGGCCGGTCAA
>CAJYQM010000443.1 GCA_913777025.1 uncultured Massilia sp. | reverse complement strand
CCCGGCGATACGGGCTTCGCGCGGGCCGGTCAAATCCAGCACCACGACCTCGTTGCGGCCGCGCCGGATCCACGGTCCCGGCAAATACAGGGTCTGGGTCGGGCCGATGCTCCAGTAGCGGCCCAGGCAACGGCCATTGACCCAGACGATGCCCTGGCCCCAGCCGGACATGTCGAGGAAGGTGTCCGCCGTGCGGCTGGTCTCGAAGCTGCCGCGCCAGAATGCCGCCCCCGTGGAGCGGCCGCGCTTGAAGGCGAGTTTCGGCAGCACGCCGTCGGCATCGAAGTCGATGGCGCGGATTTCCCAGTTCTCCACCGGCTGCGCCACGCCGTCCGCCGTGCGCAATACCACCGGCCCGTGCAGACCCTTGCGGTCGTGGATTTCGGCGCCGAAGTTCACGCGCGCGATCGTGTACAGCAGGATATCGACCGTGGCCGGCTTGGCGCGCGCCGGGATCTCGACCTTGAAGCGGCGGTAGCGCGTGTCCATCGTGCCGACCGGCTTGCCGTCGACGCTGACCCAGGCCAGGTCGCGCACCCTGGCCGCCTCCAGCGTGCCCGCGGGGCCCGCCGGCAGCGTGACGCGGTAAGCGACCAGGCCGCGGCTGATGTCGTACTGCTCGATCGGACGCGGCGCGCTGTCCTTGTGCGCGCGTGCGGGCAGGCTGGCCATGACCGGTACCGACTCCGTGAAGGCAAAGGCGGGAATGGCCATCACGGGCTGTTGCGTCGGCGGCTCGGGCAGGGTTTCGCCGGCGGCCAGGAAAGGCGTCATCGCCTGGCGGTAGGCGCTGAACTTGTCGCCGATCCAGCCGGCTTCGCCGATCGGCGCGTCGTAGTCGTAGCTGGTGGTGTCGGGCCGGAACGGACGGTCGCAGCCGCCCCACAGGCCGAAGGTGGTGCCGCCGTGGGCCATGTAGAGGCTGAACGAGCCGTTCGCCTCCAGCATGGCGGTGATGTCGGCCACCGCCCCCTCCACCCCGCCACGGTGGTGCGGCGCGCCCCAGGTGTCGAACCAGCCCGAGTAGTATTCGCCGCACATCAGGGGCCCCTGCTGCAGCGCGGCCAGGGCCTTGAAGCCGGCTTGCGGGTCGGTGCCGAAGTTCGCCACCGAGAACAGTTCCGGGATATGGGTCCTGGCCACCGCATTCGTCGGATTGCACTGGAACAGCGGTACGTCGAAGCCGGCGGCAAGCAGGGCCTGGCGCAGCGCGCGCATGTAATCGCGGTCGTCGCCGAAGAAGCCGTATTCGTTCTCGACCTGCACCATCAGGATCGGGCCGCCGTGCGTGACCTGCATCGGCCCCAGCGCACTTCCGACTTCGCGCAGCCAGCGGGTGGCGGGCTTCAGGTAGGCCTCGCTGCGGGTGCGCAGGAAGGCGTCGCCCGAGTGCTTGAGCAGCCACCACGGCAGGCCGCCCATTTCCCATTCGGCGCAGGCATACGGGCCCGGGCGCAGGATCACCCACAGGCCTTCCTGCTGGGCCAGGCGGCAGAATTCGGCCGCATCGCGCTGGCCGGCCCAGTCGACTTTCCCTTCGCGCCACTCATGGTAATTCCAGAACAGGTAGGCGCAGACGGTGTTCAGGCCCATCGCCTTGATCAGCTTCAGGCGGTGAACCCAGTACTCGCGCGGCACGCGGGCGAAGTGCATCTCGCCGCAGCGGATCTGCAGCGGCTTGCCGTCCAGTAGAAAGTCGCTGGGGCCGATCGTGAAGCGGTGCGATGCGGCGGCATGCACGATGCCGGTCATCGGCAGCAGCGCGGCAGCAGCGGCGCCCTGCAGCAGGCGGCGGCGTGGAAGATCTGTGCTCATCTGATATCCATTCCTGTTCATCGTTCGAGGAAGTGGGCCATCTCGGTCGCCGCCAGCAAAAAGGCGCCGACGCCGAAGGGCGCGGTCGAATCCTGGTTCACCACCTGCCCGGGAATGGCGCGCTCGCCGATCGGCTGCACGTAGCCGACCTTGCCGTCGGCCTGCAGCGCGACCTGGCTCAGGAAGCGCCAGCCGCGCAGCAGGGTCGGGCCGTACTCGGTGCGGTCCAGGTAGCCGTTGTTGATGCCCCAGGCATAGGCATAGGTGAAGAAGGCGGTGCCGCTGCTTTCCGGTCCCGGTGCCTGGGCCGGATCGAGCAGGCTGCGGGTCCAGTAACCCTCCGGCTGCTGCACGGGCTTGAGGGCCGCGGCCATGCGCTTGAAGCGATCGACGATGGTTGGCCGCACCGGGTGCTCGAGCGGCAGGTCGGACAGCACCTTCGCAAACGCCGCGAACACCCAGCCGTCGCCGCGCGCCCAGAAGTCCTTGCCGCCGTTGGCGCTGGTGTGCTTCGGGTAGATGTACTTGGCGTCGCGGTAGTACAGGCCGGCCTGCTGGTCGTACATCAGCTTGTCCGCGTAGGTGAAGTACTCCTGCAGCTTGTCGAGGTAGCGCCTGTCCCCGGTGACCTTGTACAGCTTGGTCATCACCGGCATCACCATGTACAGGCCGTCGGCCCACCACCAGTAATCGCTGTTGGGGGTGTCCATCTGGTAGTCGATCACCTCGCGTGCGCGGGCGATGCGGCGCGGGTCCTTGCGCCGGTCCAGCTGGTACAGGTCGATATAGGTCTGGAAGCAGACCTGCCAGTCGCCGAACAGCACGTGCTCAGGCGTCTCGCCATAGGTGTACTTCCATTTGCTCTTGTCGTCGGAAGCCGCGCCGCGCCAGGCGTTGTGTTCCGCCCAGGCGGTCGAGTAGGCGCGATACGCCTCGTTGCGCGTCAGCGCGTAGGCCGCCATGTTCCCGGTGTGGTAGGCGGCCACGTCCCAGAACGGCCATTGCTCGGGCTTGTTGTTGCGCTGCCAGTAGCCGTTGGCGCGTGCCAGGGCATCCATTACCTGGGCGCGCGTGATCGGAGCAACACCGGACGCCTCGGCCGCAAGAGCCGGCAGGCCGCCGATGGCGAGCGCCGGAATCGCGGCGAGGGCAAGCTTCAGATACAGTCGTCTCGTCATGTGGTTTTCCTTATGGAGTTTGCGGCGTCCACTGCAGCACCCGGACCGGGGACGGCGGCACGCTGGCCACGCCCTCCCCGTCCACCTGCCGCACGGCCTGGTGGAACAGGTGCAGCACGCCCTGGCGCCGCCATAATTCGCTGTCGTAAGTCGGTTCCCAGGCGCCCACCGGCGCACCGTCCAGGTCTTCTACCCGCCAGCGCGGCGAGGCGAAACTGGCGATGCGGGCCACCGACACCCGCTCGCCGCGCTCGGTATCGCGGAACACCAGCAGGCCGCCCGGGTCCGATCCCTTTTGGTCGACCAGGATCTGCGGCCGCGCGATCGGGATCGCCTTGGTGCCCATGCCGCTCAGGGAAAACGGCGTGTGCCGGAAGTCGAGGTCGAGGCGGCGCCAGGCGCTGCCGGTGTGGTACAGCACCCGGTATTGCGGCACCGTGCTGTCCGGATCGCGCCAGTAGGTGGCAATGTAAGGGTGCCCCGCGCCGTCGAAGGACATCGAGGTCTGGTTGATCAATTCGCTGTTCTGCGGGATGCGCGTCGCATACTCGGCGCTGGCGGCCGTGATCGGCAGCGCATACGGCTTGCCGCTGCTGTCTTCCCAACCCGCGCCGCCGTCGCGCGAGCGCGCATAGGCCATGTCGTGGTTGCTGGCCACGTCCGGGGTCTCGCGCCAGACCCAGGACAGGTGGATCGTGCCCTGGCCATCGACGCAGGCCTGCCAGTAGGCGCTCCGCTTGCCTTCCCCGCTGATCAGCGTGTCGGCCACGCGGCGCCAGCCACCCGGCACGTCGTAGCGGTTCAGCACCAGGTTGCCGCGGCCCGAACCGCCATCGCGGTACAGGAAGAGCAGGCCGCCGTCCGGCATGCGGAAGAACTCCGGGTAGGACACCGAGCGCTCGTCGCGCCCGACCATCGCCGTTTCGACCAGGTCCAGGCTGCCCGGCGCCGTGGCGCGCGCATAGTGCAGGCCGTTGTTGTGGTGGTCCCAGGCCATATGCAGGACACCGCTGCCGTCGACCATGATGCTGATCGCATTGTGGGCATCCCTCAAGGATCCCGTGTACGCCGTGCGCCGGAGCAGCCAGGCATCGCTGCCCAGCTTTCTCTTGCCCAGCACCACGTGGCCATCGGCGTCGTAGTAGGCGATGTACTGGGTCGTGCCGTCGCTGACCAGCGCATTCTTGCGGAACACGGCGACGTTGACGGAGTTGCCAGCCCAACCCTGCCCCACCTCGCTGAAGCCGACGGTGGGCGGGGCGCCTGGCACCGCCGCGCAGCCGGCCGCCAGCACGCCCGCCGCCATCATGCAGAGACCCCGCATCACAGCTTGCC
>CAJYQM010000442.1 GCA_913777025.1 uncultured Massilia sp. | reverse complement strand
CGCCATACAGCAGCATCGGCGCGAAACCCATGGCGCCGCCGATGGCATCCGCGGCCTGTTGCTGGCCCGGGTTCAGGGTCGGCATGTCGACCGGGTCCGGATCGTGCCGGTCTTCCAGCTTGGCCATCTTCTTGAGCGCGCGGTCCAGCGCCACGGTGCTCGCCAGGCGCAGGTTCTTGGGCAGGCCCGGCATCGCGACTTCGCCCAGCGGACGGTGGTAGTAACCGGCCGCGAAACGCGCCAGCGCCAGCCATTTATCCGACAGTGGCGCCAGCTGGCTGCGCACGGCCAGCGCATCCTTCAATTTGTCCTCGGGCACGTCGGTCTCGTGCTTGACGGCGACGATCACCCCCACCGCTTCACGCCGGCCGAAGTTGACCAGCGCCAGCTGGCCGACCTCGGGCTCGCTGCCGGGCGCGCACGGCCAGCGGTAGTCGAACACGCTGTCGAGCGGCGTATCGAGGGCGATTTGCAGGATGCAGGACGACACGGGTGATGGCCTTGTGGAAAACTGTGGAAAACTTTGTGGAAAATGGAAAACTTGACCGGGACAAAGGTTTACGTTAGATCAAAGCACTTAGCAAAACCTCAAATTCACAAAAGAATTTTCCTTATTAATTCAATGACTTAAGAAATCTGACTTGGCGTCATTGAAAACAACGATCGCTCGGCTGCTTCTGTGTATAACTGGGCATTTCCGGTGAAGAACTCAAGCGCAGTGCAGCAAAAACCTGATGCAATACTTGAAGAAAGCGCGTAAGTACCGGTAAACCCAGCACTTTTCCGGATTATTCACAGAAGCTGTGCATAACTTTGTGAACAAGGGCATGAACAGTTTGCCCGGCACGCTCTTCCCGCTTGGAGAAAGCACTAGGGACATGATCTATCGCCAGAGTAAAATCCAATAAAATCAACGACTTACATATATACCATCACCACTGTACATTTTCACAGCAAGACGCGTAGGGGTTCTGGCTTTTGTGAATAAGTGTGATTTTAGGTTCAGGATGCACGCTGTTTGCGGCTGAATGCATGCACTGCCTCGACCATTGCCGTCACCGATTCCGGCGGTGTGAATTGCGAGATGCCATGGCCCAGGTTGAACACGTGGCCTTGGCCCGCGGACGGGGTGCCGTAGCTGGCCAGCGCCTTTTCGACCTCGACGCGGATCTGCTCCGGCGCGGCGAACAGGATGGCCGGATCGAGGTTGCCCTGCAGGGCGACGCGGTCGCCGACCAGGGAACGGGCGCGGCCCAGGTTCACGGTCCAGTCCAGGCCCAGCGCGTCGGCGCCGATGTCCGCCATCTCGTCCAGCCACAGGCCGCCGCCCTTGGTAAAGACGATGGCCGGGATGCGCACGCCATCCTTCTCACGCTGCAGGCCGGCAACGATCTTGCGCATGTAGGCCAGCGAGAACGCCTGGTAGGCACCGTCGGCCAGCGCGCCGCCCCAGGAATCGAAGATCATGACAGCCTGGGCGCCGGCGTCGATCTGGGCGTTCAGGTAAGCCGTGACCGCCTGCGCGGTGACGTCCAGGATGCGGTGCATCAGGTCCGAACGCGCATACAGCATTTTCTTGATGGTGTGGAATTCACGCGAGCCGCCGCCTTCGACCATGTAGCAGGCCAGGGTCCAGGGGCTGCCCGAGAAGCCGATCAGCGGCACGCGGCCGTTCAGCGCGGTGCGGATCTGGGTCACGGCGTCGAACACGTACTGCAGCGAGGCCATGTCCGGCACCTGCAGCTTGGCCACGTCTTCCTCGGTACGCACGGTGCGTTCGAATTTCGGGCCTTCGCCATCCTCGAAATACAGGCCCAGGCCCATCGCGTCCGGCACGGTCAGGATGTCCGAGAACAGGATCGACGCGTCCAGCGGGTAGCGGTCGATCGGCTGCAGCGTCACTTCGGTGGCGAAATCCGGATTCTTGGCCAGGCCCAGGAACGAACCGGCGCGCGCGCGGGTGGCGCGGTATTCCGGCAGGTAGCGCCCCGCCTGGCGCATCAGCCACACCGGCGTGTAGTCGGTCGGCTGGCGCAGCAGGGCACGGAGAAAAGTGTCGTTCTGGAGCGGAGCGAATTGTGGCATGGCTGACAACCCTGGGAAGAAAAGCGGCGCGGAAATCGCGGGCAAACGTCTATTATCGCATTTCCTGGACCATTCACGGCACAAGCTTGGTGCGCGGACGTCTCCCGCATAGCCTCTTATAATGGTTGCCTGCCCATCTGCTGGAACCGATCCCATGTCAGCCACACCCCGTACACAAGCGCCCTGCGGCGCCTGGACTTCCCCGATTACCGCCGCCGTGGTCGCGGCCGGCGCCACCCCGCTCTCGGGCGTGGCCCTGGACGGCGACGACGTCTACTGGCTGGCCGGCCGCGCCAGCGAAGGCGGCCGCAACACGCTGCTGCGCCAGCGTAGCGAGGGCACCATCGAGGAACTGACGCCGGCGCCCTTCAACGTGCGCACCCGCGTGCACGAATACGGCGGCGGCGCGCTGCTGGCGGCGGGCGGGACGGTGTGGTTTTCGAACTTTGCCGACAACCGTTTATATCGTATTGATAACGATGGCGAGCCCGTTGCGGTCGGCGCCGGCGGCGCCCTGCGCTACGCCGACTTCGTGCCGGATGCCGCGCGCGGCCGATTGATCACCGTGCGCGAAGACCACTCGAGCGGCGCCACCTACCCGGTCAACACGATCTGCGCGCTGGCATTCGATGGCAGCGAAACCGTACTGGTCGACGGCAATGATTTTTACTCGTCGCCGCGCCTGTCCCCGGACGGCAGGCAGCTGGCCTGGCTGAGCTGGGACCACCCGCGCATGCCCTGGCAGGGTACGGAACTGTGGCTGGCGGACGTGCTGGATGACGGCACGCTGGTCGACGGCCGCCTGGTCGCCGGCGGCGCGGACGAATCGATCTGCCAGCCGGAATGGTCGCCCGAAGGCTTGCTGCACTTCGTGTCCGACCGCAGCGGCTGGTGGAATTTGTACCGCTTCGAGCAAGGCGTCGTCCATGCGCTGTGCCCGCGCGAAGCGGAATTCGGCGGCCCGCACTGGGTGTTCGGCAATGCGATGTACGGTTTCGCTTCGAACGGCGACATCGTCTGCACCTATATCGAGCAAGGCGTCAGCCGCCTGGCGCGCCTGGCCGGCGGCACGCTCACGGCCATCGACACGCCCTACCAGGAAATCCGCGAACTGCGCGTGCAGGGTGACACGGTCGCGCTGCTGGGCGGCGCCCCGACGATTGCCGCGGAAATCGCGCGCATCGACCTGGCGGGCGGCACGCGCGAGGTGCTGGCGCGCTCGATCGAACAGCTGCCGGACCTTGGCTACCTGTCGGTCCCGCAGAGCATCGCCTACCCGAGCATGAACGGCAGGACCGCGTACGCCTTTTATTATCCGCCGCAGAACAAGGACGTCGCGCCGCTGCCCGGCGAACTGCCGCCGCTGATGGTAATCGGCCATGGCGGCCCCACCAGCATGGCCACCAGCACCCTGAAACTGGCGACCCAGTTCTGGACCAGCCGCGGCATCGCCGTGCTGGACGTGAACTATGGCGGCAGCACCGGCTTCGGCCGCGCCTACCGCGATTTGCTGCGCGAGCAGTGGGGCGTGGTCGACGTCGAGGATTGCGTGGCCGGCGCGCGTCATCTCGCAGACCAGGGCCTGGTCGACCGCGAGCGCCTGGTGATCCGCGGCGGCAGCGCCGGCGGCCTGACGACCTTGTGCGCGCTGGCCTTGTTCGACGTGTTCAAGGCCGGCGCCAGCTACTACGGCGTGTCGGACCTGAAAGGGCTGGACGCGGATTCCCACAAGTTCGAATCGCGCTACAACGAATACCTGATCGCCCCCAAGGCGCGCGCCGACGCCGTCTACGCCGCGCGCTCGCCGATCAACCACACCGATAAACTGGCGCGCCCGATGATCTTCTTCCAGGGCCTGGACGACAAGGTGGTGCCGCCGCCGCAATCGGAGGTGATGGTCGACGCCCTGCGCGCGCGTGGCGTCCCGGTGGCCTACCTGACGCTGGAAGGCGAAGGCCACGGCTTCCGCAAGGCGGACAGCATCGTGCGCACGCTGGAAGCGGAGCTGTATTTTTACCTGCGCGTGTTCGGCATCCCCGTCCCGTCCACCCTGCCGGCGGTCGAGATCGAGAACCTGGCCGCATGACCCTGGAAGTCTCGCAAGCGCGTTTCGAAGCCTGCAGCCGGCGCGACAAGATGATCCTCGCGCTGCTGGCCCTGGCCGGCGAGCCGATGGGCCGGCGCCGCATCCACGAACACCTGGCGCCGCTGGAAGACAGCGCATCGGAAGACGACCTGGCCGAGCCGCTCGAGCGCCTGCGCGCCGACGGCCTGGTAGGCGAATTGCCCTCGCGCGGCTACGTGATCGCCCAGGACCTGGCCTGGCCGGCCATGGCCTGGTCGCTGCAGCAGCGCCAGTTCAACCCCTTGCGCGAGGTCTACCAGCAGGTCACGCCCTTGCGCGTCGACTGGCAGGGCACGCCCATGCTGCGCAGCTACCGCCAGGGCGTGGCGCTGCTGCGCATGGCGCTGATCGGGGGCGACGGCCCGAAAGCGGTCGCGCCGCTGCTGGCGGCCTGCCTGCGCTGCCATGAAGCGGCCTACCTGCATCCGCTGGTCGACATCTGCGCCCGCCCCTTCGAGCCCGAGCTGCTGGACCGCATCAACGGCATGGTGCGCGACGACGTGCTGGCCGTGCTGGTGGCGCACGTGCAGCGCGAGCCGCTGCTGGCGCCCGCGGTGCGTGCCTATGCCGAGGAACAGGCGGCGCAAGGCGGCGCCTCGATGTCCCTGCGCCTGGCGCTGGCCGACCACCTGATCCTGTGCGGGCGCCTGGACGCCGCTGCCGGGTTGCTGCACGAGCTCGACGACTCCGCCACCCAGTACTACCACAGCATCCTGCTGCTGCTGCGCGGCGACCTGGACGAGGCCCTGGCCGGCTTCGACAAGGCCCTGAAAACCCTGCGCCGCGAGACCGGCAAGCGGAAAGCCGTGTTCGAAGGCATCGGCGGCCACCTGTACGTGACCGCCCTGCTGCGCAGCACCGACCCGAAGCACGTGAAAGCGCTGGACGGCTACCTGGACGCCGCCACCCGCGCCGTCCAGAGCCACGACACCGCCGTCTACCAGCAGCTGTCGATGCTGCGCCAGATCCGCGGCGGCACCGTCGACGCCGAAGTGCTCCCCTCGCGCAACTGGGAAACCACGCTGCAGCCGATCATGTTCCGCGCGCTGCTGCACCACTGGCTGGGCATGCCGCAGCTGGGTGAAAAACGCGCCCTGCTCGAACAGGCGCTGGAGGTGGCCGAACAGGCCGGCTTCGACTTCATCGCGGCCCAGATCGGGTCGGTGCTGGGCGCGCTGGGCATGGTGGGGGTCGAGAAGCGCGCGATCGCGCTGCGCCAGCAGCACCGCTTCATCGACCTGGCCCTGTGGTTCGAGCGCGAGGAGCCGTGGGAGCGCCAGCTGAACGCGCTGATCAATTTGCAGCCGGCGGTGAACGTCGAGGTGGTCAAGGAATCGCGCCTGGCCTGGATGCTGACCTGGGACGAGCACCTGGGCGTGCGCACCATCGAGCCGCGCGAGCAGAAGCGCGACGCGCAAGGCGGCTGGAGCCGTGGACGCGCCGTCGGCCTGAAACGCCTGGCCGAGGAAGCGGCCGAACTGGATTTCCTGAGCGCCCAGGACGTGCAGGTGGCGGGCGCCATCGCCGCCCACCGCTATTACAGCGGCAACGGCACCCGTTACGAATTCGATATCGACCGCGCCGTGGCCGCACTGGTGGGCCATCCGCTGCTGTTCTGGATGGATGCCGGCACGCGCGTCGAACTGCTGCCGGGCGAACCGCAGCTGATGGTGCGTGCCGGCGGCGGCAAGGTCGCCATCACGCTGGTGCCGAAACTCACCGAGCAGCAGGGCGAGGTCGTGGTCACGCGCGAGTCGCCGCACCGCTTGCGCATCGTGGCTATCCGCGACGAGCACCGCCGCATCGGCGCCATCGTCGGCGACGGCTTGACGGTGCCCTTGGAGGCGGAGCGCCGCGTGCTGCAGGCGATCAGCGCCATTTCGACCATCGTCACCGTGCAGTCCGACATCGGCGGCAGCCCCGGCGACCTCGAGACGGTGGAAGCCGACGCGCGCCTGCACCTGCACCTGCTGCCCTACCAGCAGGGCCTGCGCATCCGCATCCTGGTGCGCCCGCTGCCCGACGCCGGCCCCTACCTGCGTCCCGGCGACGGGGCCGAGAGCGTGATCGCGGACGTGAACGGCGTGCGCATGGAAGCAAAACGCAAGCTGAACGCCGAGCGCGACGCCGAGCGCCAGTTGCTGGCCGACTGCCGCGCATTGGAGGCGGCCGAGGACGAACACGGCGAATGGCTGCTGGGGTCTCCCATACAGTGCCTGGAACTGCTGGCCGAGCTGCAGGAGCTGGATGCGGGCCGCATCGTGGTCGGCTGGCCCGAGGGCGAATCCTTCCGCGTGACGAAGAAGGTGACATCGAAATCCGTGCGCCTGAACATCCGGCGCGACAAGGACTGGTTCGCGGCCAACGGCCAGGTACAGGTCGACGAGCACCGCGTGATGGACTTGCGCGAGCTGCTCACCCGCCTGCGCGAAGACCGTTTCGTCGCGCTCGGCGACAACCAGTTCATGGCGCTGACCCACGAACTGCACCGGCGCCTGATGGATTTGTCGGCCTACACCGATGCCGACGAGGAAGCGCTGCGCGTGCACCCGCTGGCCAGCTTCGCGCTGGAAGAGATGGCGCAGGAAGCCGGCGAAGTCGACGCCGACGCCGCCTGGCGCAAGCATTTGCAGCACATGCAGGCCAATAGCGAATACCAGCCGCAACTGCCCTCCACCCTGCAGGCCGAGCTGCGCGACTACCAGCTCGAGGGCTTCGAGTGGCTGTCGCGCCTGGCCCACTGGGGCGTGGGCGCCTGCCTGGCCGACGACATGGGTCTTGGTAAAACCCTGCAGGCGCTGGCCCTGATCCTGTCGCGCGCGCCGGGCGGGCCGACGCTGGTGGTGGCGCCGACCTCGGTCGCGACCAACTGGATGGCGGAAGCCGAACGCTTCGCGCCAACCCTGAACATCCAGCTGTTCGGCAGCGGCGACCGCAAGGCGATGCTGGAGCAGGCCGGCGCCTATGACGTGATCGTGGCCAGCTACGGCCTGCTGCAGCTGGAGGCCGAACACTTCGCCAAAAAACGCTGGCACACGGTCGTGCTGGACGAGGCCCAGGCGATCAAGAACGCGCACACGCGCCGCTCGCAGGCGGTGATGGCGCTGCGCGCCGATTTCAGGATGGTGGCCACCGGCACGCCGCTGGAAAACCACCTGGGCGAATTGTGGAACCTGTTCAGGTTCATCAACCCGGGCCTGCTCGGCACCAGCGACCAGTTCAATCTGCGCTTCGCCGGGCCGATCGAAAAGGCCCAGGACAAGCGCGCGGAACTGGCGGCGCGCACGCGCCTGCGCCGCCTGACGCAACCTTTCATCTTGCGCCGTACGAAAGCCCAGGTGTTGTCGGAGCTGCCGCCGCGCACCGAGATCGTGCTGCCGGTGGAACTGAGCAGCGAAGAACTGGCGCTGTACGAATCGCTGCGCCGCGAGGCGCTGGACCGTCTGGCCACCCTGGAGGCGCCGCAGGCCCAGAAGCAGATCCAGATCCTGGCCGAGATGATGAAGCTGCGCCGCGCCTGCTGCAATCCGGTGCTGGTGGCGCCCGACAGCGGCATCCGCAGCAGCAAGCTGGAGACCTTTGCCCGCCTGGTCGACGAGTTGCTGGAAAACCGCCACAAGGCGCTGGTGTTCAGCCAGTTCGTCGATCATTTGAGTCTGATTCGTGCTCATCTGGATGAAAAAGGCATCCGCTACCAGTACCTGGACGGCGCGACGCCGATGCAGGAACGCAAGCGCCGCGTCGATGCCTTCCAGGCCGGCGATGGCGACCTGTTCCTGATTTCGCTGAAGGCGGGCGGGGTCGGCATCAACCTGACCGCGGCCGATTATGTAATCCACATGGACCCGTGGTGGAACCCGGCGGTCGAAGACCAGGCCTCGGACCGCGCCCACCGCATGGGCCAGCAGCGTCCGGTCACGATCTACCGCCTGGTGGCGCGCCACACCATCGAGGAAGGCATCGTCGACCTGCACCGCCACAAGCGCGACCTGGCCGACAGCCTGCTCGAAGGCAGCGACATGGCCGCGCGCATGTCCCCGAACGACATGCTGGCCATGCTGCAGGCGGGCTTGGGCGGCGCGAAGCCGGCATCGATTGCGGACTGGCAAATCGAATGACAGGCTCGTGACTTATTGTTTCAAGGTTCCTCAAAGGCAAAAAAGGGTGCTAACCTGTCGCCCCGCCGCGCTCCGTCCGGTGCGCGCGCGCATCTGGCCCTCCATTCTTATCAGGCAGACAGATCAATGATGAAATCCAAACTCGCGCTGGCCGCCCTGCTGACCTGCGTCGCGCTGGCCCCGGCGACCGCACGTCCGGCCAAGGCCAAGCACAGCAGCAGCAACAGTACCAAGGCCAAATCGTCGTCGAAGGCCAAGGCGCCTGCCAAAGGCAAGGCCGCCAAGGCTGCGCCGGCAGCTGCGGCCGCCACTGTTGCAGCGGCACCGGTGGCCGCAGCGCCCGCGCAAAACCGCAATGACCGCTACATGGACACCCTGTCCATGCAATTCGTGACCGCCCTGTGGCGCATCGACCCGGAAGCCGGCATCGGCGTCGGCAAGTTCGACACCGCCGCCAAGCTGACCATTCCCGACGCCGCCAGCCGCAGCAAGCAGCTGGCCTTCATCGATGAGTGGCTGGACAAGTTCGGCAAGCTGAACGCCGATAAACTGTCGCCGAACCAGCGCAGCGACTTGGCCCTGCTGGTCAACAAGCTGCAGGCCGACCGCTGGCGCCTGGCCACCTTCCGCGAATTCGAGTGGAACCCGGCCCAATACAACGTCGCGCAATCGCTCGACCTGATCCTGAACACCGAGTATGCGGCGCGCCCGCAGCGCCTGCGCACCATCATGAAACGCCTGGCCGACGTCCCGGCCTATTACCAGGCGGCCCAGGGCTCGATCAAGAACCCGACCCACGAACACACGCAACTGGCGATCTCGCAGGCGCCGGGCACGCTGGTCGTGCTGGCCGACCTCGGCAAGGCGGCCCAGGACTCCGTCCAGCTGACCGCGCAGGAAAAGGCGATCTTTGCGCAACGCATCGCCAATGCCGGCAGCGCGGTCCTGGCCTGGGTCGATTACTTGACCGACCTCGACAAATCCCAGGTGCAGATGGGGCGCGCCCGCTCCTTCCGCATCGGCAAGGCCCTGTATGAGCAGAAGTTCGCGTTCGAGATCCAGTCGGCGAACAGCGGCGAACAGACCTACCGCAAGGCGCTGGCCGCGCGCGAGGAACTGCTCACGCGCATGGACGGCCTGGCCGACCAGCTGTGGGAGAAGACCATGGGGAGCACGGCCAAGCCCCAGGACCGCTACAAGAAGATCGGCCTGGTGATCGACAAGCTCTCGCTGCAGCACGTTGCGCCCAAGGACTACGTAGCCGAGATCCGGCGCCAGATCCCGCAGTTGCAGGAATACGTCGTCAGGAACAACCTGGTGACGATCGACCCCAGCAAGCCGCTGGTGGTACGCGAGACGCCGTTGTACCAGCGCGGCGTGGCCGGCGCCAGCATCGACGCGCCGGGTCCCTACCGTCCGAAGGACAAGACCTATTACAACGTCACCCCGCTGGACGGCCTCACGCCCGAACAGGCCGAAAGTAGCCTGCGCGAGTACAACAACTGGATGCTGCAGATCCTGAATATCCACGAGGCGATCCCCGGCCACTACACCCAGCTGATGAACGCCAACCGCTCGCCTTCGCTGGTGAAGGCGCTGTTCGGCAACGGCGCCATGGTCGAAGGCTGGGCCGTGTATGGCGAACGCATGATGCTGGAATCGGGCTATGGCGACAATGCGCCGGAACTGTGGCTGATGTGGTGCAAGTGGAACCTGCGCAGCGTCTCCAACACCATCCTCGACTACAGCGTGCATGTGCTGGGCATGACGCGCGAGCAGGCGCTCGACCTGCTGGTGCGCCAGGCCTTCCAGACGCCGCAGGAAGCCGCCGAGAAATGGAAACGCGCGCAGCTGTCCTCGGTGCAGCTGACCAGCTATTTCAGCGGTTACAGCGACATCATGGAACTCCGCGAGCGCCGCAAGCAACAGCTGGGCGACAAGTTCAACCTGAAGGAATTCCACGACCAGTTCCTTGGCTACGGCAATGCACCGGTGCGGGTAATTGGACAGCTGATGCAATAACATCAAGTATGACTGATGCATAAAAGTCACACGTTTGTAAAATTAAGCCTCGTCTAACAAACGAGGCTTAATTCTTTTCAGCTTCCAACGTACAGTTTATTTCGTCTATCTTGTGCCTATCAGGCAGCAAACGTCAATATACATATCTGACCTCACAGTCAGATATATTTCATTTTGTTACAAATCTTACGGGAACGGCACGTGCGATAAGGAGGCGTGATGCTAACTTGACACTCATCGCGATTCACGGGGAATCGTGAACCAAAGCCAGAACACGCAAGAAAGAGAGATTTGAAATGAAAAAAGCACTGCTCGCCACCCTGCTCGCCACCATCGCCACCATGGGCGTTGCCCAAGCCCAGACCGCCGATGCGATGACCGGCAAGTCCTATGTCGGTATCGAAGGAGTCGGTGCCAAGAACGACACGGTCGACGGCTGGCGCTTCGGCGAAAAGCTCTTCGGCGGCTACAACTTCAACCAGAACTGGGCTGCTGAAGCCGGCTACACCCGCTTCGACAGCGCCAACCGTGGCACCACCGAAACCAACGGCTACAACAGCTACATCGCCGCCAAGTACTCCATGCCGATCAACGACCAGTTCTCGGGCTACGCCAAGCTGGGCGTGGGCCGTAGCGTGCGCAAGGCCAGCGACGTCGGTCTGAGCTACCGCCAGGCGGACACCAGCGCGTACGGCGCGCTGGGCGTGAAGTACCAGCTGGACCAGAATATGGCACTGAACTTCGAATACGAACGCAACGGCAAGCAGAAAGACGTCGGCGCCAAGGCCGACAGCCTGGGCCTGGGCCTGAGCTACGGCTTCTAAAGCCTTGTGGCAGCGGATGCGGTAACGTAACGCTGCCATACCGATCAAAAAAACAGGCCCCGCTGTTTACAGCGAGGCCTGTTTGCTTTTGGTCTACGGCAGCAACACCCATGTCGCCGGCGTCAGCCAGGGCTTCCGCGTTCAGCGGCGCGATGCGCGCCGGCGCCGCACCAGCGCCATCACCAGCAGGCCTGCGCCCAGCAGGCCGACCGACATCGGTTCTGGCACATCGGTGCCGGTGCCATTCACGCGGAAGGCATAGTTGACGTAGGGATAATCGCCTTCGCCCATGTAGTAATGGTCCGCCACCAGCGCCGAGGCATCGCCGTCGGTCTCGTATTGGCCGCGGATGCCGATGTCATACATATAATCCTGGGCAAACGCATCGACACCCCGGCCATACTGGTCGTACCAGGCCTGGAAGTCGATCTGCGCGGCATCGCTGCCCACCGTCGAGATCACGTAATCGGAGGCGTCGCCGCCGAACAGCGCCGCGGCGGCCTGCTGGCCGCTGTACAAGGGCGGCAACGACAGATACGACGGACCGCTGTACAGTTCCCACGACCCGACATACACGGGCGCGGCGATGGCCAGGGCGCTCGCGCTCAGCAGGATGGTGGCAAGGGTACGTTTGATCAGCTTCATGATTTCTCCGGCAACTACGATATCGATAGCGGAGATGAAGCAAAAATAATGCCTACGGGAAAATAATTTACGAAATCAAGGACTTGCCGTAACTCAACATCAGCAGGGCAAGTCTATTGTAAAAATTTCCGACAGGAATTAAGCAGGTTCTTCCGGCGCGCGCGAGATGCGCACGAACACCGGCGCCAGCAGCAGGCCCAGCTCGAACAGCAGGCACATCGGGATGGCCAGGGCCAGCTGGCTGACCACGTCAGGCGGCGTGACGATGGCGGCGATGACGAAGGCGCCGACGATGGCGTACGGGCGGATCGACTTCAGCTTTTCCACGCTGACGATGCCCATGCGTACCAGGATGACGACCACCACCGGCACCTCGAAGGTGGCGCCGAAGGCCAGGCACATCGACATCACGAAGTCGAGGTAATTCTCGATATCGGGCATGACCGCGATCGAGGACGGCGCGAAGTCGGCGATGAAGTGGAACACGCGCCCGAACACCAGGAAGTAGCAGAAGGCCACCCCGGCGATGAACAGGAAGGAGGACGAGAACACCAGCGGCAGCACCAGCCGCTTTTCATGGGCGTACAGGCCGGGCGCGATGAAGGCCCAGGCTTGATAGAACACCCAGGGCAGCGCCAGGATCAGGGCCAGCACCAGGGTCACCTTCATCGGCACCAGGAAGGGCGCGGCGACGCCGGTGGCGATCATCTGGGCGCCGGGGGGCAGCGAGGCCAGCATCGGGGCGGCCAGGAAATCGTAGATGCGTGCCGGTCCCGGCCACAGCATCAGGCCGCCGCAGACGATGGCCACGCCGATCGCGGCGCGGACCAGGCGGTCACGCAGCTCGACCAGGTGGGAGATGAAGGTTTCTTCGCCCGCAGCTTCTTGGGTCATCAGAAAAAGGATGTGTTGGATTTGACGCCGGGGCGGAACTTGCGCACGCGCGCGGCGCCGGACAGCACATGCTGGCGCGTGCCCTGGCGGTTCTTGAACCAGGCCGGCACGCTCGAGGTGCGCACCAGCTTCTTGCGGCGGAATTCACGCGCCTTGCGTTCGATGTCTTCAAGCCCGGCCGTTGCCGCAGGCGTGGAAGACGCGCTGTGGTCCGCGCCGTTCCAGGCGGACTCGACTTCGGTGAGGTGGGACGACACCGTACTCTCGACGTCGGATTTGAAGGAAGCGACTTCGGACTTGAAGCTGTTCGCACTCTCCTGCACGTCCTTGTGCAGGTTGCGCAGCTCTTCCATCTCGATCTCGCGCGAAACTTCCGACTTCACATCGTGCAGGTAGCGCTGGGCGCGGCCGTACAGGGTGCCGGCCATGCGCGCCACCTTCGGCAGTTTTTCGGGGCCGATGACGACCAGCGCCACGGCGCCGATGATGGCGAGTTTGGAAAGCCCGAGATCGATCATTTACGCGCGAGGATCAGTGACGGGTCTTTTCGCGCGTCTCGACGTCGATCGTGGACTTGTCGGCAACCTGCTGCGTCGGCTGGCCGGCGGCGTGTTTTTCCTCGTCGCCCTTGACGCCATCCTTGAAGCCCTTGACGGCCTTGCCCAGGTCCGAGCCCGCATTGCGCAGCTTGCCGGTACCGAACACCAGAACCACAACCACAAGCACCAACACCCAGTGCCAGATACTCATCGAACCCATTGTCTTCTCCTTGCCGGGCTGTGCGCCCGATATCCGTAGTGCGTGTAAAGCTCACGCGCAGTATAAGCCATGCCGACGCGGAATGCTCTCTTTCCTTCCGGAAGCTCCGCCTTTATTTCAGGCCATTTTCAATCGTTCAAGTCCCCAGGCCGCGCCATGGCCGCGGGCCGCCGTAGACGTGCAGGTGCAGGTGGTAGACTTCCTGGCCGCCGTCCGGACCGGCATTGATCAGGGTCTTGAAACCGCCGCTGCGCTGGCCATCCGGGCCCTGCTTGACGGCGATGCCGTGCTCGGCCGCCAGTTTCGGCGCCAGCGCCAGCATCCTGCCCAGCAGCGTGGCGTGGTCGTCGGTGCAATCGGAGAGCGTGGCCACGTGCTGCTTCGGGATCACCAGCAGGTGCACCGGTGCGGCCGGGTTGATGTCCTTGAAGGCGAGCAATTCATCGTCTTCATAGACCACGCCCGCCGGAATCTGCTTGGCGACGATCTTGCAAAAAATGCAGTTATCCATGTTCACTCCAGAAGATTATCTTGTGGCGGCGCCGCCCGGAACAAGAGCGGGCGCGCAATTCTATCCAGCCTGCATGACGGCAGCATGACGTGGCGCGCCGATGCGCCGCGTCAATCCTTGGGACGCGACGCTTTCTCGACGATGCCGGACACGCCTTCGCGGCGCCCCAGTTCGTCGATCACCTGTTGCGGCGTGAGGCCGAAGCGCGCCAGCAGCACCATCGAATGGAACCACAGGTCGGCGGTTTCGTACAGCAGCTTGGAAGGATCGGCGCCGGCGCGCACGTCCTTGGCCGCCATCACGGTCTCGACCGCTTCTTCGCCGATCTTTTTCAGGATCGCATCGTCGCCCTTGGCGAACAGCTTTGCGACATAGGAGGTGGCCGGATCGCCGCCGTGTTCCGGCTTGCGCGATTCGATCAC
Organism: uncultured Massilia sp.; assembly: GCA_913777025.1. GTDB lineage: Bacteria > Pseudomonadota > Gammaproteobacteria > Burkholderiales > Burkholderiaceae_D > Telluria. The sequence continues at coordinate 1,893 of CAJYQM010000442.1, read as the reverse complement.
CGCCGCCAACTGGTCGAGGTTGAAACTCATTTTTTCTTGGGGTGGGTATAGATGGTGTCGGGGTCCTGCAGCACCGGCTCGACGCTGTGCCAGTCGCCCTTGTCGAACTTCTGGAAGAAGCAGGAGTGGCGGCCGGTGTGGCAGGCGATGCCGCCCGCCTGCTCGACCTTGAGCAGGACCACGTCCTCGTCGCAGTCGAGGCGGATTTCCAGCACTTTCTGGGTGTGGCCGGACTCTTCGCCCTTGTGCCACAGTTTCTTGCGCGAGCGGCTCCAGTACACCGCTTCGCCCAGCTCCACGGTCTTGGCCAGGGCTTCGCGGTTCATCCAGGCGAACATCAGGATGTCGCCCGTGCCCGCTTCCTGGGCGATCACCGGCACCAGGCCGTGCTCGTCCCATTTGATTTTCTTCAGCCAGGGCTGGGCCGGGATCGAGGGGGTCGTCGTCGGGGTTGCCATAGTCAATGGTCTCAATCGAGGCGCATCGGGATGCCGCGGTCCTGCATGAAGCGCTTGGCCTCGCCGACCGTGTGCTGCCCGTAGTGGAAGATGCTGGCGGCCAGCACCGCGTCGGCGTGGCCTTCGAGGACGCCGTCGGCCAGGTCCTGCAGGCCGCCGACGCCGCCGGAAGCGATCACCGGAATGCCGACCGCGTCCGAGACGGCGCGCGTCAGGCCGAGGTCGAAGCCGGACTTGGTGCCGTCGCGGTCCATGCTGGTCAGCAGCAGCTCGCCGGCGCCCAGGCTTTCCATCTTGCACGCCCAGTCGACGGCGTCCAGGCCGGTCGGGTTGCGGCCGCCATGGGTGAACACTTCCCACTTGCCCGGAGCGACCTGCTTGGCGTCGATCGCGACCACGATGCATTGCGAGCCGTGCTTTTGCGAGGCGTCGAACACCAGCCCCGGGTTGGTCACGGCGGAAGTATTCATGGACACCTTGTCGGCGCCGGCGTTCAGCAGGCGGCGCACGTCTTCGACCTTGCGCACGCCGCCGCCCACGGTCAGCGGGATGAAGACGGTGGAGGCGACCGCCTCGATGATCGGCAGGATCAGGTCGCGGCCGTCGGAAGACGCCGTGATGTCGAGGAAGGTGATCTCGTCGGCGCCCTGGCCGTCGTAGCGGCGGGCGATCTCGACGGGGTCACCGGCATCGCGCAGCTCGGTGAAGTTGACGCCCTTGACGACACGGCCGCCGGTAACGTCGAGGCAGGGGATGATGCGTTTTGCTAGCATGGATTCAGGCCTGTGCGCCTTCCGTCAGCGCATCGGCGCGTTCCTGCGCACTGGCCAGGTCCAGCGTGCCCTCATAGATCGAGCGGCCGCAGATGACGCCTTCGATGCCCTCGTCCTGCACCGCGCACAGCGCTTCGACGTCGGCCAGGTTGTGCACGCCGCCCGAGGCGATGACCGGGATCTTGACGGCTTGCGCCAGCTTGACGGTGGCTTCGATGTTGACGCCGCCCATCATGCCGTCGCGGCCGATGTCGGTGTAGACGATCGATTCGACGCCATACCCCTCGAACTTCCTGGCCAGGTCGATGACTTCGTGGCCGGACATCTTGCTCCAGCCGTCGGTCGCGACCTTGCCGTCCTTGGCGTCCAGGCCGACGATGATCGAGCCCGGGAAGGCGCCGCAGGCATCGTGCAGGAAGCCCGGGTTCTTGACGGCGGCGGTGCCGACGATGATGTAGGTGATGCCGTCGTCCAGGTAGCGCTCGATGGTGTCCAGGTCGCGGATGCCGCCACCCAGCTGGACCGGGATCTCGTCCAGGTCATTGTCTTCGGCGTATTGCTGCACGGTTTGCAGGATCGACTTGATCGCGGTCTCGTTCTTCGGCTTGCCGGCGAATGCACCGTTCAGGTCGACCAGGTGCAGACGGCGCGCACCCTTCTTG
>CAJYQM010000441.1 GCA_913777025.1 uncultured Massilia sp. | reverse complement strand
TGCCTGGGCCGCATCGAGGTCGACCGCCAGGGCGGCGTCGAGCAGGCGGTGTCGATGGAAGATTCGACCGGCTGCATGCACGGATCCCGGGGCAAGGCCGAGCCGGCCGCATCGACCTTGCTGTCGGAGCCGGCCATCGTCGCCGGCATCGCCAAGGCCACGCTTCCTGCGAACCCGAAGGTCGACTGGGATGCCTGGGTCGCGGACTACGCGAAGATCCGCGACGCCATCGCGGAGACGTACCCGGACATCTTCCACGATTTCAACGCGCGCATGTGGCAACCGGGCGGCTTCCGCAAGCCGGTGGCCGCCGCTGAGCGCCAGTGGAACACGCCGACCGGCAAGGCCAACTTCACGGTGCCGGAAGGCCTCGTGGCCGACCCCGACATGCCGGAAGGCCCGGGCGTGCTGCGCCTGTTCACGGTGCGCAGCGACGGCCAGTTCAACACCACGATCTACAGCCACGAGGACCGCTTCCGCGGCGTGCAGGACCGCAAGGTGCTGTTCATGGCGCGCGCCGACATGGATGCGCAAGGCCTGCGGGATGGCGACACCGTCACCGCCAGCGCGGCCGCGAACGACGGGGTCGAGCGCCGCGTCGAGGGGTTGAAGGTGGTCGAGTACCCGGTGCCGCAGGGCTGCGCCGCCGGCTACTACCCGGAGTGCAATCCCCTGATCCCGCTGTGGCACTACGCCAAGGACAGCAAGGTCCCGGCGGCCAAGTCGATCGCGATCCGGCTCAGCCGGAGTGCCCACTGAATGGACAGCCGCACCACGCTGCGCACCCCGACCGGCTACCTGATGGTGCTGACCGAGGGTGACGACCTGTTCGCCCAGCTCGAAGCGCTGGTGCGGCACGACAACGTCCCGGCCGCCAGCTTCACCGGCTTCGGCTTCGCCGGCAAGGCGACTTTCGGCTTCTACGACTTCGACAAGCGCGACTACGATCCGGGCGAGTTCCGCGACCGCGAGATGACCGGCATCACCGGCACGCTGGCCTGGAAGGACGGCAAGCCGTCCGTCCACGCGCACGGCGTCGGCGGCGGACCGGATTTCTCGGTCGTGGGCGGCCACCTGCTGGCGCTCACGGTCGGGCGCGGCTCGCTCGAGGTGACGATCACGCTGCACGACCTGCGCCTGCACCGCACGGCGGATCCGGCCATCGGCGCCAACATCCTGCGGCTGCCGGGCGCGTGACGCCCGCACCGGCGCGGCGTGTCAGCGTTGGCCGCGCTGCAGCAGCAAGGCGTTGATGTCGTCGATGTGGGCCGGCTTCATCAGGTGGTGGTCGAAGCCCGCGTCGCGGGTATTGTGGCGGTCGCGCTCCTGGCCATAGCCCGTGACCGCGACCAGCATGGCGTCGCGGTGTTGCGGCTGGGTGCGCAGCGCGCGCGCCAGTGCGGTGCCGTCCATGACCGGCAGGCCGATATCGAGCAGGAACACGTCCTGCGTCGTGCCCGCGGCGGCTTCCAGGGCCTGGCTTGCGCCATAGGCCAGGCTCACCTCGTGACCCAGCGCTTCAAGCAACATGCCGAGGGTCTCGGCGGCGTCGCGGTTGTCGTCGACCACCATGATGCGCAAGCGCTCGTCACGGGCCGGCACAGGCGTGGCCGGCGCCTGGTCTTCGGGGTTTTGGCTGTTCATGGCCTCGTTTCCTTCTTCATCGATATGCCGGCGCATCCTGGATCAATGCTGGCGTTCGCCATTATAGAAGAGTTCGCAAGACTGACGTACGACATGTAACGCTTTTTACCGGGCCGCGCCCTGGCCCGGTGACATAAACCCTTGATCTGGCTATAATTTCCGCCTTCGCGAATCTGCATCGCCTGCCAGGAAAACACCATGTCACTGCTCGCCCACCAGCTCGAATTGCTGTCCCCCGCCAAAACCGCCGAGATCGGCCGCGAAGCCATCCTGCATGGCGCCGACGCGGTGTACATCGGCGGCCCGGCCTTCGGCGCGCGCCACAACGCCAGCAACCCCCTGGAAGACATCGCGAACCTGGTGCGGTTCGCGCACGGCTACCGCGCGCGCATCTTCGTGACGATGAACACCATCATGCACGACGCCGAGCTGGAAACGGCACGCAAGCAGATCTGGCAGCTGTACGAAGCCGGCGTCGACGCCCTGATCATCCAGGACATGGGCCTGCTCGAACTCGACCTGCCGCCGATCCAGCTGCACGCCAGCACCCAGTGCGACATCCGCACCCTGGAGAAGGCGAAATTCCTGGGCCAGGTCGGCTTTTCCCAGCTGGTGCTGGCGCGCGAGCTGACGATCGAGCAGATCAGGAAAATCCGCGCGGAAGTCGACACCCCGCTCGAGTACTTCATCCACGGCGCGCTGTGCGTGGCGTTCTCGGGCCAGTGCTACATCTCGCACGCGGACAACGGCCGCAGCGCCAACCGCGGCGACTGCTCCCAGGCCTGCCGCCTGCCCTATACCTTGTCCGACGGCCAGGGCCGCGTGGTCGCCTACGAAAAGCACTTGCTGTCGATGAAGGACAACG
>CAJYQM010000440.1 GCA_913777025.1 uncultured Massilia sp. | reverse complement strand
GGAACACGGCGGCCACGCGCGGCTGCGCCTGCTCGAGCCAGCATTCGCCGCACAGCTGGCCCGGGCCGACAGCCCGGCCACCCGCTCGCACGCGGCCACCCAGGATAACGTCGCGCTGGACCTGGATTCGCTGCTGAAGGCGGCCCGGGCGCTGTCGAACGAGACCGGCCTGCGCAGAGTCCTGACGCGCCTGATCGCCATCGTCGGCGAGAATGCCGGCGCCCAGGTGGCGCGCCTGCTCCTGCGCTCGAACGCAGGATGGCACCTGGAAGCCGAAATTGACGGCGACGCCGTCACCGTGCTGCAATCGCGCCGCATCGAACCCGATGCCGGCGACGATCCGCAATTCCCGCTGTCCGTGCTGCGCTACGTGATCCGCACCGGCAACGAGTTCATCGAGGACAGCATCGGCGGCGCCGCGCGCTTCGGCGCCGATCCCTACGTGGCGCGGCAGCGGCCGCGCGCCGTCATGTGCCTGCCGATCCGACACGGCGGCAATGTCGACGGCATGCTGTACCTGGAAAACCGCCTGGCCGACGCGTCCTTCACCGCCGAGCGCGTCGCCTTTTTGCGCATGCTCGGCGCCCAGGCGATGATCTCGATCGCCAGCGCCCGGCTGCACGACAGTCTGGAACAGCGCGTGCTTGAACGCACCGCGCAGCTCGAAGAGGCCAACCGCAAGCTGGCGACCTTGTCGATCACGGACGGTCTGACCGGCCTGTCCAACCGCCGCCATGTCGACGAGGTGCTGCGCACCGAATGCGCACGCGCCATGCGCCTCGGGCAGCCGCTGGCCGTGATCCTGCTCGACGTCGACCACTTCAAGAAATACAACGACCATTATGGGCACCAGGATGGCGACGCCTGCCTGGTCCGGGTCGCGCGGGCACTGGCGGCCGGCACCCGTCGCGCCAGCGACCTGGCGGCGCGCTACGGCGGCGAGGAATTCGCGGTGGTGCTGCCGGACACCGACGCGCAAGAGGCGCGCCGGATCGGCGAGGCGCTGCGCGGCGCGGTCGAGCTGCTCGCCATTGCGCACGCCGGCGCCCCCGCCGGCCACGTGACGATCAGCGTCGGCATCGCGATCCAGCCGGTGCCGGGCGGCGGCAACCCGGACACGCTGCTCCGCCAAGCCGACGCCGCCCTGTACCGCGCCAAGGATGCCGGGCGCAACCGGGTGGTACTGGGCACCCTGCCCTGAGCGATCTTACTCCACGCTGATGGCGTCGACACGTTCCGGATAGAAGGCCAGGTGCCCGGCGATCGCGGCCACCGCGTCATGCGGATGCTCGTAGGTCCAGACCGCGTTCTCGCCGCGCGCGCCGGCCGACGGGATGCTGTAGTAATGACACTCGCCCTTGTACGGGCACCAGGTCGTGTGCTGGCTGCGCACCAGCAAGTCCATGTTGACGTCGGCGCGCGGGATGTAGAGGACGGCCGGGTAGTCGGCTTCCTTCAGCGACAGCGCGTGCCGGCTGGCGGCGATGACGCTGTCGCCGACGGTCACTGTGACCCGTTTGGCCGACGGCATGATGGCGATCGGGTGGTCGAGGCCGGGGACTTTCATCGTTCTGGTCATGGTGCATTCTTCTGAAGTGGAGGATGGCGATCATTGTGCCGCAGCGCCGGCAATCCTGCTGGCGGCGCCAAGCCATTGCTTACCCGCGACATAAATTTCATGCGGATTGGGTAGATAATGATGTTAAATTCTTACGAACACATGCCCAAGAAAATTAAAAAAGTATTATCATGCACACTGCAAGGTGCCTGATTCCACCCGAGCCGGCGCGCACCGTTTCACGCGCCCCTGCCGCCAGCAACCCATTCATCCGACAACCATGACATTTGATCAGGCAGGCGTCGCCGCGCTGATGCACGGCGACCATCACGACCCCTTTTCGGTGCTCGGCATGCACCGCCAGCACGGCGAACTGGTCGTGCGCGCCCTGTTGCCGGGCGCGGTCGCCGTCGAACTCATCGAGGCGAAGAACGGGCGCAGGCTGGCCGGCCTGGAGCGGGTCGACGACAGTGCCGTGTTCGCCGGCGTAGTTCCGCGGCGCAAGAATCCCTTCCCTTACCGCTTGCGCGTCGACTGGGGCACGCATCGGCAGGACATGGACGATCCCTACCGCTTCGGCGCCGTGCTGGGCGAGATGGATGTCTGGCTGCTGTCCGAAGGCACCCACCATCGTCCCTACGAGAAACTCGGCGCCCATCCGGCGACCCTCGAGGGCGTGGCCGGCGTCGCCTTCGCGGTGTGGGCGCCGAATGCCCGCCGCGTCTCGGTGGTCGGGAATTTCAACAACTGGGATGGGCGGCGCCACATGATGCGCTCGCGCGGCGCGTCCGGCGTCTGGGAAATCTTCATCCCGGGGCTCGCCGCCGGCGACCTGTACAAGTTCGAGATCAAGGCCCGGGGCGGCGAGCTGCTGCTGAAGGCCGATCCCTTCGCCTTCCGCGCCGAACTGCGGCCGCATACGGCATCGGTGGTGAACAGCTTGCCGCCCTTGCTCCCTTCGCTGGACGCGCGCCGCATCGCCAATGCGCTGGACGCGCCGGTCAGCATCTACGAGGTGCACCTCGGCTCCTGGCGCCGCGTGCCGGAAGACGGCAACCGCTGGCTGAGCTATCGCGAACTGGCGGACCAGCTGGTCCCCTACGCCAAGGACCTCGGCTTCACCCACATCGAACTGATGCCGGTCAGCGAACACCCCTTCGACGGTTCCTGGGGCTACCAGCCGACCGGCATGTACGCGCCGACGTCGCGCTTCGGCACGCCCGAGGATTTCCGCCACTTCGTCGAGACCGCGCATGCGAACGGCATCGGCGTGCTGCTGGACTGGGTGCCCGGCCACTTCCCGGCCGACAAGCACGGCCTGGCGCGCTTCGACGGCAGCCATTTGTACGAACATGCCGACCCGCGCGAAGGCTTCCACCAGGACTGGAACACGCTGATCTACAACTACGGCCGCAAGGAAGTGCTGAATTACCTGGCCGGGAACGCCCTGTACTGGGTCGAGCGCTTCGGCATCGACGGCCTGCGCGTCGATGCGGTGGCGTCGATGCTGTACCGCGACTACAGCCGCAAGGAAGGCGAATGGATCCCGAACCAGTTCGGCGGCCGCGAAAACCTGGAAGCGATCGAATTCCTGCGCCGCGCCAACGCCCTGGTCTGCGCCGAGCGGCCCGAAGCCGTGATGATGGCGGAAGAGTCCACCAGCTTCCCGAACGTGTCGCGCCCGCTGGAGATGAATGGCCTGGGCTTTCACTACAAGTGGAACATGGGCTGGATGAACGACACCCTGAAGTACATGCAGGAAGACCCGATCAACCGCAAGTACCACCACGACAAGATGACCTTTGGCCTGGTGTATGCCTTCACCGAGAACTTCGTGCTGCCGCTGTCGCACGACGAGGTCGTGCACGGCAAGGGTTCGATCCTGGCGCGCATGCCCGGCGACGACTGGCAGCGCTTCGCCAACCTGCGCGCCTACTACGGCTTCATGTGGGGCCATCCGGGCAAGAAGCTGCTGTTCATGGGCGCCGAGTTCGCCCAGGCGCGCGAGTGGAACTTCGACGCCAGCCTGGACTGGCACCTGCTGGACCAGCCGCGCCACCGCGGCGTGCAGCAGCTGGTGCGCGACCTGAACGCCGTCCAGCGCCGCTATCCGGCCCTGCACCAGCTCGACGTCGACGCGCGCGGTTTCGAATGGATCACGCATGAAGACCGCGACAATTCCGTGTTCTCCTTCATCCGCAAGGACATTGACGGCAATGCCGTCATCGTGCTGTCGAATTTCACGCCGATGCCGCGCCACGACTACCGGATCGGCGCGGACCAGGCGGGCCGCTGGGTCGAGATCCTGAATACCGACGACACGCGCTACGGCGGCAGCGGCCTGCGCAACGAAGGCGCGCAGACCGAAGCGGTTCCAGCCCATGGCCGCGCCCACTCGCTGCGCCTGAGCGTGCCGCCGCTGGCGACCATCATGCTGGTGCTGGAGGCGCAAGGATGAGCGACGCGAACGCATTGCGCGCGGGCGCCGCCTATCCGCTGGGCGCGCACTGGGATGGCCGGGGCGTGAATTTCGCGCTGGCCGCGCCCCATGCGCAAGCGGTGGAGCTGTGCCTGTTCGATGCCGAAGGCAGGCAGGAAGTGGCGCGCCTGCCCATGCCGGCCCAGCGGGACGGCGTCTGGCATGCTTACCTCGAGGGCGCGGCGCCCGGCCAGGTCTACGGCTACCGCGTGAGCGGTCCGTGGGCGCCCGAACAGGGCCACCGCTTCAATCGCAACAAGGTGCTGCTGGACCCGTATGCGCGCGCGGTGGTGGGCGACTACCTCGCCCAGCCGGGCTTCCACGACGACGCCGACAATGCCGAGGTCGCGCTCAAGGCCCAGGTCGTGCACGAGACCTACGACTGGGGCGACGATGCCCCGCCACAGGTGGCGCTTGACGCCACCGTGCTGTACGAAACCCATGTCAAGGGCTTCACGAAATTGCACCCGGACGTGCCGGCGCCGCTGCGCGGCACCTATGCCGGGATGGCGCAACCGGCCGTGCTGGATTACCTGCAGGGGCTGGGCGTGACCACGGTCAGCCTGCTGCCGGTCCACTTCCGCGCCGACGAGATGCGCCTGCAGCAGTTGAAGCTGTCGAACTACTGGGGCTATTCCAGCATCGCCTTCTTCGCGCCGGAACGCCGCTACTGGTCAGGCCTGCCAGGCACCACGCCCATTGCCGAGTTCCGTGACATGGTCAAGGCCCTGCACGGGCGCGGCATCGAAGTGGTGCTCGACGTGGTCTACAACCACAGCGCGGAAACCGACGAAGCCGGGCCGACCCTGGGTTTCCGCGGCATCGACAACGCCCTCTATTACCACCTGCAGCCCGCCAACCGCGCCCTGTACGAGAACTGGACCGGCTGCGGCAACTGCCTGAACCTGGCCGAGCCGCGCGTGCTGCAGCTGGTGATGGACTCGCTGCGCTACTGGGTCCAGGAGATGCGCGTCGACGGTTTCCGCTTCGACCTGGCGCCCATCCTCGCGCGCAGCGCCGCAGGGTTCTCGAACGCCGCCGCCTTCCTGGCCGCGGTGCGGCAAGACCCGGTGCTGGCGCGCGTCAAACTGATCGCGGAACCCTGGGACATCGGCCCGGGCGGCTACCAGCTGGGTAACTTCCCCGCCGGCTGGCTCGAATGGAACGACAAATACCGCGACACGATGCGCGCCTTCTGGCTACAGAGGGGGACACTGGGCGAATTCGCGCAGCGCTTCGCCGGTTCCAGCGACGTGTTCCGGCACGACGCCCGCTCGCCCGCGGCCAGCGTGAACTTCGTGACCGCGCACGACGGCTTCACCCTGCGCGACCTGGTCAGCTACGAGCGCAAGCACAACGAGGCCAACGGCGAAGACAACCGCGACGGCCACTCGGACAACCACAGCTGGAATTGCGGCGCCGAAGGCGAGACCTCCGACCCCGAGGTGCTCCAGTTGCGCGCGCGCCTGCAACGCGCACTGCTGGCGACCCTGTTCTTTTCCCAGGGCACGCCGATGCTGCTGGCCGGCGACGACATCGGCCGCTCCCAGGGCGGCAACAACAACGCGTATTGCCAGGACAACGCCGTGTGCTGGCTGGACTGGCCGCATGCCGACCATGGACTGGCCGGATTCACCGGCCGCCTCGTCGCGCTGCGGCGGGGCCATCGCGCCCTGCGCCATGCCGGCTGGTACAGCGGCGCGCTGCAGGCCGACGGCCAGCCCGACATCGCCTGGCTGCAGCCCGACGGCCGCGCCATGACGGATGCGGCCTGGAACGCCAACGGCCGCTGCATCGGCATCCGCATGAATGCTGCGGCGCCCGGTGCGCAGCCGGATGGCAGCACCTGCCTGCTGCTCGTGAACGCGGACACCGGGCCCGCCGAATTCACCCTGCCCCCGGGCGCCTGGCGCCTGGAGATCGACAGCGCCCTTCCCGCGCGACCGTCCCACGACGTCAGCGGTAGCATGGAGGTGCCGGCGCACGCAGTCCTGCTGCTGACCCAAGCCGAGCAGGCCCATCGAACATAAGAGCAAACGGAGGCATCATGACTGAGTTCAACCTGAGACAACCGGATAGAAGAAAATCCGCGCTCTATCACCGCCTGCCCGAGCGCGCCGTCGCGCTGGTCCTGGCCGGTGGCCGCGGCTCGCGCCTGCAGCAGCTGACCGACCGGCGCGCCAAGCCGGCGGTCTACTTCGGCGGCAAGTTCCGCATCATCGACTTCGTCCTGTCCAACTGCATCAATTCGGGCTTTCGCCGGATCGGCGTGGTGACCCAGTACAAATCGCACTCGCTGCTGCGCCACCTGCAACGCGGCTGGAGCTTCCTGCGCGGCGACCAGCACGAATTCATCGACCTGCTGCCGGCGCAGCAGCGCGTGAACGAAGACCACTGGTATCGCGGGACGGCCGATGCGGTGTTCCAGAACATCGACATCCTGCGCTCCTACAATCCCGAGTACGTGGTCATCCTGGCCGGCGACCACATCTATAAAATGGATTACTCGCTGATGCTGCGCGACCACGCCATCACCGGCGCCCGCTGCACCGTCGGCTGCATCGAAGTGCCCAAGGCGGAAGCCTCGGCCTTCGGCGTGATGGCGATCGACGACAAGCGCAACATCACCGACTTCGTCGAGAAGCCGGCCGACCCGCCCACCATGCCGGGCAAGCCGGACACCACGCTGGCGAGCATGGGGATCTATATCTTCAATGCGGAATACCTGTACGAACTGCTGAACGAGGACGTCGCCAATCCCGGTTCCAGCCACGACTTCGGCAAGGACATCATCCCGCGCGTCGTCGCCGAAGGCGGCGCTGTGGCGCATCCGTTCAGCATGTCCTGCATCCCGAACGGCGACGACATCCCCACCTACTGGCGCGACGTCGGCACCGTCGACGCCTTCTGGTCCGCGAACCTGGACCTGGCCTCGATTTCGCCGGAGCTCAACATCTACGATGCCGAATGGCCGATCTGGACCCACCAGGAACAGCTGCCGCCGGCCAAGTTCGTGCATGACCGCAATGGCGACCACGGCATGGCGGTCAACGTGCTGATCTCGGGCGGCTGCATCGTGTCCGGTTCGCATATTGCCCTGTCGGTGCTGTTCTCCGACGTCCGGGTGCACTCGTTCTGCCACATCGACCAGGCCGTGATCCTGCCGCGCTCCGAAATCGGCGCGAGCTGCCGCCTCACCAAGGTCGTCATCGACCGCGGCTGCAAGGTCCCGGCCGGCACCGTCATCGGCGAGGATCCCGAACTGGACGCGCAGCGCTTCCACCGCACCGAGACCGGCGTGGTGCTGGTGACGCAGGACATGCTGGACAAACTCCAGCATAAGTAAGCTGCCGCACGGACAGGGCCGCGCCGGCGCGGCAGACTTGCGGATGGACACAGGGATCGAGATGCGCGTATTACACGTTTGTACTGAAATTTATCCGCTGCTGAAGACCGGCGGCCTGGCCGACGTGGCGGGCGCCCTGCCGGCCGCCCAAGCCCGGGAAGGATGCGATGCACGGGTTCTGGTGCCGGGCTTCCCCGCCCTGCGCGCCGGCATCCTCGACCAGCAGCCGGTGGCCGAACTGGGGTCAGTTTTCGGCGCCGCATCGGTCCGGCTGCTGCGCGGCGTCTTGCCAGATAGCGGCGTGAGCGCCTATGTGATCGACGCGCCGGACCTGTACGACCGGCCGGGCAATCCTTATGCGGACGCCGCCAACCACGCCTATCCCGACAACCTGCAGCGTTTCGCGCTGCTGGGCTGGGTGGCGGCGCGCATGGCCGAGGGGCTGGACCCCGCCTGGCGGCCGCAGGTCGTGCACGCGCACGACTGGCATGCCGGGCTGGCGCCGGCCTACCTGAAGGCGGCCGAACACGCGACCGGCCGCAAGCTGGCCGGCAGCGTGCAGACCATCCACAACCTGGCTTACCAGGGCAACTTCCCGGGCCATCTGTTCGGCTACCTGGGCTTGCCCGCGCATTTCTTCGATATCAACGGCGTCGAGTTCCACGGCCAGTGCTCCTTCCTGAAGGCCGGCTTGTTTTTCGCGGACAAGATCACCACGGTGAGTCCCACCTATGCGCGCGAAATCCAGCACGCCGAACAGGGCTGCGGCCTGGACGGCCTGCTGCGCGCCCGCGCGAACGACCTCTCGGGCATCCTGAACGGTGTCGACGACGCGGTATGGAACCCGGCGGTGGATGCCGCGATTCCGGCGCGTTACGACGCCGGCATGCCGGCCGGCAAGCGCGCCTGCAAGGCCGCGCTGCAGCGGGAAGCCGGCCTGGCGGTCCGGGACGACGGTCCGCTGTTCGTCATCGTCAGCCGCCTGACCGAACAGAAAGGCTTGCACCTGGTCCTGGCGGCCCTGCCCCTGATCGTCCAGCGCGGCGGCCAGTTCATGCTGCTGGGCAGTGGCGACAAGGCGCTGGAAGACGCCTTCCGCGCCGCCGCGGCGGACCAGCCGCAATCGGTGGCGGTGCGCATCGGCTACGACGAGCAATTGTCCCACCGCCTGATCGCGGCCGGCGACGTGATCCTGGTGCCGTCCCGCTTCGAGCCCTGCGGGCTGACCCAGTTGTACGGGCTGAAGTACGGCACGCTGCCGCTGGTCAGGCGCGTGGGCGGCCTGGCCGATACCGTGGTCGACGCGTCGCTGGAAAACCTCGGCGACGGCCTGGCGACCGGTTTCGTGTTCGAGGCCTTCGACGAATCCGGCATCGGCGCGGCGCTGCGCCGTGCGTTCGCGCTGTACGAACGCGAGGCCGACTGGCGGCAGGTCCAGGCGCTGGGCATGCGCCAGCAATTCGACTGGGATGCGGCGGCCGACCATTACGCTGCGCTGTATCAGCAAATCGCAACGACATAAGCATGCAGTGACGACACCCCGTGTCGATAACGACTTATACCTTGAACGCAATAGACACAATGAATCTCACTGACCCCAATCACGACGACGCCAGCAACGACGTTTCCAATCTCAAGCGTTCAATCGCCAACAAACTCGTTTATGCGCTGGGCAAGGACCCGGCAGCGGCACAGGCACGCGACTGGCTGGATGCGACCGCCCTGGCGGTGCGCGACCACCTGGTCGAGCGCCGCATGAAGACCGAGGCCGCGCAGGCGCAGCAGGACCCCAAGCGCGTCTGCTACATGTCGATCGAATTCCTGATCGGCCGCACCTTCACCAACGCCCTGCTGGCCCTGGACATGCACGAAGACGTGCGCCAGGCGCTGGCCGGCCTGGGCGTCGACATGGATACCCTGCCCGACCTGGAACCGGATGCCGCCCTCGGCAACGGTGGCCTGGGCCGCCTGGCCGCCTGTTTCCTCGACTCGATGGCCACGCTGGGCCTGTCCGGCTTCGGCTATGGCATCCGCTACGACTACGGCATGTTCAGGCAGCAGATCGTCGACGGCAGCCAGGTCGAAGCGCCGGACTACTGGCTGGCCAAGGGCAACCCCTGGGAGTTCCCGCGCCCGGACGTGCAGTTCCGCGTGCGCTTCGGCGGCCGCCTCGAGCAGAACGGCGAGACCGTGTCCTGGGTCGACACCCGGGACGTGATCGCGATGGCCTACGACACCATCATCCCCGGCTACGCCACCGACGCCACCAATACGCTGCGCCTGTGGTCGGCCAAGGCCACCGACGAATTCAATCTGTCGGCCTTCAACCAGGGCAATTACGTGGGCGCGGTCGACAGCAAGAACGGCGCCGAGAACGTCTCGCGCGTGCTGTACCCGGACGACTCCACGCAGGCCGGCCGCGAGCTGCGCGTGCGCCAGGAATACTTCTTCTGCGCGGCCAGCCTGCAGGACATTGTCCAG
>CAJYQM010000439.1 GCA_913777025.1 uncultured Massilia sp. | reverse complement strand
ACTCTTTCCCTACACGACGCTCTTCCGATCTCAGCCCCGGCGGCGCCGGCCGGGCGCAAGAAACTGCTGGTGGTCGACGACGACGCCACGCTGCTGCGCCTGTACGAGCTGGAAATGTCGGGCTGGGACATGGCGTTCGACATGATCAAGGCCTCGAACGGGTTCGAAGCCCTGATCAAGATCGGCGAAGCCAAGCCGGACCTGCTCATCAGCGACCTGAGCATGCCGGGCATGGACGGCTTCCGCATGATCCGTACGCTGCGCAACGACGCCGCCTACGCCGACATGGCCATCATCGTGGTGAGCGGCCTGGACAAGAACACCGTCGCATCGATGGGCTTGCCCGCCGACATACCGTTTTTTTCGAAGCCGGTCCCCTTCCCGGGCCTGCGTACTGCCGTCGAACACGTCCTGCTCGCCGCCTGAAGCGGCGCGGCGACGTACCGCGACACCAACCGTTGGATTGCTGAAGATTTCTATGCTGGCACGGCCCTTGCCCCAAGATGCAGCGCATCGGTTCCAAGTACTCCTTGATTTGAACATCCTCGACACCGCGGCGCAGGAGCGCTTCGACCGTATCACCCGCATGGCGGCGCGCATGTTCGGCGTACCGATCGCGCTCGTCAGCCTGATCGACGCCGAGCGGCAGTGGTTCAAGTCGCGGGTCGGCGTCCAGCTGGAATCGATCCCACGCAAGCAGTCCTTCTGCACGCACGCCCTGATGCAGGACGGCCTGATGGTGATCGAAGACGCGCACCTGGACGAGCGCTTCACCACCCTGCCGATCGTCGCCGAGACCGGCGCGCGCTTCTATGCCGGCCATCCGCTGGCCATGCCCGACGGCCAGGTGGTCGGCACCCTGTGCATCATCGACCACAGCCCGCGCGCCCTCGACGAGGAACAGCGTACGCTGCTGCGCGACCTGGCCGCGCTGGCCGCCAACGAGATCGCCGCGATCGAACTGCGCCGCGCCCATGAGCGCCGCCTGGCCAACGAAACCTGGATCCGGGTGCTGCTCGACCACATCCCGGACGGCGTGCTGATGCTCGACGCTAACGGTTCCGTGATGTCAGCCAACCCGGCGGCCGAACAGATGTTCGGCTCGGACCTGTATGGCCTGACCGGCCGCAATGCCGTGGCCCTGTTCGGCGAGGACGCCGCCCTGCTGCTCGACCCGGAACTCACTGCCGCCGCCCCACCCCAGGAAGGCGGCGGGCGCCGCATCGACGGCTCAGCCTTCCCGATCGAAGTGCAGCTGGCGCCGATGTGCCTGGACGGCCAGCGCCGCTACGCCGCCATCGTGCGCGACGTCACGATCCAGCAGGAAAATGCCCAGCGCAGCCGCGCCACCGAGGAACGCCGGCGCAAGCATTTCACCACCGCCACCCACGAATTGCGCACGCCGATGGCCAGCATCCTCGGCTTTTCCGAACTGTTGCTCAAGCGCGAATTCGACGCGGCCACCAGCCGCGAACTGGTCGACATCATCCATCGCCAGGCCAGCCGCCTGGTCGAGCTGATCAACCAGCTGCTCGACCTGGCACGCATCGAAGCCGGCGGCACCGAAGGTCTGTCGCTGACCCAGGTGAACGTGGCCGACCTGGTCGAGCAGACGCTCACCGGGCTGAACGGCCTGGGCCAGAACCATCGCATCCGCGTCGAACTCGAGGCCGGCCTGCCGACCTTCATGGCCGACCCGCAGAAAATGCAGCAGGCGCTGACCAACATCATCAGCAACAGCATCAAGTACTCCGCGCAAGACACGAGCGTCCACGTCAGCGCCGCCACCCTGCAGCGCAATGCTAAACTCATGATCGCGATCCGCGTAGCCGACCATGGCATCGGCATGACGCCCGAGCAGGTGGGGCGCATCTTCGACGCCTTCTACCGCGCAGGCGAAACGCCGAATGTGCAAGGCAGCGGCCTCGGCATGACTATTTTCAAGGAAATCATCGAACTGCACGGCGGCCACGTCGACATCGAATCGCGCCCGGGTACCGGCACCGCGGTGACGGTCTGGTTGCCTGCCTTACCCGACCATGGATAAAAAGATACTGATCGTCGAGGACCAGGACGATCTGCGCCTGCTGGTCCGCCTGAGCCTGAAGTCGCTGGGCAGCATCGCGCTGGCCTCGAGCGCCGCCGAAGGCCTGGAAAGGGTACGCGCCGAGCGGCCGGACCTGGTCACGCTCGACGTTTGGCTCGGGAAGGGCGACAGCGGTCTGGACGTCTGCCGCGCAATCAAGTCCGATCCCGCGACGCGCCACATCAAGGTGCTGCTGCTGTCCGCCTGCGGCCAGCAGAGCGACGTCGAGGCCGGCATGGAGGCCGGTGCCGACCACTACATGATCAAGCCCTTCAGTCCTCAGACCCTGGTCGAGGCCGCAGCGGGACTGCTGGCAGCCTGAAGCGGCGCCGGCGCAACGATTAGAGGAAAAACTCTAGATCATGACAAGCCTGCGCCGAGCCGAAAAAAGTGAAACCGGACGCGCGGTTCGATTTCGGGTTCGGCCATACGAAAGCCGCATTTTGTGCCGCGCCGGTGTTGAATCCGGCGAAACCCGCAAGCCTCCGCTTGCACCGTCCGCCCCTCCCATCCCTGCCCTTAAGTTACCTATCGGCAACCA
>CAJYQM010000438.1 GCA_913777025.1 uncultured Massilia sp. | reverse complement strand
CCAACATCAACAGCACCATCGTCGATCCAAAGAACTTCGATTCGAACTCCTTCGTCGACGTCAAGAGCGACGTCTGCATCATCCCGCCGAATTCTTTTGCGCTGGCCCGCACCATCGAATACTTCCGCATCCCGCGCAACGTGCTGACCGTCTGCCTGGGCAAGTCGACTTACGCGCGCTGCGGCATCATCGTCAACGTCACCCCCTTCGAGCCGGAGTGGGAAGGCTATGTGACGCTGGAATTCTCGAACACGACGCCGCTGCCGGCCAAGATCTACGCGGGCGAAGGCTGCGCGCAGGTGCTGTTCTTCGAAAGCGACGAAGTCTGCGAGACCTCGTACAAGGACCGCGGCGGCAAATACCAGGGCCAGCATGGCGTGACGCTGCCGAAGACCTGATACGGTTTTCCTGGGCCGGCGCGCCGGCGCGTATCATGTTGCACACTGAAGGGGCCGCTTGGCCCCTTTTTTCATCGTACTCACCCCAGCGCACGCCGTCCGTTCGGGTTGCTGCGCCGGTCGCCCATCGCATGGCGGTGCTCGACGCCGTCATAGTGGACCCGGCCGGCACCCTGTGCGCCGAGCGACGCGCCGAACGCGCTCGAGTGCCGCCGTCCGCGCTCGTAGATCTGGCGCACGATCGCGCCCGCCGTGTCGCGTGCGCCCAGGCCGAACGAGAGACCGAATGCCAGCGCCACCGCGCCGACGATGGCCATGAACAGGATCGTGACCAGCGAACTGGCGATGCCGATCTGGTGGATCGCGACCAGGATCGCGAAGGCCCAGACCGTCCACTTGGCGGCCGCGGCCAGCAGGTCGAAGCGCTCGATGCGGCTGCGCGCCGCCGCGCGCCGCACGAGGTCGCCCAGCGCGTTGGCGGCCATGCCGCCGATGACGAGGATGACCAGTGCCACCGCCAGGTTGGGCAGCCACAGCAGCAGTTGCAGGAAGACCTGGGACACGGCGGGTACGCCGAGCGCGTCGAAAGCGGCCACCAGCACGATCAGGCGCACGAACCACTTGGCGATCAGCCCGAGCACGTGCGAGGGCTCGCGCTGCATCGTGCGCGCCATGCCGGCCAGGCCGGCGCGGTCGGCGAAGTTGTCGAAGTGGATGGCGCGCAGCACGGCCACCAGCAGCTTTTCGACCAGCGAGGCCACCAGCCAGCCGATCCCGAGGATGACCAGGAAGCCCAGCACGCGGGGCACGGCCGCGAACAGCAGGGACATGGCGGCGGCAAGCGAAGCCATCAGGGAATCGCCCCAACTGGTGATCTGGTTCATGAGGTCCTCCATCGGCATGTTCGTAGCGGTCCAGGTTCGACCATACGGGGCCCACGGGGTTCGGGCGTCTTGCCGATCGGACCGGCCGGATTGCGCGGGCTCAAACGCCCTGAAAAAAAAGAGGCGCCACAGCGCCTCTTGTTCAGCGCCGCAGCGCCTCTTCCTGCGAGCGTAACCTGATCAGTCCTGCTTCACGCAATCCACGAAATAGCCCCGCTTGCCATCGACCTCGCGCTTGACCAGCCCGTGCACGTCGGTCTCGAAGCCCGGGAAGCGCTCGTTGAAGTCGCGTGCGAAGCGCAGGTAGTCGACGATGGTCTTGTTGAAGCGCTCGCCCGGGATCAGCAGCGGGATGCCAGGCGGGTACGGGGTCAGGAGGATGGCGGTGATGCGGCCTTCCAGTTCCTCGATCGCCACGCGCTCGATCTCGCGGTGCGCCATCTTGGCGAACGCGTCCGACGGCTTCATGGCCGGGATCATGTCCGACAGGTACATTTCCGTGGTCAGGCGCGCCACGTCGCGCGACTTGTAGAAGTCGTGGATCTGCTGGCACAGGTCGCGCAGGCCCCAGGATTCATAGCGCGGGTTGGCGGCCGTGAACTCCGGCATGATGCGCCACATCGGCTGGTTGCGGTCGTAGTCGTCCTTGAACTGCTGCAGGGCGGTGACGAGCGTGTTCCAGCGGCCCTTGGTGATGCCGATCGTGAACAGGATGAAGAAGGAGTACAGGCCGCACTTCTCGATGATCACGCCGTGCTCGGCCAGGTACTTGGTCACGATCGAGGCCGGGATGCCGGATTCGCCGAAGGTGCCGTCCAGCGCCAGGCCCGGGGTCACCACCGTGGCCTTGATCGGGTCCAGCATGTTGAAGCCTTCGGCCAGGTGGCCGAAGCCGTGCCAGGTGTCCTCGGCGTGGATCAGCCAGTCGGCCTGGCTGCCGATGCCTTCGTCGCTGGTGACCTTCGGGCCCCAGACCTGGAACCACCAGTCGTCGCCGATTTCCTCGTCGACCTTCTGCATCGCGCGGCGGAAGTCCAGCGCTTCGTAGATCGATTCCTCGACCAGCGCGGTGCCGCCCGGCGCTTCCATCATCGCCGCGGCGACGTCGCAGGACGCGATGATCGAGTACTGCGGCGAGGTCGAGGTGTGCATCAGGTAGGCTTCGTTGAAGGCGTCCTGGTCCAGCTTGACGGTTTCCGATTCGCGCACCAGCACCTGGGAGGCCTGCGACAGGCCGGCCAGCAGCTTGTGGGTCGACTGGGTCGAGAAGATCATCGACTCCTTGGCGCGCGGGCGGTCGCGGCCGATCGCGTGCATGTTCTTGTAGAAGTCGTGGAAGGTCGCGTGGGGGATCCAGGCTTCGTCGAAGTGCAGGGTGTCGATCTTGCCGTCCAGGAGTTCGCGCAGGGTTTCCACGTTGTACACCACGCCGTCGTAGGTCGACTGGGTGATGGTCAGGATGCGCGGCTTCTTGTTCTTGGCATCGCGCGCGAACGGGTTCGCTTCGATCTTGCGCTGGATCGATTCCGGCGTGAACTCGGACAGCGGGATCGGGCCGATGATGCCCAGGTTGTTCCGGGTCGGCATCAGGAACACGGGAATCGCGCCGCACATGATGATCGAGTGCAGGATCGACTTGTGGCAGTTGCGGTCCACGACGACGATGTCGCCCGGCGCCACGGTCGAGTGCCAGAC
>CAJYQM010000437.1 GCA_913777025.1 uncultured Massilia sp. | reverse complement strand
CGCGCCGGGGTCAGGCTGCTGCCGGCCCTGAAGGCCGCCGGCGCCGCCGATCCACGCACCAGGGTGTACTCGGTCGGCCAGTACGAGCAGTCGCTGACCTTTTACCTGGGCCGCCCGGTGACCCTGGTCGAGTTCCTGGACGAATTCGAGTTCGGCCTGCAGCAGCAGCCGGATCTGGCGATCCCGACCGTAGCCCGGTTCTACGAGCTCTGGCGCCGCGACACCGCGGCCGGCGTGCGCAGCGTCGCCATCGCCCGCCCCCAGCTCGCGGCCGAGATGCTCAAGGCTGGCTTGCCTGGACGCATCATCGCCAGCGATGCGCGCCGCGCCGTCATCGCGAACCACTGATCCCTGATACCCATCCATGAACCTCGCCACTTTCGGATTCATCATCACCGGCGTGCTGCTCAACGCCGCCGCCCAACTGCTGCTCAAGGCCGGCACCAACGCCATGGGCGGCGCCATCCACCTGACCGCCAGCAACTGGTTTGCCACCGGGATCAAGGTCGCCACCCAGCTGCCGATCCTGGGCGGGCTGGCCTGCTATGCGGTGTCGCTGGTGGTGTGGATCATCGGCCTGTCGCGTACCGATGTGACCATTGCCTATCCGATGCTGTCGCTCGGCTACGTGGTATCGGCCTTCGGCGCCTGGATCTTCCTGGGCGAGGTGGTCCCGCCTCAACGCATGGTCGCGATCGGCGTGATCATCCTCGGGGTTGTGCTGCTCGCGCGGTCCTGAAGGTGCCTGCTGCTACAATCGGCCGCCGGTTGCCCCACTGGCGCCGAATTCAGCCATTCCTAAGAATTTTTCATAATAATAATTACCCCAATACAAGAGATCGCCATGACTGCCGAGCTGCCCTTCCTGCCGTTTTCGCGGCCCACCATTGACGAAGACACCATTGCCACCGTCGGCGAGGTGCTGAGATCCGGCTGGATCACGACCGGTCCCAAGAACCAGGCCTTCGAAGCCCAGCTGTCCGAGTACTTCGGCGGGCGCCCGGTGCGCACCTTCAATTCCGGCACCTGCACGATGGAGATCGCGCTGCGCATCGCCGGGGTCAAGCCCGGCGACGAAGTGATCACCACCCCGATTTCCTGGCCGGCCACCGCCAACGTGATCATCGAAGTCGGCGCCACCCCGGTGTTCGCCGACATCGACCCGGTCACCCGCAACATCGACCTGGATAAACTGGAAGCGGCGATCACCCCGCGTACCCGCGCCCTGATCCCGGTCTACCTGTCGGGCCTGCCGGTCGACATGGACCGCCTGTACGCGATCGCCGACAAGCACAAGCTGCGCGTGATCGAAGACGCGGCCCAGGCCCTGGGCTCGACCTGGAACGGCAAGCGCATCGGCGCCTTCGGCGACCTGGTCTCGTTCAGCTTCCAGGCGAACAAGAACCTGACCACGGGCGAAGGCGGCTGCCTGGTGCTGAACACGCCGGAAGAAGCACGCCTGGCCGAGAAATACCGCCTGCAGGGCGTGACCCGCAGCGGCGTGGACGGCATCGACGTCGACGTCCTCGGCGGCAAGTACAACATGAGCGACATCATGGCGGTCATCGGCCTGGGCCAGATGAAGGGACTGGAAAAGCTGACCGCGCACCGCGCCGCACTGGCGCGCCACTACTTCGACTGCTTCGGCCCGGATTTTGAAAAGGATACCGGCGCCCAGCTGCCGGTCCAGGCCTTCGGCACCTCGAACTGGCATCTGTTCCAGATCATCCTGCCGGACAACGGCCCGGGCACCCGCGCCGATTTCATGACGCGCCTGCAAAAGGAATTCAATATCGGCACCGGGTATCATTACGCGCCGATCCACCTGTTCACGCTGTACCGTGAACGCGGCTTCAAGGAAGGCATGTTCCCGGTCGCCGAAAAGATCGGCCGCCTGACCGTGACCCTGCCGATGTTCAATGCCATGAGCTTCGACGACGTCGAGCGCGCCGTGGCCGCCGTGAAGTCGGTCCTGCATTCGACGGTGCCCGCAAAATGAACGTGATCGCCATCAAGCCGGAGGTATCGGTCGTCATCCCCGTGTACAACGAGGAAGCGGGCCTGGCCAATCTGTTCGCGCGCCTCTACCCGGCGCTCGACAAGCTGGGCATTCCGTATGAAATCCTCTTCGTCAACGACGGCAGCCGCGACAACTCGGTGGCCATCCTGGCCGAACAGTACCGCAAGCGCCCGGACGTCACGCGCGTGGTCCTGTTCAACGGCAATTATGGCCAGCACATGGCGATCCTGGCCGGCTTCGAGCAGACCCGCGGCGAGATCGTGATTACGCTCGACGCCGACCTGCAGAATCCGCCGGAAGAGATCGGCAAGCTGGTCGAGAAGATGCGCGAAGGCTACGACTACGTCGGCTCGATCCGCCGCAAGCGCCAGGATTCGGCCTGGCGGACCTACGCCTCGAAGGCCATGAACCGGCTGCGCGAGAAGATCACCAACATCCACATCACCGACCAGGGCAACATGCTGCGCGCCTATGGCCGCAACGTGATCGACCTGGTCAACCAGTGCGCCGAGGTGAACACCTTCGTGCCGGCGCTGGCCTATAAATTCGCGCGCCGCCCGACCGAGATCATCGTCGAGCACGAGGAACGCGCGGCCGGCGAATCGAAGTATTCGCTGTACAGCCTGATCCGCCTGAACTTCGACCTGATGACCGGCTTCTCGCTGGTGCCGCTGCAGCTGTTCTCGCTGATGGGCATGGTGCTGTCGCTGCTGTCGGCACTGCTCGTGGTCGTGCTGCTGGTGCGCCGCCTGTTCATCGGTTCCGAGGCCGACGGCGTGTTCACCCTGTTCGCGATCGCCTTCTTCTTCATGGGCGTGATCCTGTTCGGCATCGGCCTGGTCGGCGAGTACGTCGGGCGCATCTACCAGCAGGTGCGGGCACGGCCGCGGTATGTGGTCGCGACCATCCTGCAGGGGATCCCGGGGGAGAAACCGGATCTCGAGGGCGTCGAGAAGCGGCAGGTTGCGCGCTGAGCGAACTGCCCGGAACATATAACAACGTCGCCCCTGCGCAGGCAGGGGCCCAGGTTCGTCGATGCGTCGCACAACTTGGGCTCCCGCCTGCGCGGGAGCGACGGTCTTGAGGTGAAACCATGACCCAATCCCCCAAACGCGCAGTCGTCTTCGCCTACCACAACGTGGGCGTGCGCTGCCTGAAAGTCCTGCTCGCCGGCGGCGTCGACGTCGCGCTGGTCGTCACCCACCAGGACAGCGCCAGCGAGAACATCTGGTTCGAGTCCGTGCAGTCGCTGTGCGAAACCGAAGGTATTCCCTTCCTCACACCGGAGGATGCCAAGGGCGATGAGCTGCTGCAAGCCATCCGCGCCGCCCGGCCGGACCTGATGTTCAGCTTCTACTTCCGCCACATGCTGCCGCAAGCCATCCTCGACGTGGCCCCGGCCTACAACATGCACGGCTCGCTGCTGCCGGCCTACCGCGGGCGCGCGCCGACCAACTGGGCGGTGCTGCATGGCGAGACCATCACCGGGGCCACGCTGCACGAAATGACGGCCAAGCCGGACGCCGGCGCCATCGTGGCCCAGCAGGCGGTGCCGATCCTGCCCGACGATACCGCCTTCGAAGTGTTCGGCAAGGTGACGGTGGCGGCCGAGCTGGCCCTGTACGACGTCCTGCCGGCGCTGCTGGCCGGGACCGCGCCGCGCATCCCGAACGACCTGACGCAGGGCGGCTACTTCGGCGGGCGCAAGCCGGAAGACGGCCGCATCGACTGGAGCCGTCCGGCGCGCGAGGTCTACAACCTGCACCGCGCGGTCGCCCCGCCCTACACCGGCGCGTTTACCGACGCCGGCCCCTACCGTTACGTGATCGAACGCGCCCGCCCCTTCAAAGGCGATGCCAACGGTTTGCCACCCGGTTTGCACGTGTTGGATAATGCGATCGTCGGCGTCTGCGGCGATGGCCGCGCGCTGGCGATCCACAGCCTGCTGTCCAACGGCATGCGCATCTCTGCGGCCGAACTGCAGGCGCAGCTGGCTTCGAATCCGTAACGCAGAAACGTACAAGACAAGAACACCATGAAAAAAGTCCTCATCCTCGGCGTCAACGGCTTCATCGGCCACCACCTGTCCAAGCGCATCCTCGAGACCACAGACTGGGAAGTCTACGGCATGGACATGCAGTGCGAGCGCATCGCGGAATTCCTCGATCATCCGCGCATGCACTTCTTCGAAGGCGACATCACGATCAACAAGGAGTGGGTCGAGTACCACGTCAAGAAGTGCGACGTGATCCTGCCGCTGGTCGCCATCGCGACGCCCTCGACCTATGTGAAAAAGCCGCTGCGCGTGTTCGAACTCGACTTCGAGGCGAATTTGCCGATCGTGCGTTCGGCCGCGAAGTACAAAAAACATCTGATCTTCCCGTCGACCTCGGAAGTGTATGGCATGAGCCGCGACGCCGAGTTCGATCCCGAGAATTCGGAACTGGTCTACGGCCCGATCAACAAGCCGCGCTGGATCTACGCCTGCGCCAAGCAGCTGATGGACCGCGTGATCT
>CAJYQM010000436.1 GCA_913777025.1 uncultured Massilia sp. | reverse complement strand
TCCCAGCGCAGGCCGACACTGGCCGAGTCCTGCTGCGGGATCGTGGCCAGCAGGGCGTTCAGGCCGGCGTTGAGCAGCGCGGCCTGGCGCGCGACCGGCGGCGGCAGGCCGGCCAGCGTCAGACCCGGCGTCGAGGTCGGGCTGGTGGCGCGTACCTGCGACCAGGTGGCGTAGGGCGTGAAGTCGCCCTGGCGCCAGCCGGCGCTGGCGTAGGCGCTGCGGGTCGCGCCCAGCAGCGAATCGCTGCGGGTGCGGCTGGCCTCGGCCATCAGGAACCAGCGGCCCGGATCGTAGTTGGCGCCGATGCTGGCCAGGCTGATGTGCTTGTGGTCGATGGCGTAGGTGCGGGCCAGCGCGCTCCCTGCGGGGCCAAGCGCGCGCAGGGCCGCGAACAGCGGCTCGCCGAGCGTGGTCGTGGCCTCGAACCCGATCACGCTGGCGCGCATGCTGAGCGCGCCCCAGTCGGCGCTGTTGGCCAAGCCGGTCACGTGGCGGCCGTAGGCGCGGATCGGGGCCACCAGCGCTTCGTCGGCATGGCCGTAGAAGACCTGGGTGGTGTTGCGCACCGGGCCCAGGCTCCAGCGGTAGTTGGCGTCGATGCCGTCGCTGTGGGTGAAAGGCAGGGCGCCATAGCCTTCGACCGGCGGCCGCACCCAGGGATAGACATAGCCGACCTTGCGGTATTCGGCGCCGAGGAACATCGGCAGCGCGATGCGGCCCAGGCGCCATGCCAGCTCGGGCGTGGCCTGGTACTTGACGTTGGCCCACTCCACGCGCGGCCGGTAGCTGTTGTTCAGGTCCTGTTCGCTGACCACCTGCAGCACCGCCGACCAGCGCTTGTCGAGCGCCAGGTCGAGCTGCATGCCGAGGCGGCTGTCGACGTCCGTGCTCCAGCGCCGGGTCGCGCCGGCGCCGCTGGATTTCAGCACCGACGCCGTATAGTCGGCATTCGGCTCGCTCGAATGCACGGCGCCCACCGTGCCGAAGCCGGAAAGCGACCAGGTCGGCGCCGGACCGGTGCTGTCCTGGGCGCGGGCGCCGGCACCGATGGTCAGGCCGAGCGCAAACAGGGAAACGGCCAGGCGACGGCCGCAGAGTGCTTGCTGCATGTGTCTTTTTCGAAAGCGCCAGACGGCGGCGCGCATCCTGCATGGGCGCGCCGAAGGCTGGAGTGGGGTCGGGTGGCCTGCTGGAGCAGGGCAGGCCGGTGCACGATCATGTGCTGCTCATCAATTTAAGCCTGGTGGCTGTGTAAGTCGATGAATTTCGTGCAACTACATTGTAAAATCATTTCACCGTTGCGATTGGGCAACGATTGGTGCCGATTGTACAGGATCAGCCCCAAAGCCGCTCGCCGCCCAGTTCCAATTGTGTCAGGTACAGGCGCAGGTCGAATTCGTACTGGTGATACTGCGGCTCCATCCAGCAGCAGAGTTTGTAGAAGACCTTGTCGTGGTCCTTTTCCTTCAGGTGGGCCAGTTCGTGCACGGCGATCATGCGCAGGAATTCCGGCGGCGCATCGCGGAACACGGTGCCGATGCGGATTTCATGCTTGGCCTTCAGGCGCCCGCCCTGGACGCGCGACACCGCCGTGTGCAGGCCCAGCGCCTGCTGCACGATGCCGATCTTGCTGTCGTAGCCCACCTTGGCGACCGGTTCCGCATTGCGCAGGTAGTCGTCCTTCAGGTCCTGCACATAGCCGTACAGCGCCTTGTCGGTGCGGATGGCGTGGGCCTGCGGGTAGCGCTGGCGCAGGTGGTCGGCCAGGCGCTCCTCGTCGATCAGGCGGCGCACCTGGGTCAGCAGGTGTTCGGGGTAGGCAGAGAGATATTTCAGGTGGGACGGGGAAGACATGGGTGCGCATCCTAGCACACCCGGGTGGGGTTTTTAACAGGAAAAGACCGCGCCCGGAGACGAGCGGCGCGGCCGGTCACGGTGCGTGGAATGGAGGCCGGTTCATTCCTCCTTGGTGCTGCCCTGGCGGTTCCCGCCGGGTTTGGCAGCCGCGGCGGCGCGGTTGGCCGATTGCCGGCTTTCCCCGCCCTTGCGGCCGATGTCGGCCATGTGGGCGCGGTTGCGGCTTACCACTTCCCCGCCTTTCTGGCCCGCGCGGCGCGCTTCCTCCGAATCGAATTCGTGCGCCGTGCCCTTCTGGTGGGCGGCCTGGCCACCCTTGCTGGCGATTTGACGCTGCTGGTTCTGGTCCATCGCTGCGAAACCGCGCTTGGCAGGCTGGCTTTTCTGCTCGCTGCCCGAGCCCGCAGCGCTCTTGCCGCCGTCCTTGCTTGTCGCCATATCGATCTCCTTGTGCCTGTCGGTGAACAATCAAACCCGAGCGTCATGGATGCGCTCGTGCGTTTAGAGAGGCTGGGGATGCGATAGTTCCGCTGGCTTGCGCGCTCCTACGTTGTAGAAATGCCTGAATTGCAACTCCATGCGACAATGGTCGGCCGTTCGCCAACCCGAGCATTTCATGGACCATCCCGAATACATCCTGACCCTGTCCTGCCTGGACCAACGCGGCATCGTGCTGCGCGTGTCCGGCTTCCTGGCCGAACATGGCTGCAACATCATCGACTCCGACCAGTTCGGCGACGCCGAATCGAAGCTGTTCTTCATGCGCATCCACTTCGCGCTTGAAGACGCGAACGTGGCGGACAGCACGCTGCGCGCCGG
>CAJYQM010000435.1 GCA_913777025.1 uncultured Massilia sp. | reverse complement strand
GCCAGTTCGTCGACGCTGTAGTCGGGAAAGTCGATGTGGTGGGCGATGCGCGAGGACATGCCGGGGTTCGATGCGAAGAAGCGCTCCATGCGGTCCTGGTAGCCGGCCAGGATCACGACCAGGTCGTCGCGCTGGTTTTCCATCACCTGCAGCAGGATCTCGATGGCTTCCTGGCCGTAGTCGCGCTCGTTCTCGGGGCGGTACAGATAATAGGCTTCGTCGATGAACAGCACGCCGCCCATCGCCTTCTTGAGCACTTCGCGCGTGCGCGGCGCCGTGTGGCCGATATACTGGCCGACCAGGTCGTCGCGCGTGACGGCGACCAGGTGGCCCTTGCGCAGGTGGCCGAGGCGGTGCAGGATGGCCGCCATGCGCAGCGCGACCGTGGTCTTGCCGGTGCCCGGGTTGCCGGTAAAGCACATGTGCAGGCTGGGCGCGCCGCCGGCCAGGCCGTGTCCGGCGCGCAGCTTGTCGACCAGCAGCAGGGCCGCAATGTCGCGGATGCGCCGCTTGACCGGCGCCATGCCGACCAGCTCGCGGTCCAGGCCGTCCAGCAATTCGGCGATGCCGGAGTCGGCCAGCGCGGCGGCGAAGGGATTGCCAGCCGGCTGCGGTGGAAGATCGTCGGTACGCATGGTTCACAGCCCTGCCGCATCGGGCGCGACATGAGTACCGGCATAGCGCGCGCCTTCGGGCCGCGCCTGCACCGCATAGCTCTCGATACCGTAGCGCACGGTGCGGCCCTCGGCCTCCTGGCGCACCAGCCGGAATCCGGGTTCCACCGCAGGGCGGTTCACGATAAAGGCCAGCACGACCGATTCCACGCCGTGGCTGGCGTCGAAGGCCGTCAGGCGGATGTACTGGTCGGGAAACGCCGCGCGGCAGCGCGCCAGTTCGCCCATGATTGCCGCGGCGTCGCGCACGTCGAACATGGGCGGCCCGAACATCTCCCAGTAGGTGTTGCGCGGATGCGGGTCGTCGGTGGTTTCGATGGCCATGGCCCAGCCCTGGCCGAGGCAATACTCGACCTGGCGCGCGATCTGTTCGTCGCTCAGGTCGGGCAGGAAGGAAAACGTGCCTTGCGTGATGCGCATGATGGTCTCCTCAGGCGGCCGTGGGCGTCGGGGTGAAGTCGGCCGTGTCGGTCGGGGTGTAGTCGAAGCTGACGTCGCCCCAGGTGGCGAGCGCGGCCCGCAGCGGCGCGCACCAGCGGGCGGCGTCGCGCAGGATGTCCGGGCCTTCCACGCGGATGTCGCGCCCCTCGTTGCGCGCCAGGACCATGGCTTCCAGCGCGACCCGGTTGGCGGTGGCGCCGGCCTGGATGCCCTGCGGGTGGCCGATGGTGCCGCCGCCGAACTGCAGCACGACGTCGTCGCCGAACAGGTCGAGCAGCTGGTGCATCTGGCCGGCGTGGATGCCGCCCGAGGCCACCGGCATCACCTTGCGCAGCGCGCCCCAGTCCTGGTCGAAGAACAGGCCGCGCGGCAGGTCGACCGAGGTCAGGCTGTCGCGGCAGACCTTGTAGTAGCCCTGCACCGTCATCGGGTCGCCTTCCAGCTTGCCAACCGCGGTGCCGGCGTGCATGTGGTCGACGCCGCACAGGCGCAGCCACTTGGCGATCACGCGGAAGGACACGCCGTGGTTCTTCTGGCGCGTGTAGGTGCCGTGGCCGGCGCGGTGCAGGTGCAGCACCATGTCGTGCCGGCGGCACCAGTGCGACATCGACTGGATCGCGGTCCAGCCGACCACCAGGTCGATCATGACGATGACCGAGCCGAGTTCCTTCGCGAATTCCGCGCGCCGGACCATCTCTTCCATGGTCCCGGCGGTGACGTTCAGGTAGTGGCCTTTGACCTCGCCGGTGGCGGCGCCGGCGCGGGCCACCGCTTCCATCACGAACAGGAAGCGGTCGCGCCAGTGCATGAAGGGTTGCGAGTTGATGTTCTCGTCGTCCTTCATGAAATCCAGGCCGCCCTTCAGGCCCTCGTACACGACGCGGCCGTAGTTGCGGCCAGACAGGCCCAGCTTCGGCTTGGTGGTGGCGCCCAGCAGCGGGCGGCCGAACTTGTCCAAGCGTTCGCGTTCGACGATGATGCCGGTCGGCGGTCCGCTGAAGGTCTTGACGTAGGCGACCGGCAAGCGCATGTCTTCCAGCCGCAAGGCCCGCAAAGGCTTGAAGCCGAACACGTTGCCGATGATGGAGGCGGTGAGATTGGCGATCGAGCCTTCCTCGAACAGCGACAAATCGTAGGCCACCCGGCAGAAGAACTGGCCCGGGTTGTTCGGCACCGGGTCGACCTGGTAGGCCTTGGCGCGGTACATGTCGCAGGCCGTCAGGCGGTCGGTCCAGACCACGGTCCAGGTGGCGGTCGAGGACTCGCCGGCCACGGCCGCCGCCGCCTCGACCGCGTCGACGCCATCCTGCGGCGTGATGCGGAACAGGGCCAGCACGTCGGTATCCTTCGGTACATAGTCGGGCGCCCAGTACCCCATCTGCGCATATTTCAGCACGCCGGCCGAATAGCGTTGCTTTGCATCCCTGATCTCCACGAAACCATCCGCTTCCATCGCGATTCTCCTCCCTTGTCCACGTTGACCCATCCATGGACACGAGCATAGGAAGGCGCTAGCATCAGGTCCAATCAATAAGATCGCCGCCGCTATCAGTGCTTCCTTATGGGAGTGTGTGTTTGTGGAGTCGCCATGCGCCGCTATACGCTACGCCAGCTCGACACCTTCATCGAAGTCGCGCGCCAGCTGTCGATCTCGCGCGCCGCATCCGCCCTGCACGTGTCGCAGCCGGCGGTCTCGATGCAGCTGCGCCAGCTGGAAGAGGCGCTGGGCATGCCGCTCTACGAACAGGCGGGACGCAGCATCGTGCTGACCGAGGCCGGCAACGAGGTGCTGGCCCACGCCCAGGCCGCCACGGCCCAGCTCAGGCAGATGGAAGATGCGATGGCGGCCCGGCGCGGCATCCGCAAGGGCCGGGTCGACCTGGGCATGGTCAGCACCGCCAAGTACTTCGTGCCGATGCTGCTGGTGCTGTTCCGCAAAAAGTACCCGGACATCGAGATCACGCTGCAGATCCACAACCGCGAGCGCATCATGCAGTTGCTGCTGCTGGGCGAGGTCGACCTGGTGATCATGGGGCGGGCGCCGGATGCGATCGATTGCGTGGCGAGCGCCTTCGCGACCAATCCGCTGGGCGTCATCTGCGCGCCCGAGCACCCGCTGTCGCGCCGGCGGAATGCCCCGCCGGCCATCCTCGACGGCCAGGTCTTCGTCGTGCGCGAGACGGGTTCGGGCACGCGCCAGGCGATGGAACGGCTGTTCGGCGAGCACGGCATCCGCCCGCGCATCGCCATGGAAATGCCGAGCAACGAAACCATCAAGCAGGCGGTGATGGCGGGCATGGGCATGAGCTTCCTGTCGCTGCGCACGGTCCGCCAGGAGCTGGCCTCCGGCCACCTGGTGCTGGTCGACATCCAGGGCTTGCCGATCGTGCGCCACTGGCACATCACGCACCTGGCGGCCAGGCGCCTGTCGCCGGCGGCGGCCGCGTTCAAGGATTTCATCATCGAGGAGGCGGGGGCCTTGATCACCTCGTGGGCGTGAGGGCGGGGCGCGGTGATCAGGGGGCGGGCCGCGACAGCGCCGCCGACAGCGCATCGACATCGACCGGTTTCACGAGGTAGGCGTCGAAGCCCGCATCGAACGCCTGGCGCCGGTCCTCGTCCTGGCCATAGCCGGACAGCGCGATCAGCCGGGCAGCGCGGGTGCGCGGATTGGCCCGCAGCGCCCGCGCCAGCGCAAAACCGTCGATCTCGGGCAAGCCGATGTCGAGCACGCAGACATCCGGCTGCTCGGCGTCCGCAAGGCGCAGGGCTTCGCGCGGGATGGACGTCGCCGTGACCCGGTGGCCCTGCGCGCCCAGCAGCATTTTCAGCATCATCAGCGCATCCTCGTTGTCGTCCACGCTCAGGATCGACAGGGGCACCGCGGCGTCCGGCGCCGCCGGCCGGTCCTGGTCTTCCTGCGCCGGTATCGCATCGCGCTGCAGCTTCGGCAGGGAGACCGTGAAGCGCGTGCCCTGGCCGGGGCCGTCGCTCTGCGCATCGACCTGGCCACCGTGCAGGGAAACGATGCTGCGCACCAGCGCCAGGCCGATGCCGAGTCCGCCCTGCGAGCGGTCCAGCGTGCGTTCCCCCTGTGCGAACAACTCGAAGGCGCGCGCGATCAGTTCGGGACTCATGCCGGGTCCGTTGTCGGTCACGGACATCCGCACGTTCTCCTGGCCGATGGCCAGGTCCACCTGGATGAAGCCGCCTTCCGGCGTGAACTTGGCCGCGTTGTTCAAGAGATTCGCCAGCACCTGCACCAGGCGCTTGTGGTCGCCCAGCACGAAGGCCGGCCGTGGCGGCTGGTTCACCCACAGGTCGTGGCCGCGCGCTTCGATGGCCGGCCGCGCCTGTTCGAGCGCGTCGGCCAGGATGCGCTTGGCATCGAGCACGGTCCTGTCCAGCGTGATCAGGCCACGGGTGACGCGCGCGACGTCGAGCAGTTCGTCGACCAGGCCGCTCATGTGCGCAACCTGGCGCGCGATCACCTTGCTGGTGCGCTGCAATTGCTCGTCGTCGCGATGGCTGCGCATGATCAGCGTGGCCGCCGTCCCGATCGGCGCGAGCGGGTTGCGCAGTTCGTGGGCCAGCATGGCCAGGAACTCGTCCTTGCGCCGGTCCGCTTCCTGGAGCGCCTGTTCGGCCCGGATGCGCGCCTCGATGTCCATCGACACGGCCACCGCGCCGGTGACCTCGCCCGCGGGGCCGCGCATCGGCGCCGACGAGACCAGCATCGTGCGTACGGTTTCAGAATAGAAAGACTTGACCCGGATCGGCACCTGGCTGACGGTTTCGCCCTGCAGTGCGCGCTGCAGCGGCCAGTCTGCCAGGGCCAGGGCGCGGCCGGCATCGGGGCCGTCGATGAACCAGCCCTGCCATTCCCGCGGGTCGACGCGCTCGCGGTGGGTCGATACGTCGTCGCCGAACAGGGCGGCGTGCTCGGGGTTCCGTTCGATGACCCCTCCGCTGCGATCGACAACGAGCATGCCGACGGGCGCCACGCGCAGCACGGTCGCCAGGTCTTCCTTGCTGGCCTTGAGCGCCTGCTCGGCCTTGACCTGGGCAGTGATGTCGATGGTCGTGTGCGATACGCACAACAAGCTGCCGTCGGGCCGGTAGACCGGCGTGTTGGTGGCGCTCCAGTACATGTCTTCGAACAAGCTGTGCCCATCGCGGTGCATTTCGATCGGATAGCGTTGCGCCGGCATCGTCTGGGTCGTGCCGGTGGCGATGGCGGTCCGGATCGAGCGGGCGAGGTCTTGCACGCCGGTGTCGCGCGGGTCGTCCGGGTCGTTGGGAAAGACGTCGAACAGGGGCCGGCCGAGCACGTCGGCGCGTTGACGCGAGACGGAGCGCAGGAAAGCGTCGTTGACTGCAAGTATCTCGAGCCGCTCCGTGGGCGCCAGCAGGTATTGCCCGATGGGAGAGGCGTGGAACGAGGCCTGGAACAGCGGGTCCAGTGCTGGCGTGGTCAGGGATGTCATGACGCCATCTTGCCTTGTTTGCCGTCACGGCGACGCACCGTGTGCGCGGCAATCGTGGCGCCGCTGGGCAGCGCCGGCCCGGCACGGTATGATTCGGATTGGCAACGCATGGTTGCCGAAGTCCGGAAGTCTCGATGAAGCTCAGCCAGAAAATTGCCGCCGCGCTCGCGTTCTGCGCAGCCGCGGCCCTCGTTCCCTGTTCCACCTCCGCACAGACCGTCCCCGCCGCCATCCACACGCTGGCGTTGCAGGCGAAGCAGTCGTCCACGCCGCCGTCCGGCCCCTATGACGAGCGCGGCTGGCTCGACCGGTTCTACGCGCCGCGCAAAAATGCGCCGGCCTGGAATGCGTCGACCGCCGCCGCCGCC
>CAJYQM010000434.1 GCA_913777025.1 uncultured Massilia sp. | reverse complement strand
GATGCGCCGGCCTGGTCGCCGGATGGCAGCGCGCTGGCGCTGATCGGCAGCGATGCGAAGGCCGGCACCGCCAGCGTGCTGGTGCTGCGCGGCGGCAAGCTGGTCACGGCGGCCACCATTAAGGGTGTCGCCAACACCGTGCGCTGGTCGCCGGACGGGCGCCAGCTGGCCTTCCTGGCGACCGTCAATGCGCGCAAACTCACCGGCGCCGTGGAAGCGGGCGCGCGCCAGGTCGGCGAGATCGGCCTGGCCCAGGAAGAGGACGAGCAGCGTATCGCCGTCGTCCCGGCGGGCGGGGGCGGGGCGCGCCTGGTGTCGCCCGCCGACACCTTCGTCTACGAATACGACTGGACCCCGGACGGGAAGGGCTTCGTCGTCACCAGCGCCAAGGGTAACGGCGACAACAACTGGTGGGTCGCCACCCTCGGCCACGTCGATGCCGCCAGCGGCACACTGCGCGTTCTGGCCGCGCCGAAGATGCAGATGAACATGCCGCACGTGTCGCCGGACGGGAAGACGGTTGCCTTCATCGGCGGCCTGATGAGCGACTTCGGTTCGGTCGGCGGCGACGTGTTCACCGTGCCGCTGGCCGGTGCGCAGCCGGGCCTTGCTACGCCTGTGGACGTCACGCCCGGCTACAAGGGCAGTTTCAACGGCATCGCCTGGCGCGGCAACGCGCTGCTGGCCTCGGTGCAGGCGGGCGCCGACACCGGCATCGCCAGCATCGACCCGGCCGGAAAAACCGTGCGCCTGCTGTGGAAGGCGCCGGTGTCCGCGTCCGGCTCGCGCGATGGCCGCTTCGTGTTCAGCGGCGACGGCAAGCTCGCCGCCTCGGTGCAGGAAGACTACGAGCACGGTCCGCGCATCGTTGCCGGGCGCCTGGCGGCACTCGCGGCCATTACCCATGACAACGAAGGCTTTGCCCCCAGCGTGAAGGCGCAGAGCGTCAGCTGGAGCAACGAGGGCTTCAACGTGCAGGGCTGGCTGGTCGGGCCGCGCATCGTCGAGCCGGGCAAAAAGTATCCGATGGTGGTGCAGGTGCACGGCGGCCCGGCGGGGGCCGTCACGCCGCGCTACGTGGCGGGCGAGGGCGGCAACAGCCTGCTGCGCGAGATGGTGGGCAAGGGCTATTTCGTGTTCTTCCCGAACCCGCGCGGCAGCTATGGCCAGGGCCTGGCCTTCTCGAGCGCCAACAAGCGCGATTTCGGCGGCGGCGACTGGCGCGACATCCTGGCCGGCGTCGACGCGGTACTCAAGCAGGCGCCGGTCGACGGCGAACGCCTGGGCCTGATGGGCCATTCCTACGGCGGCTACATGACGATGTGGGGCGTGACCCACAGCAAGCGGTTCAAGGCGGCGGTGGCCAGCGCGGGCATCGCCAACTGGATCAGCTACTATGGCCAGAACGGCATCGACCAGTGGATGGTGCCCTTCTTCGGCGCGACCATGTACGACGATCCGGCGATCTACCGCGCGGCCTCGCCGATCGAATCGATCAAGTCGGCCACGACCCCGACGCTGGTGATGGTCGGCGAGCGCGACGTCGAGTGCCCGCCGGCGCAGTCGCTCGAGTTCTGGCACGGCCTGAAGGCGCAGGGCGTGCCCACGCGCCTGGTGATCTACGAGGATGAGGGGCATGCGATCCGCAAGCCGGAACACCAGGCGGACCAGCGTACGCGTACGCTGGCGTGGCTTGATCAGTATCTGAAATAAGCGTACTTCGAGCGCTGGTTGAACGCGTGGACGGCCGAGCCGTCCACCCTGGCTGCAATGTGTGCGATTCGGGCAGGGCGGACGCGGACGGCGTCCAGCCCGCATCCGATCTCACTTCTCGGGATTCAACACCACCTGCACGTAATTCTCCGTGTTCAGGTAGCGCTGCGCCGCCCGCTTCACATCGGCCACGCCGATCGACTGCACTTCGCGTTCGAAGCTGAGGATGGTCCCCGGATCCGTTCCCTCGGTCAGCGAGGTCTGCAGCACCGCCAGCCAGTAGCCGTTTTCCTGGAGCGACTTGCGGTAGGTCTGCAGCCAGTTGGTCTTGACCTTGTCCAGGTCGGCCTGGTCCGGTCCATGGGTGCGCATGCGCTCGATCTCGGCAAAGGTGGCCCGCAAGACCTTGTCCACGTTCTCAGGCCCGGTCGGCAGCGTGACGCCGACCGTGTAGTGGGCGTAGGGCACGCGCGTCATCGAGCCTTCCATGCCGCCGCCGTAGATCAGGCCGAGCTTTTCGCGCAGCACGTCGATGATGCGGATGTTCATGACCTCGGTCATGGCCGACAGGCGCAATTCTTCCATCTCGGTGACCTCGGCCGGACCGGTGAAGGTCAGGGCCAGCGTGCTCTTGTCTTCGGAACCGCTTTTCACCTCGCGCTTGACCACGCCCTTGACCGGGCGCACGCCCAGGTCGCGGTAGGCGGTCGGGATGTCGGGCGTCGGCAGGCTGCCGAGGTAGGTGGCCAGCAGCGGCTTGATGGCGGCCGGGTCGAAGCTGCCGACGAAGATGAAGGTCAGGTCCTTCGCGCTCGAGAAGCGCTGGCGGTAGATGTCGATCGCGCGGTCGAGGTCGATGCGCGGGATGTCTTCCGGACGCAGGGCGCGCGGCGCACGCGGGTTGTTGCCGTACAGCGTGGCGACCATGGTGTCGCCGAACAGCGCGCCCGGCTGCGACTGGCGGTTGCGCGCCAGTTCCATCTGCTTGCCGATATAGGACTGGTACAGGCCCTCGTCGCGGCGCACGCCGGCGAACTTCAGCCACACCATCTGCAGCATGGTCTCGACGTCGGAGGCGCCGGCGGTGCCGGCCACGACATCGGTGTTGTTGCCCAGGCCCGCGCTGACGGCGGCCGCCTTGCCGGCCAGGACCTTGCGCAGGTCGAGCGGCGAAAAGTCCTTCAGGCCCATCGCGGCGACGATGGTGTCGGCATAGCGCGCGCTGAACATGTCCTTGTCGTCGAACAGGCTCTGGCCGCCGAAGCGCGCGGCGCTCATCAGGACCTGGTCGTTGCGGAAGGTGGTGGGCTTCAGGATCACCTTCACGCCGTTGGACAGGGTCAGGCGCGTGAGGCCAAGGCGCGCGTCATGGGTTTCCGCCAGCACCCGGCCCGGCGCCGGCGGCTTGTCCATCAGCGCGGCCGCCACTGCCTTTTCGGCGTGGGCGCGCACCTCGCGCCGTTCGGCCGCCGTCACTGCTGCCAGCAACTGGTCGCCGCTCGGCAGCGGGGTCTCGGCCTGGGTCGGACCGGTGTAGATCACCAGCTTGCCGGCGTTGTCGGGGATGGTGCGGCGCGCATAGGCGTTGATTTCGTCCAGGCCGATGCCGGGCACCAGCTCGGTCACGTAGCGGTACTCGGCCTCGATGCCGGGAATCGATTCGCCTTCCAGGAAGTGGCGCATGTATTCGGACGCGTAGACCGCCGAAT
>CAJYQM010000433.1 GCA_913777025.1 uncultured Massilia sp. | reverse complement strand
CTCGTCCTGCACGGGCGTGATGTTCAGGTCGTTCCAGAACAGCTCGCCGTTCTTGCGCAGGTTGCGCAGCACCACGTTGACCGGGCGGTGCGCCGCCACCGCCGCGCTCAGCGCCTTGCGCTCGTTGGCGTCCATGCCGGGCGCCGCCATGAAGCGCGGATCGCGTCCGAGGACTTCGGCGGCCGGGTAGCCGGTGATGCGCTCGAAGGCCGGGTTCACGTATTCGATGGCATTGTCGGTGCCGTCGAAGCGGGTGATGACGATGCCGTTGCTGGCCGCGTGCAGCGCGCGTTCGCGCAGGCGCAATTGCTCGTCGCGGGCGCGCCGCTCGCCCATGTCGATGCCCAGCCCGAACAGGTAGGGCGCGCCGTCGCAAAGGACGCGGGTGCCGCACAGCAGGACAGGACTCTCCTTGCCGCTTTTGGAGACGTAGTCGACCTCGAGCCGCATTTCCTCGCCGTTCTCGAACACGCGGCGCATGGCGTTCGCCAGCAGCGGGCGCTGGGGCAGGTCGAGCATGTCGATGGCGCGCGTGGCCGCCAGTTCCTCCGGCGCGTATTCGGTCAGCATTTCCAGGTTGCGGTTCCACAGCACCAGGCGGCCTTCCCGGTTGATCGCGTAGAAGGTGCCGGGAAACAGGTCGACCACGGCCGCCAGCGGCGCCTCGGCCACCTGCTGCGTGTCGGAAGCGCCGGACGCGCGGCTGGCAGCCACGACGACGGCGCAGCGCTGCAGCGCGCCGCTCCCATCGAATTGCGGCGCCAGCGTCATGCCGGCGCGCAGCACGCGGCCCTGCGCGCCATGCAGGCTTGCCGCCAGTTCCGCGCCCTGCGTACCCGACGCCATTGCGCCCAGGGCGTCGCGCCAGGCGTCCTGCCCGGCCGCGAAGAGAAGGGTGGCCGGGCGGCCGAGCACGTCTTCGGCGGCCAGGCCGAACATGGCGGCGCAAGCGTCGTTCCAGCCAGATATATAACCCGCCTGGTCCGTCATGAATACGGCGCGGGCCGAGGTAGGGGTCTCGAGCATGCGGCACTCCCATCGATGGTCAGAACAAGGTCAACTGCCGTTGGACAGTGGACCGGATGTTCCGTTCCATCCGGAATGGGATTTATAAAAGAAAAAACGGCGCGGAAAATCCGCGCCGTTTTCCGGGACAAGCGGTGCTTCAGGCCGCCGCTTCCTGCCGCGGGGGCAGGGCCAGCTGGTTGTCCACGCTGAACTGGTAATCCTTGAACACGTGCTCGGCAGACAGGATCTGGTAGTTGCCGTCGGACAGTTTATGCGTCGTGTCCTTGAGGCGGTAGGTGGTCGAGCCGCAAGTCCAGCAATTGAAGTTGCGCATGTGGGTGCACAGGCAGGTCTTGTCGAATACCTTGACCGATTTCAGGTCCGGGTTGGCCTGCACTTCGCGGTTGTACGAATTGATGTAGGCGCAGTTGCCGGTCGCGTCCAGCAGGTAGCCGTAGGATTCGCAGCCCGGGCGGATGCCGGAGCCGATCGCCGGGGTCTGCTTCAGCATGCGCATCGGATAGCCGGTCGGCGAGACGCCGTTGACGATGATGTCGTCCTCGCTGGCGCGGAAGTATTCCTGCTTGACGTCGTCCGGCAGGCCGCACTCGTGGGTCACGGTGAAGCGGGTCGCCACCTGCACCCCGCCGGCGCCTTTTTCCAGGAAGCCGACGGCGTCGGAACCGGTGAAGATGCCGCCGGCCGCGATCAGTGGAATGTCCAGGTTTTCCGCCTTCATGTACGCGTGGATCTCGTCCATGATGGTGTGCAGGTCGTACTCTTTCCAGTCGTCGATGCCGAAGCCGAGGTGGCCGCCGGCCAGCGGACCTTCGACGATGATGTAGTCGGGATTGCGGTTCAGGCGCGAGACCTTGCGCAGGAACAGTTGCAGCGCACGCACGGAGGACACGATGATGCCCAGCTGGGCCTCGCGGAAGCGCGGGTGGTCCTTGATCAGGTCGAACGAACCGAGGTGCAGGCCGGCCGACATGGTGATGCCGTCGATGCCCGCGTCCAGCGCCGCCGACAGGCGGGTGCGCAGGGTTTCCTTGGGCGCGTTCATGGTCAGCTTTTCCATGCAGTTCACGAAAATCAGGCCATCGCCTTTTTTCGCTGCCATGGTGGCGCCGACGTGCAGGCGGGTCGCCTCGGCCAGGCGCTCGAGGTCGAACTGGACCACGGACTTGTCCGAGTTGTTGATGTTGAACTTGTAGAGCTTGGTCTTTTCCTTGACGAAGCTGGTGTCGAACTTGCGGTCCGACACGTCGGGCACCATCGCATCGGAGATGTGGCCGATGCCGCCGAGGCGCGCCGCTTCCAGCGCCAGCTCGGACGTCGAGATGTCCACGCCCATTCCGCCGATCATGATGGGCACATATTCCTTGTTGCCCAGACGCAGGCGGAAATCATCAACACGTTTCATTGCTATCCTTAGACTACCTTAATCTGTTTGTTGCAGACCAACGCCACGGTTTGGCGTATTTGCGCGCTCTCCATTTTACCCCAAGGAGAGGCCCGGTCCGAGGACCATTTACCGAACGATCGTGCGGCCCGGACCGGGTGAAGGCTTCAGTCGCGGAAGTTGTTGAAGGCCAGCGGCAAGTCCTTGACGTCCTTGCGCAGCAGGGCGATCGCTTCCTGCAGGATATCGCGGTCCTTGCCGGTGAC
This sequence comes from uncultured Massilia sp., assembly GCA_913777025.1. Taxonomy (GTDB): domain Bacteria; phylum Pseudomonadota; class Gammaproteobacteria; order Burkholderiales; family Burkholderiaceae_D; genus Telluria. The sequence goes on along the minus strand of CAJYQM010000433.1, from coordinate 2,931 downwards.
GCGCACGGTGTCGCCCTGGATCGAGGCCTGCACCTTCATCTTGCTTTCCTTGATCAGCTTGGTGATCTTCTTGCCGTCCTCGGTCTCGATGCCGTTGCGCACCTTCAGCACCTGCTTGACCTTGTCGCCGCCGATCTTCTCGATCTTGCCTTCGTCCAGGAAGCGGACGTCGACCTTGCGCTTGGTCATCTTGTTCAGCAGGACGTCCTTGACCTGGCCGATCTGGAAGTCGGAGTCGCCGTACAGGGTGATTTCCTTGTCCTTGTGCTCGACCTTGGCCGAGGTGCCCTTGAAGTCGAAACGGGTTTCGATTTCCTTGCTGGATTGATCGACGGCATTCTTGACTTCGACCATGTCTGCTTCGCAGACCACATCAAACGATGGCATATTGGATGTCCTTTTATTCTGTGTATGGGAGGGATGGCGGTATTGTAACGGACAACGCGCGGTGCCGGAATTTGCCGGAGAGCCAGGCTTGCCGAGCTATAATCGGCGCAAACTCCGGACTCCCAGCCATGCAAGACCTTGCCTTCGACGTTTCCCTGCAATCCTTCAATACCTTCGGCATCGCCTCGCGCGCCCGCCGCTACCTGCGCGTGACCGATGCCCGCCAGCTGGCCGAGCTGGCGCGCGACCCGGCGCTCGCCGCGCTGCCGCGCCTGGTGCTGGGCGGCGGCAGCAATGTGCTGCTGGGCGACAGCGTCGAGGCGCTGGTCCTGCACATGGGCTTGCCCGGCAGCGAGATCGTCGGCCAGACCCCGGACGCCACCCTGGTGCGCGCCGGCGCCGGCGAGAACTGGCATGCATTCGTGCTGTTCACGCTGGCGCAGGGGCTGGGCGGGCTGGAAAACCTGTCGTTGATCCCGGGCACGGTCGGCGCCTCGCCGATCCAGAACATCGGCGCCTACGGGGCCGAGATCAAGGACGTGTTCCATTCCCTGACCGCATTCGATTTCGCCAGCGGCGCCACGCGCACGATGACGGCGGCGGACTGCCGCTTCGGCTACCGCGACAGCATCTTCAAGCATCCGGAAGGGAAAGACCTGGTGGTGCTGGACGTGACCTTTGCCTTGCCGCGCGCCTGGGCCCCGAACCTGCGCTACGCCGAGCTGGCCCAGGCGCTGGCGGCCGACGGCATCCTTGAGCCGACGCCGCGCCAGGTCAGCGACGCCGTCATCGCGATCCGCCGCCGCAAGTTGCCGGACCCGGCCGAGATCGGGAATGCCGGCAGCTTCTTCAAGAATCCGGTGGTTTCCGGGGAGCACTGCGCGCGCCTGCTGGACAGCTGGCCCGACCTGGTCCACCACCGCCAGCCGGACGGTAGCGAAAAGCTGGCGGCCGGCTGGCTGATCGACCGCTGCGGCTGGAAAGGGAAAAGCCTCGGCCGCGCCGGCGTCTACCCGAAGCAGGCGCTGGTGCTGGTCAACAACGGCGGCGCCAGCGGGGAGGAAGTCATGGCCCTGGCGCGCGCGATCCAGCACGACGTCCAGGCCCGCTTCGGTGTCCTGCTGGAACCGGAACCCGTGATGGTCTAACGCGCGCCGGCCGCCGGCGCCGCGACGATCCCGTTGCGGCCGCCGCGTTTGGCTTCGTACAGCGCGCTGTCGGCTTCGGCAACCAGCTGTTCCATGGAATTGTTCTCATCCGGCACCATGCACGCCACGCCGATCGACATCGTGACCCGTCCGCCCCCGGCCTGCGCCTGGGGATGCGGCAGCGCCAGGTGCTCGAGCTGGGCACGGCAGGCCTCGGCCAGCTGCAGGGCGCCGGCGAGGTCGGTGGCCGGCAGGAGGATGGCGAATTCCTCGCCGCCATAGCGGGCGGCCAGGTCGGCCGGACGCTTGAGCTGGCCGGTCAGGATGCCCGCCGTTTTCTTCAGGCACAAGTCGCCGGCCGGATGCCCGAAGGTGTCGTTGTACTGCTTGAAACTGTCGACGTCGCACAACAGAAGCGCCAGCGGCGTACGCTGGCGCCAGCAACGCTGCCACTCGACGTGCAAGGCCTCGTCGAAGCGGCGCCGGTTGGCGATCCCGGTCAGGCTGTCCAGCGCCGCCAGCTTCTGCAATTCCGCGTTGGCGCGGGCCAGCTGTTCCTGGCTGTCGTGCAGCGCGCGCAGGGCGGCATCGCGCTCCAGGCCCTTGATGTAGCCGCGGGAATGGTGGCGGATGCGGGCCAGGATTTCCAGCTGGTCGGGCAGCTTGACCAGGTAGTCGTTGGCGCCGACCACGAAGCCGTGGGCTTTCAGCTTCGGCTCGTCCTTGCTCGGCAGGACGATGACCGGCACCTCGCGCAGGCTGGCGTCGGCGCGGTAGGCTTCGATCAGCTGGAAACCGTCGAAGCCGGGCATCACCAGGTCTTGCAGGATCACGGTCGGGCGCAGCGTGCGCGCGGCCGCGACGGCGGTGCCCGCGTCCGTGACGGCGTGGAATTCGATGTCCGGCTGTCCGGCGAGCATGCGCCGTACGGCCTCGACGATGATCAGCTGGTCGTCGACCAGCAGGACACGCATCTTGGTGTCGGCGGGGACGAGCGCGTCGATCGGGGGAGAGCTGGGGACAGGCATTGTAGTTCTTGACAAAATTCAGGGCCTAGGAGTGCGCCGGACCGGGCATTCTACCCAACAATGCCCGGCTGATGCCTTCCAAATGTAAAATTTTCTGCGCCGCGCCCAGTTCCGCCGCCGCTTTCGGCATGCCGTACACGGCACAGCTGGCTTCGTCCTGGGCCAGGGTGGCGTGGCCGGCGTGGCGCATGGCCAGCAGGCCCTCGGCGCCGTCGCGTCCCATGCCGGTGAGCAGCACACCGGTGGCGCTCGCTTCCCAGTGGTCCGCCACCGAATGGAAGAACACGTCGATGGAGGGCCGGTAGACGGCGTCGCGCGGCTCCTGGTCGTAGGCGAAGCGCAGGTTCGCGCCCAGGCGCAGATGGTCG
>CAJYQM010000432.1 GCA_913777025.1 uncultured Massilia sp. | reverse complement strand
CGAGGGCGGCATCCTGCGCGCTGCGTCCTCCCGCCGCCAGTTCGCGCGCGAACTCGACGATGAGGATCGCATTCTTGGCCGACAGGCCGACCGTGGTCAGCAAACCCACCTGGAAATAGACGTCGTTCGCCATGCCGAAGCCGAAGGCGGCCAGCAGCGCCCCCAGCACGCCGATCGGCACCACCATGATCACCGACACCGGGATCGACCAGCTTTCGTACAGTGCCGCCAGGCTCAGGAACACGACCAGCACCGACAGCGCGTACAGCAGCGGCGTCTGGGCACCCGCCTCGACCTGCTGGCGCGAGATGCCGGTCCACTCGAAGCCGGTGCCCTGCGGCAGCTTGCCGGCCAGCGCCGCCATCGCCTCGAGCGCCTGGCCGGTGCTGTGGCCCGGCGAGGCCTGACCCTGGATGTTAAAGGAGGACACACCGTTGTAGCGCTCGCGCTTGGGCGAACCGTAGATCCAGCGTCCGGTCGCAAAGGCGTTGAAGGGCACCATGTCCCCGCCCGCGTTGCGCACGTAGATCGCGTCCAGGTCTTGCGGCGCCATTTGGAAGGGCGCGTCCGCCTGCATGAACACGCGCTTGAGGCGGCCGTCGGTATCGAGGAAGAAGTTGACGAAGCTGGAGGCCCAGGCGATGGAGAAGCTCTGGTCGACCGCGCTCAGCGCCAGCCCCTGGGCGCTGGCCTTTTCGCGGTCGATCTCGACCGAGAACATCGGGTTGTCGTCGAGGCCGTTGGGACGCACCAGTGCCAGCGTCGGGTCCGCGCGTGCCATGCCGAGCAGCTGGTTGCGCGCCTGCAGCAGCGCGTCGTGGCCGATGTCGGCGCGGTCCACCAGCCGGAAGTCGAAGCCGGACGCGGTGCCGAGTTCGGGAATCGCCGGCGGATTGATGGGCACGATGGTGGCGCCCTGGTAGCCCGCGAAGCGGCGCGCGATCCGGCCGACCAGCGCCGGCGTGCGCAGCTCCAGCGTCGTGCGCTCCTCGAAGGGCCGCAGGTGGATGAACAGGAAACCCTGGCTCTGGCCACGGCCGGCGAAATTGAAGCCGCTGACCTGGAAGGCGCCGTCGACCATCCCGCCCTCCTCCTTGAGCAGGTAGTCGTTGATCTCCTGCAGCACCTGCGCGGTGCGGTCCTGGATCGCGTTCGGCGGCAGCTGGACCTGCATGAACATATAACCCTGGTCCTCGTCCGGCAGGAAGGAAGCCGGCAAGCGTAGGAACAGCAGGGCGACGGCGGCGATGGCGGCCGCGTAGGCCAGCAGCCACCACTTGAAGCGCTCGAGCACGTGGCGCACCCCGGCCATGTACTTGTCGCGCGCGCGTTCGAACCCGCGGTTGAACCATTCGAAAAAGCGCCGCTTCTTCTTGTCGTGCGCCGGCTTGAGCAGGATGGCGCACAGCGCCGGGCTCAAGGAGAGCGCGACGAATACCGACAGCAGCATCGCCGACACGATGGTCAGGGAGAACTGGCGGTAGATGGCGCCGACCGAACCGCTGGAAAAGGCCACCGGCACGAACACGGCGGACAGCACGGTGGCCACGCCCACCAGCGCCCCGCCGATCTGGCCCATCGCCTTGCGCGTCGCCTCCACCGGCGGCAAGCCCTCCTCTTCCATGATGCGCTCGACGTTCTCGACCACGACGATGGCGTCGTCCACCAGCAGGCCGATCGCCAGCACCAGCCCGAACATCGACAGGATGTTGATCGTGAAGCCGGCCGCCGCCATGATGCCGAAGGTCCCCATCAGCACCACCGGCACGGCGATGGTCGGCACCAGGGTGGCGCGGATGTTCTGCAGGAACAGCAGCATCACCAGGAACACCAGCCCGATGCCCTCGAACAGGGTCTTGACCACTTCCTTCATCGAGCCGCAGATGAAGGGCGCGGCGTCGATCGGATAGAAGGCCTTCAGCCCCGGCGGAAAGAAGGGCGCAAGGCGGTCGATCAGCGCGTGCACGGCATCGCTGGTGTCGAGCGCATTGGCGCCGGGCGCCAGGTAGATGCCGATGCCGGACGAGGGCGCGCCATTGTATTTGCTGTCGATGCTGTAGTTCTCGGCCCCGCGCGCCACCCGGGCCACGTCGCGGATGCGTACCTGCGCGCCGTCGGTCAGGACTTTCAACAGCACGCTGCCGAACTGCTCGGGCGTGCGCAGCAGCGTCGCTTCGCGGATGGTGGCGGTGAACTGCTGGCGCCCGGTGGCCGGATGGCCGGCCAGCTGGCCGCCCGGGATCTGCACGTTCTGCGCCTGCAGGGCCGCCGCCACGTCGCCGGGCGTCAGGCCGTAGTTGTTCAGCTTGTTCGGGTCGAGCCAGATGCGCATCGCGTACTGGGTGCCGAACACCGTGAAGTTGCCGACCCCGCTGATACGGCTGACCGGGTCCTGGAGGCGCGACACCAGGTAGTTGGCGATGTCTTCCCGGGTCATGCTGCCGTCCTGCGAGATGAAGCCGACCACCACCAGAAACGAGGCGCTCGACTTGGTCACGCGGATGCCCAGCTGCTGGACGGCGGCCGGCAGCTGGGGCGTGGCCAGCTGCAGCTTGTTCTGGACCTGGACCTGGGCGATGTCCGGGTTGGTGCCGGGCGCGAAGGTCAGGGTCACCACGCCCTGCCCGCTGTCGTCGCTGGTCGAGGCCAGGTAGATCAGGTGGTCCAGCCCGCTCATCTGCTGCTCGATCACCTGCACCACGGTCGATTCCACGGTTTCCGCGGATGCGCCCGGGTAGGTCGTCTGGATCTGGATCGCGGGCGGCGCCACCGACGGGTACTGCTCGATCGGCATGCGCAGGATAGCCAGCGCGCCCGCCACCACGATCAGGATGGCGATGACGATGGCGAAGATCGGGCGCGCAATGAAGAAATTCGGCACCGGTGCTCCCCTAGCGGCCCGGCGCGGGCGCGGGCACGCCTGCTTCGCTTTGCGCCAGGTCGTGCGCGGCGCCGACTTGCGCGGTGACGCGCACCGGCGTACCCGGCCGCGCCTTCTGCAGCCCGGCAACGATGATCTTTTCGCCCTCCTTCAAGCCGCCGGTGACGACCCAGTCCGCCCCGAAGGTGCGCACGGCCTGGATCGTGCGCTGCACGACGCGGTTGCCGGGGCCGACCAGCAGCGCCACCGCCTGGCCCTGCGGATTGTGCGTGACCCCGGCCTGGGGCACCAGCAGCACGTCCTCGTCGATGCCCTGCTCGATGCGGCCGCGCACGAACATCCCGGGCAGCAGCAGGTGCTTCGGATTGGGCACGATCGCGCGCACCGTCACCGAGCCCGTGTTCGGATCGACGGTGATGTCGGAGAACTGCACGGTGCCGGGCACCGGGTATTGCGAGCCATCCTCGAGAAACACCGTGACCCTGGCCTCGCGCCCGCCGGCGCGGCGCACCTGGCCGTCGGCGATGTCGCGCCGCAGGCGCAGGCCCTGCACGCTGGACTGGCTCAGGTCGACGTAGATCGGGTCGATCTGCTGGATCGTGGTCATCAGCGTGGCCGCGCCCGACTGCACGTAGGCGCCCTCGGTCACCAAGGCGATGCCGGTGCGGCCTGCGATCGGCGCGGTGACGTCCGTATAGCCCAGGTTGATGCTGGCGGTCTGCACCTGGGCCTTGCCGGCCTCCACGTCGGCCAGCGCCTGGTCGAGCGAGGACACGGCGTTGTCGTATTCCTGGCGGCTGACCGCCTGCGAGCCGACCAGCTTGCGGTAGCGCCCCGCCTGGGCATTCACCGCCGCCACGCTGGCCTGCGCGCGGCCCAGGCCGGCCCGGGCATTGGCGAGCGCCGCGCGGTACGGCGCCGGATCGATCTGGTACAGGCGCTGGCCGGCGCGCACGTCGGCGCCCTGCTTGAACTCGCGCTTGAGCACGATACCGTCGACGCGCGCCCGCACCTGCGCCACGCGGTAGGCATTGGTGCGCCCGGGCAGCTCCACCGTCACGGGCACGCTGGCGCGGCGCGCCTGGGCGACCGTGACCTCCGGCGGCGGCTGCTTCAATGGCGGCGGGTCGCGCTTGCAGGCCGAGAGCAGCATGGCCGCCGCGAACAGGATCAGCGGCAGCTGCCACCTGGCCAGTACCCGGCGCCAGGCCCGCGCCATCGCACGCGGGCTGGTGCGATGCGCCCGCGGGGACGTCGGCGGGGGTGTCGGGTCAGACAGGATGCAATGTGCCAGCAGCATGGTCGCAATCCAGGTTGGACGATGTGCTGTTAGACCGGACGGGAACTCGTCGGTTCACCGCCCGGATGCTGATGCCGGTCAGGCCATGGTGCTAGCGGCTTGCTGCCGGGAGCGGACGCGGCGCCACGCCCTCGTTGGTCAGCTTGACGGGACGGATGGTGCCGTCTTCGTTGAAGTACAAGTTCTCGATGGCCAGTTCCCGGTGATTACCGTCGGTCTCGTTCAGGGGCCGGCGGTGATAGGCGATGACCCAGTCGTCGGTGCCCGGGATGTTGACGATCGAATGGTGTCCGGCGCCACGGGCGATCCTGGCGTCCTGCTGCAGGATGGTGCCGATGCGCTTGAACGGCCCGGTCGGGGAGGTGCTCATCGCGTAGGCGACGCGGTAGTCCGGCCCCGTCCACCCGCCTTCCGACCACATGAAATAATAGACCCCCTTGCGCTTGGCCATGAACGAGCCTTCGACGTAGGCCGGGTCCGGCGTGATCTCCTTGTAGGTGCTGCCGTCCTCGAAGGGCACGACGCTCAGCAGGTCGGGCGCCAGCCTGACGACGTTGGCATGCTGCCAGCCACCGTAGTACATATAGATCTTGCCGTCATCGTCCTTGAACACCATCTGGTCGATCGGCTGGGCGCCGTTGCGGATCTCGCCGATCAGCGGTTTGCCCAGCGCGTCCTTGAACGGTCCCTCGGGCCGGTCGCTGACCGCCACGCCGATGCCGCCCAGCTGGCCGTTGGTCTTGATGTCGTTGGCGCCGAAGAACAGGTAGTACTTGCCCTTGTACTCGATCGACGACGGCGCCCACAGCGCATACGCGGCCCAGGACACGTTCTCCACGTCCAGCACGCGCTCGTGCCTGGTCCAGTGCACCAGGTCCTTCGAGGAAAACGCATCCATGAAGGTCTGCTTCAGGTAAGGCGCCCAGATCAGTTTCGATTGCGCGCGCATGTGCTCCTGTTGCGGGCTGAACGTACGCGGCGGCTGCGGCTTGCCCTGGTCGGCCGAATAGGTCGGGTAGATCCAGTATTCGCCCTTGTAGACGTGGATTTCGGGGTCGGCGTACCAGCCGGGGACGATCGAGTTGGTGGCGTGGGCGGCACTGCCTGCCGCGGCGGCCGCGCACAGGAAGAACAGGCGATGCGTGAGACGGCTCAGGGTTTTCTTCATCGTGGGGGGCCAGCCGGCGCTGTCGATAGTGTCGAGAGCTTGCAATATACACAAACCGGGCCGGCCGGGCTACCCGGGCAGGCCCCGGCTCTCCCGCGCAAGCACCCGGCGCACCATGGCGACACGCTGCGCCACCGTCCCCTCCAGCAGCACGTACGCGATCCCGCGCGCCTCCAGCACCTGCGCATACCAGCGGAACTGGCGGTCACGGAAGGCCGCGTCGCGCCGCGTCCCGTCCTGCACGAAGGGGAAGTCCGGGGCGCACAGGAACGTATGGTCGTAGGGCCGGCTGGCCAGGCGCCGCACGGCCGGGTCGACCCGGCCGAAGCCGTCCAGGCTGTAGAACACGGTGGTCAGCGCGCTGCCGTCGCAGACCAGCCAGCGCACGGCGCCGGCCAGCAGCGCTTCCTCGCGCGCCGCCTGTCCTTCGGCGATGCGGTGC
>CAJYQM010000431.1 GCA_913777025.1 uncultured Massilia sp. | reverse complement strand
AGGTGGCCGTGACCATGGCTCATGCCGCCGCGGGATCCGTCCGCCCTACGCCGCGCAGCACCTCGAGCGCGTTCGGCACTGCGGCGAAGGCCGCCGTGTTATCGAAGATGCACCAGACGTCGCCGCCTTCCTTGCGCCGCTCCTCGATCTGCCGCTCGACGCGCAGGAGGAACTCGTGCGGATAGCTCGAGTAATAGACTTTCGGCGTGCCGTGCAGGCGGATGTAGGTGGCGCGCGTGCTGGCCACGTGCGGGCCGGGCTGGCCGGCCGGCGGGTCGGCGATCACGCGCGTGACCGCGTGCTCGCGCAGCAGCGCCGTCGCCTGGTCGCTGAACCAGGTCGGATGACGCGCTTCCAGCGCCAGCATGCAGCCGAAGCGGGTGCGCAGGCGTGCCAGGAAATCGGCGGCCACGTCGACGTCGAACACCCCGCGCGGTGGCAACTGCACCAGCACGCAGCCCAGTTTGGCGCCGAGTTCGCCGGTTTCAAGGGCAAAGCGGTCCAGCAGCTCGTCCGCGTCGCGCAAGCGCGCCTCGTGCGTGATGGCGCGCGGCAGCTTGACCGAAAAGCGGAAATCCGCGGGGACGCCGGCGGCCCAGCGCGCATAGGTCTCCGGCTTGTGAGGCCGGTAGAAGGATGAATTGATCTCGACGGCGGGAAACACCTGCGCGTAGCGTTCGAGGTGGCTGCCCTCTTCCGGAAAGGCGGCCGCCGCGTCCTTGTGAAGACTCCAGCCGGCGCAGCCGATCCTGCGCGCGCCGAGGCCGGGAGATTGCAATTCGCTCATCTGAAGCCATGGTCGAGGGCATGCGCCCGATGGCCGATTCTATGACAGAAGGTCAACCGGGCGTCGCACGCGGCGACACCCCCACATCGTCACGTGTCCATGGATCGCTTCCTCCCGCCCGAGCCTGCATGGCCAGCGCGCGCACCGGGATGCCCGGCTCGCCGCCCAGGGCTTCCAGGGCCTCGCGCCCAGGCCGGATGACGGCCGCGTCGAGGTCGACGTCGGCGACGACGACCCGGAACCCGTCCCGGCGGGTCGTCGCGACCAGGCAAGTGGTGCCGCCCGCCCGGGCGCCGGCCCCGGCGACGTGCAGGCGGCTCTCGCGCACCGCGCGCAGGGCCGGCAGCTTCGCTTCCAGCACCGGCCCGCCGTCGAAGATGTCGATGTAGCCGTCGAACTGCAAGCCCTCCTGTTCCAGCAGCCGGCGCGCGGGGGCGGTGTCGACGTGGGTACGGCCGATCGCCTGGCGCGCCGGCTCGCCCAGCATGTGCGTGTACAGCGGCAGGCGCGGCACCAGGTGCTCGATGAACAGGCGGTCGCCACGGCCGCACAAGTCGTCCGCCTCGTGGAAGTCCATGTGGAAGAAAGGCCGGCCGACGCTTTCCCAGAACGGCGAGCGCCCGTCCGCGTCCTGGAAGCCGCGCATCTCGGCGAACACCTTCTGCGAGAACAGTTCGGGGAACTGGGCCAGGAACAGGAAGCGCGACTTGGACAGCAGCTTGCCGTTCACGCCTTTGCGGTAGGCGGGGTGCAGATACAGCGAGCACAGTTCCGTCGCGCCGGACAGGTCGTGGCTCAGGTGCAGCGACTGCACCCGGTTAACCAGGCCGGTCGTGGGACTGGTGTGGACCGACGTGCTGATGCGGTAGTTGTAGAACGGCTCCTTGACGCCGACGGCCGCCTTGATCGCCGCGACCCCGCACAGCCGTCCCTGTTCCAGGTCTTCCAGCACGAACAGGTAGTCGGCGTCCTGCGGCGGTGCCGTGCCGGCGAACGATGCCGCGGCCAGCGCCAGGCGCGCCTCCAGCGCGGCCGCGTCGGGCTTCAGCGTGGTCATGCCGGGACCGATGTCCGCGGCCAGGGCCAGGATCTGGCCGAGATCGTCTTCGCGGGCGTTGCGTACGACGCGCATGATCGCCTCTTCCTATTCGCGCAGCACGGCCTTGCCGGCCGGCGTGCCGGGCACCGCCGCGGCGCCGTACTGCGCCCGGTGGATGCGGTGGATGGCCAGGAGCAGCAGGCCGGAGACGATGCAGATCGCGGCCATCATCAGGAAGAAGGCCTGCGGCGACATCCGTTCCCAAACGGCGCCGATCACGCCGGACAGCAGGTTGCCGGTGAACGAGCAGAAGAACCAGGCCGCGATGGTGGTGGCGGCGAAGCGCTTCGGCGCCAGGCTGGCGAACAGGCCCAGGCCCACCGGCAGGATGTACAGCTCGGCGAGCGTGAAGGCGGCGAAGAACGCGACCAGCCACAGCCAGTTGATGGCGAATCCGGTCGCCGCGTTCGTCACGATCAGGCCCGCAAGCGCGGCATACGACACGCCGACGCCGATGGCGCCCATGGTCATGCGCTCGAGCGCCGGCGTGGCCCGGCCGCGCGCCGCGCGCGCATTCCACATCCGCACCAGCAGGGGGCTGAGCAGGAACACGAACATCGGGTTCAGCGACTGGAACCAGGTGGCGGGGATGGTCAAGCCGAAGGCCTGGCGTTCGACCGCGGTGTCGGCCCAGATGGCGAAGGTATTCCCCGTCTGTTCGTAGGCGACGCGGAACAGCATGACGGCCAGCGCCACGCCGATCAGCAGCGGGATGTTGCCGCGGCCATCGCCGGCGTGCGCGGTGTCGGTCCTGGCGGCTGCCGTCTCCAC
>CAJYQM010000430.1 GCA_913777025.1 uncultured Massilia sp. | reverse complement strand
TTGATGTGGTCGACGTCGACCACCGCCAGCCAGTGCTTTTCCTGTCCATGGGGCTGGCGCCGTTCCGGCAGGCCCGGTAGCGGTTGATCCGGCTCCTGGGCGCTGTGCAGCATGCGCGCCAGCTGGTCGTCGAAGGTCTTGCGGTTGAGCAGGCCGGTCAGCGAATCGCGTTCGCTGTAGTCGAGCAGGTTCTGGAAGTTGCGATACACGCCGACGATGCCGCCGACCATGTGGACGGTCTCGTTCGCGAAGGGCTTGTCGTCACGCAGTTCGAGACAGGTGACGGCCGTGTCGCCGAACCAGATCGGCAGCCACAGCGTGCGTATGCCGTCGGTTCCCGCCGCTTCGACGCTGGCCTTGTGTTCGGCCAGGCAGCGTACCAGTTCCGGGTGGTTTGCCAGGGCCTCGCCGGGTGCGCCGTCATGGCTGTCTTCGAGGCGGGCGGCGCCGCCCTTGCGGATCGAGGCGCGTGTGCGCAGGACCGGCTGTCCGGACATGGCGGCGATGTTCAATATGCGCGTCTGCGCGGCGCCGGCCAGTTCCTGGACCGCCGAGATCACTGAAATGTCGAGCATCGCGTGATCGCGGTGGCCCGTCATGTCCACCATGTGTTTCAGAAGCGAGTCCATAGCATTCTCAGCAATGTAATCTACCGCCCTGGCATTTACGGAGGGCAAGCGAAACAGGATAGCTGCTTTTTGTCTTATAGGCAATTACTCAATTGCAATTTTTACGCTGCGTTGATATGGATGAAGTGGGCAGGCATGCGAACCCTTCATCTCATTACGCAAAAGATTCTGAAAAGTAAAAATTAATTCCCTAAAGAAAAGTTGCGTGTAGTCAAGTTGCCGTACGGCATCAACTTTTATAGTGAACCCACTGACACGAAACGCGGAGCAGCCAGCCGCAAGAAGCGCAGCAGTGAAGTCAGCGCCTTCGTTCAGTGTGTTACTAACCTACCATATGGGAGTAAGTCATGAGCAACTTCATGTCTGCAGTTAAAACCTTCATCGCTGATGAAAACGGTGTGACGGCCATCGAGTATGGCCTGATCGCTGCACTGGTCGGCGTTGGTATCGCCGCGGCTTCGAAAGCCCTGGGTACCAATCTTTCGACCTTGTTCAACACGATCGGCACCAAGCTGGCCGCAGTGACGATGCCGTAAGCATCGGCAACCCTCCGGGGCAGTCGACCCGGAGGGTTTTTTGTTCCGAGGATGCCATGCCGATCGAACAATACCTTGACCTCATCCTGCTGCTGCTGGTGACCACGTCCGCAGTCAACGACCTGGCCACGCGCCGTATTCCGAATATGCTGCTGCTGGCCGGCCTGGCCGGCGCCCTGGGCCTGCGCCTGCTGTCCGCCGATCCCGCCGCATCGCTGCTGGATGCACTCGGCGGCATGGGACTCGGCCTCGCCGTGTTCCTTCCCTTTTACCTGTTGCGCGGCATGGCCGCCGGCGACGTCAAGCTGATGGCCGTGGTCGGTGCCTTCAGCGGCCCGGGCGAAGCGTTCGAGATCGCCGTGCTGACCTGGTGCGCCGGGGGCGTGATGGCGCTGTGCATGGTGCTGCTGCGCGGCCGCTTGAAGCTGGCCCTGGCCAATATCGGCCTTCTGCTGTCCGGCGGCCGGGGGCAGGGCGGGGAGGCGCCTGCACCGCCGTTCCAGCACAGCGCCGGCGCCATGCCTTATGGATTGGCGATCGCGATCGGGACAATCGCAGTCCTGCTTCGTCATTAAGGCTGAGCTCGCCTTTGGCCCAACGCAAGAGCAGCGACAGGGCGCTGGCTAGAATCAATTCCGACCTCGTTCGGAAAACATGTAGATTTCTAGGGGATTCCGATGTTTGAAACGCTATCGACTGGCGGTACGGCGGCCGTCCCGCGTGCTGCCCAGACGCCGCTCCCGGACGCGCCCGACATTGCGCCGATCCTGCCGCGCCAGGCCAAGACGGTGCGCGACACCGGCCTCGAGCCGCGCTTCGTCGCCGACCTGGTACTGAAAGCCATCCAGGGCAGCGGCAAGGCGCCGCTGCCGCTGTTGGCGGGCAAGCTGCGCCTGTCGATCAGCGTGCTGCGCGAAGCGCTCAATCCCCTGATCGCCGAGCAGCAGGTCGAGGTGGCCTGGAGCGGCGAATCGGACATCGACATGCAGTACCACCTGACGCCGATCGGCCAGCGTGCCGCCACCGAGGCCATCGCGCGCTGCCGTTACGTCGGGCCGGCGCCGGTCACCCTGGCGTCGTACCGCGCGACGGTCGAGCGCCAGGCCCTGCGCCATGCGGACGCCGAACGCGTCACCGCGGCCCAGCTGGCGGCGGTGCTGGGCGACGATGGCCTGGCACCGGGCGTACGCGGCGTGCTGGGCGCGGCGTTGCACGCGCGCCGCTCGCTGCTGCTGTATGGCCCATCCGGCAGCGGCAAGACCCAACTGGCGTGCAAGCTCGGGCGCCTGTTGCCGGGCCCGATCGCGGTGCCGTATGCGCTGATCGCCGGGCGCCAGGTGATCCGCCTGTTCGACCCGGCGCTGCACGTCGCGCCGCCGCCGCTGGCGCGCCAGCAGGAGGACAGGCGCAGCTGCGACGCGCGCTGGGCCGTGGCACAGCGGCCGCTGGTGCACGTCGGCGCCGAACTCGGGCGCGAGATGCTCGAGCTGCGCTACGACGCCGAGGAGGGCGTCTACCATGCGCCGCCGCACCTGCAGGCCAACAACGGCATGCTGGTGATCGACGACGTCGGCCGCCAGCGCATGCCGGCCGGCGAACTGCTCAACCGCTTCATCGGCCCGATGGACACCGGCTTCGACGCGTTGACGATGCAGGGCGGCCAGGCCGAGCTCATGCCCTTCGACGCCGCCGTCGTGTTCGCGACCAACCTGGCGCCCGATGCGGTGTTCAACGACGCCGTGCTGCGCCGTATCGGCTACAAGGCCGCGATCGGCCCGTGGTCGCCGAGCGCCTACCGCGCGCTGCTGCGCCGCCAGTGCCGGCTGCGCCGCATCGACTACGACGAAGGCGCGGCCAGCCACCTGATCGAACGCCTGCATGCGCAGTCGGGACGCGCGCTGCTGGCCTGCTATCCGGAAGAGCTGCTCGACCGGATCACCGATTTCGCCGGCTTCGCCGGCTGCGAGGCGCGCCTGACGGTGGCGGCGGTCGAGCAGGCCTGGGCCAGCATGTTCATCGCCGCCGATGCGGAGGCTTGAATGAAGAACAAGCGTGCTTTGATCCTGATGGCCGTCGCCATCCTGTTCGGCCTGGCGGCGGTGGCCTTTGCCTCGCGCTGGCTGCTGACCCAGCCGGGCGGCACCAACGGCCGCATTGTCGTGGCCAAGTCCGACATCAGTCTCGGCCAGCGCCTGACGCCCGAGATGTTCAAGCTGGCCGACTGGCCGGCCGGCAGCATGCCGAAAGGGGCGTTCACCGATCCGCAGCAGCTCAGCGGCCGCGTCCTGAAGAGCAACCTGGTGATGGACGAGCCGGTCAGCGAAGCCAAGCTGGCGCCGGCCGGTACCCTGGGCGGCTTGTCGGCCCTGATCACCGAAGGCAGGCGCGCGATCACGGTGCGCGTCAACGACGTGATCGGCGTGGCCGGATTCGCCCTGCCCGGCAACTACGTCGACATCATCGTCAGCACCCAGAAGGATGCGCAGCCGGGTTCGGAGCCGCGCGAGCAGAGTATCTCGAAGATCGTGCTGGAACGGATCCTGGTGCTGGCCGTCGCGCAGGAAGTCAGCCGCGACGAGACCAAGCCGAAGGTGGTGAACGCGGTCACGCTCGAAGTCACGCCGGAACAGGCCGAGACGCTCGACCTGGCGCGCAGCGTCGGTACCCTGTCGCTGGCCCTGCGCAACCAGGTCGATCCGCAATCGGCGTCGACCGAAGGCGCGACCAAGCTGACGCTGCTGCCGCAGGCCAAGCCGGTGGTCGCCGCACCCAAACCCGCACCGAAACCGGCGACGCCGCGCCCGGTGCCGGTCGTGGTCAAGGCGGCAGCGCCTGTGCGGCGCGACTGCGTCAGCGTGCTCAATGGTCTGCGCCTGTCGCAGGAATGCTTCTGAATCCATCCCGGGGTGATGCCATGAATGCAAGCCTGATGCACCGACCGATCTGCCGCTGCCTGCTCGCCGCCGGCCTCGCGCTGGCCGCAGCCGGCCCGGCCCTGGCCGCCAAGACCAAGGCGCAGAACACCGACAACCCAACGCCGGCACCCGCGCGCGCCGAGACGGGCCCCACCTGCCAGGGTGAAGCCGCAAGGCCGGCCCAGTTGACCCTGCAGGTCGGAAAATCGAGCCTGATGCGCCTGCCCGAAGCGGTCCAGCACCGCAGCGTCGGCAACCCGGCCGTGGTGCAGGCGCTGCTGGTGGCGCCGGACACGCTGTATATCGCCGGTGTCGACGTCGGCACCACCAACATGATCGTGCAGGGCCGCAGCGGCACCTGCAGCATGCTCGACATCACGGTGGCGATCGATCCGGCGCCGCTGCGCGCGACGCTGGCCGCGGTCATGCCCGAGGAGCGCGGCATCCAGGTGACGTCCGCGGCCGACACGCTGATCCTGAGCGGGAGTGTCAGCGATGCCGGCGCCGTCGAGCGCGCTGTCGAGCTGGCGGGCGCCTACGTGCGCCGGCCCTTGCGTGGCCTGGCGGTGCCGAAACCGGAAAAGGAGGACGCCGAACCGAAGGAAAACAGCGGTGGCGGCGCCAGCATCGGCGGCACGCGCGTCGTCAACCTGCTGACCGTGAACGCCCCGCAGCAGGTCCAGCTGGAGGTCAAGGTCGCCGAAGTCTCGAAGACCCTGCTCGAGCGCCTGGAAAGTGGCGCTGCCTGGCGCTTCGGCACCGGTGCCGGCAGCTGGGCCGCGCTGCTCGGTTCGAATTTCCTGAGCGGGAAGGCGCATGGATCGATCCAGGCGACCAAGAGCAATGGCAACAGCCTGGCGGCCTCGGCCGAAAGACAGGATGGCCTGGTGCGTGTGCTGGCCGAACCGAACATCATGGCCATCAGCGGCCAGGAGGGTACCTTCCTGGCAGGGGGCAAGTTCTACATCCCGGTGGCCCAGGAAAACAATCGCGTGACGCTGGCCGAGAAGGAATTCGGCGTCGGCTTGCGCTTCACCCCGACCGTGCTGGCGGGCGGGCGCATCAATCTGCATGTCGCGCCCGAGGTGTCGGAACTGTCGCGTGAAGGGATCGGCGTCTCGGCCACCAGCACCAGCGGAACCTCGATCCTGCCGGTCGTGACCACGCGCCGGGCCAGCACCACCATCCAGCTGTACGACGGCCAGAGTTTCGCGATCGGCGGCCTGATCAAGGACAACCTGGTCACCAACCTGAAGGGTTTGCCGGTGCTCGGCGAATTGCCGATCCTGGGCGCGCTGTTCCGCAGCACCGACTACCAGCAGGACCGCACCGAACTGGTGTTCGTGATCACCGCCCACCTGGTCAAGCCCTTGCCCGGCGCGGGCTACCAACTGCCGACCGACAAGGTCGGCATACCGTCGCGCGCCGCGATCCTGCTCGGTGGACGCCTCGACGGTCCGGCGCCGCAGGCCACGACCGCGGCCCAGTCCACGCCGGCGCTGGTGCCGGATACGTCGCACAGCAGCGGCGGCTTTGAACTGAAATAGGAGGAAGCGATGGCCACCCGACGCGATCCGCTGGTACTGGTGATGGTCGTGGGCGCGCTGCTGCAGGGATGCAGCGGTACCCCGCGTTTCAACGATCACTTCGGCAGCGCCGTGCGCACCAATCTGTCTGCCCAGGTCATCGACCCGGCGGCTGCGGCGAATGCCAATCCCGTCATCGGCGTGGACGGCGCCGCCGCCCATGCGGCCCACGAGCGCTACCAGCGTTCGTTCAAGGAAATCGATGCCAACGCCAACCGTTCGCTGGTCGGTGGTAGCGGTGCCCAATGACACGCCGCGCGCCGGTCCGTCCCGGCACGGACCCGATCGAATGCTGCCCCGAGGAACCCGATGAAAGCCCTGTTGATCAGCCGCGACACCCAGCTTTACGCGGAGATCGCCTCCCAAGGCGCGGCGCGCGTACCGCCGCTGCATGTCGCCGGCAACCGCGCCAGCCTGCGTGAAGCACTGGACCGCCCGCTGCCGGACGCGCCCGGCCTGGTCATCGTCGACATCAGCGACGCCGACCCGGCCGACGGCGACCTGCTGGAGCGCCTGACCCGCCATTACGCGGCGGCGCACTTCATGCTGTTGACCGATAACCATCATCCGGAGATCCTGATCCGCGCGATGCGTGCCGGCGTGCGCGAGGTGCTGCAGCTGCCGCTGGCGCACCCGGCGCTGCACGAAGCGATCGACCGCATCGCCGCCAGTGCTGGCATGGCATCCAGCCACGATGGCAAGGTGCTGGCCTTCATCGCCTGCAAGGGCGGCAGCGGCGCCACCTTCATCTCGACCAATTTCGGCTATGCGCTGGCGACGCTGGCGGACAAGAAGGTGCTCCTGATCGACCTGCACCGCCAGTTCGGCGACGCCACGCTGTACGTGTCGGACCAGAAGCCGGGCATGACGCTGTCGGACGTATGCCAGCAGATCGCGCGCATCGACGGCCCCTTCCTGGAGTCCTGCCTGGTGCACGTGGCGCCCGGTTTCGGCGTACTGGCCGCAGCCGACGATCCCAGCCAGGCGACGGAAGCCAAGCCGGAGCACATCGACATCATCCTGCGCGTTGCGCGCCAGCACTACGATTACATCCTGCTCGACGTCGGGCGCCAGATCGATGCGGTCTCGCTGCGCGCGCTCGACAGCACCGACGCGATCTACCCCGTGCTGCAGCTGGCGCTGCCCGACATCCGCGACGCGCGCCGCCTGCTCGACATCTTCCGCTCGCTCGGCTACCTCACCGATCACATCCGCCTGGTGGTCAACCGCTACGAAAAGGGCGGCAAGCTGCGCCTGCAGGACCTGCACGCGGCGCTCGGCGCCGAGGTGCTGCACACCATCCCCAACGACTACATCGCCGTTACCGATTCAGTCAACCAGGGCATCCCCGTGCTGCAGCTGGCGCGCGGCAGTGCCGCCGCGCGCAGCCTGGCCGACCTGGTCGAAGTGATCACCGCGCGCCGCATCGTCGAAGCCAAGGGCGGGCTGTTCGACCGCCTGTTCGGCCGCGGCGACGGCGATTATTGATTCTTGAAGGAGCTGCCATGTCCCTGCGCGAGCGCCTGTCCGGAACGGATGAGGAACGCCAACTCCAAGCCATGCCTGCGGTGGCGCAACAAGCCTACCAGGAGTTGAAGAAGTCGATGCACCAGATGATCCTCGACCGGATCGACCTGGAACGCCTGAAACGCCTGACCAGCGAACAGTTCAAGCACGAACTGGCGCTGCTGGTCCAGCGCATCATCGAGGAAGAGCGCATCGTGCTGAACCAGCAGGAGCGCCACAACCTGGTGCTCGACATCCAGCATGAAATGCTGGGTTTCGGGCCCCTGGAACCGCTGCTGAACGACCCAACCGTGTCGGACATCCTGGTCAACACCTTCAAGAAGGTCTACGTCGAGCGGCGCGGGCGCCTCGAGCTCACCGAGGTCAGCTTCCACGACAATGCGCACCTGATGAAGATCATCGAAAAGATCGTCTCGCGCGTCGGCCGCCGCGTCGACGAGTCGAGCCCGATGGTCGACGCGCGCCTGCCGGACGGCTCGCGCGTCAACGCGATCATCCCGCCGCTGGCGATCGACGGGCCGCTGGTTTCGATCCGCCGCTTCGGCGCGACCCCGCTCACGGTGCAGAACCTGCTCGACTACAAGAGCGTCACGCCGCCGATGATCAAGGTGCTGGAAAGCCTCGGCCTGGCCAAGGTCAACATCCTGATCTCGGGCGGCACCGGCAGCGGCAAGACCACCATGCTGAACCTGATCTCCGGTTTCATCCCCGCCAACGAACGCATCGTGACGATCGAGGATGCCGCCGAACTGCAGCTGCGCCAGCCGCACGTGGTGCGCCTGGAAACGCGGCCGCCCAACATCGAGGGCAAGGGCGAGGTCACGCAGCGCGCGCTGGTGCGCAACTCGCTGCGCATGCGGCCCGACCGCATCATCCTGGGCGAGGTGCGCGGGCCGGAGGCGCTCGACATGCTGCAGGCAATGAACACAGGCCACGAAGGCTCGCTGGCGACGATCCACGCCAACACCGCGCGCGATGCGCTGGCGCGCCTGGAAAACATGGTCAGCATGGCCGGCGTGAACCTGACGCCGCGCGCGATCCGCCAGCAGATCTGCTCGGCCATCACCGTGATCATCCAGGCCACGCGCCTGACCGACGGCACGCGCAAGGTGGTCAGCATCCAGGAAGTCACCGGCATGGAAGGCGACATCATCTCGATGCAGGAGATCTTCCACTTCGAACAGACCGGCGTCGACGCCGACGGCAAGGTGCAGGGCCACTTCTGCGCCACCGGCGTGCGTCCGCGCTTCGCCGACCGCCTCAAGATGTTCGGCGCGCCGGTGCCGGAAGACACCTTCGATCCGGATCGCATCTTCACCTAGCCGGCCGTTGCCGCGGAGTCTCGCATGGACATCCTGTTCTATGGTTTCGTTGTGTTCCTGTTCGCCGCCGTCATCCTCGGGATCGAAGGCGCCTACATGTGGTGGGTGAGTTCGCATGGCGCGGCGGCACAGCGCGTGGCGCGCCGGCTGCAGCTGATGTCGGGGACGCCGGGACGCTCCGGCGAACGCATCTCGATCCTGAAGCAGCGCCGCTTCGCCCGCCACGACGCGCTGGACCGGCTGCTGCACCGGCTCGCACTGGCGCACCGGATCGACCGCCTGCTGCTGCAATCGGGGCTGAAATGGTCGGTCCAGCACTTCCTCATGTGGTCCGGCCTGGCGCTGCTGGCCGGCATCCTGGTCGCCGTGCAGTGGCCGCTGCCGCTGGCGCTGCAAGCCGGCCTGGCAGTGCTGTTCGCGTTGATTCCGCTGGCACTGGTGCGGCGCGCACGCAAGCGCCGCCTGATGCGCATCGAAGAGCAGCTGCCGGAAGCGGCCGATTTCATTGCGCGCGCGCTGCGCGCCGGCCATTCGTTCACCAACGTCCTGCAAATCGTCGGCAACGAACTGCCGGAACCGCTCAGCGCCGACTTCCGCATCGCGCGCGAAGAAATCAACTACGGCGTGCCGATGAGCGAAGCCCTGCACAACATGGCGAACCGCATTCCGCTGACCGACCTGCGCTACCTGATCATCGCGGTCCTGATCCAGCGCGAGACCGGCGGCAACCTGGCCGAGATCCTGACCAACATCAGCCATATCATCCGCGAGCGCCTGAAGCTGGTGGCCAAGGTACGCGTGCTCTCGGCCGAAGGGCGGATGTCGGCCTGGATCCTCGGCCTGCTGCCGTTCGGTGTGGCGGGGATGCTGGTGCTGACCAATCCGGATTACATCAGGCTCCTCTGGACCGACCCGGGCGGCGTCAAGCTGCTCTGGGTCGCGCTGGTCATGATCATCATCGGCGTGCTCTGGCTGCGCCGGATGATCCGCATTCATATCTGAGGAGCCCATGATGAATGGCGCACAGTTGCTGTTCCTGCTGATCGTGTTCGTGGTCGTCTGCGCCCTGGTGTCGATGGGGTTCGCGCTGTTCGCGCCGGGCACCCTGCAGGCCCGGCTGGCCGGTTTCATGCGGGGGCGGGCCGACAACGGCAAGGCCGAAGGCCGCGGCTGGGCCGAGCGCGTGGCGCATGCCGTGCGGCCCCTGACCAAGCTGTCGGTGCCGGAGGAGGGCTGGGAGAAATCGGCGTTGCGCACGCGCTTCATGCATGCCGGCTGGCGCAATCCGGCGGCGCCGGCCCTGTTCTTCGCATCGAAGACCCTGCTCGCGCTTTGCCTGCCCGCGATCGCAGGCCTGGCGCTGGCGCTGGCACCCGGCACCAACAGCGGCACCAGGATCCTGCTCGTGCTGCTGCTGGCCGCCTCGTTCGGCTACTACCTGCCGAATATCGTGCTCACCCGCCTGGTCCTGCGCCGCCGGCGCGAGATCTTCGAAACCATTCCCGATGCGCTGGACCTGCTCACCGTGTGCGTGGAAGCGGGCCTGAGCCTGGAACGCGCGCTGGTGAAGGTCTCAGCCGAGATCCATATCAAAAGCGTGACGCTGGCCCAGGAACTGCAACTGGTGCTGATGGAGATGCGCGCCGGCTTCAGCAAGGAAAAGGCCTTGCGCAACTTCGCGCTGCGCATCGGCCTGGACGACATCGATTCGCTGGTCGCGATGCTGATCCAGTCCGAGCGCTTCGGCACCAGCATCGGCGATGCCCTGCGCGTGTATTCGGAAAACCTGCGCAACAAGCGCCGCATGATCGCCGAGGAAGCCGCGGCCAAGATCGGCCTGAAGCTGCTGTTTCCCCTCATCTTCTGCATTTTCCCGACTCTGTTGATGGTGCTCCTCGGCCCGGCCGGCATCCAGCTGATGCGTACCTTCCGCAATGTCCTCGGCCCCGATTGATCCTCCGCGGAGACCGCCATGCGCACCCGATTCATCCTGACCGCCCTGCCTGCACTGTGCAGCGGGATCCTCCTGCTGGGCTGCAGCAGTTTCGTTTCGCTGTCCCCGGACACGCAGGCGGCAACGCCAGCCTCCGCCGACGAGCAGTACCTGCGCGGCCGCAACCTGCACCTGGCGCGGCGCTACGACGAGGCGATCGCCGCCTACCAGGCCGTGCTGCAGAGCGATGCCGGCCACGTCAATGCCAGGAACGGCCTGGCGATCGCGTATGCGGAACAGCGCGACTTCGCGCGCGCGATCCCGATCTGGCGCGCGCTGACACAGGGCGCGACCATGGGCTCCGGCCAGGGCACCGCCTTCCTGTTCGGGAACCTGGGCTATGCCCACTTCCTGAGTGGCAACTATGACGAGGCCCTGGTCGCGCTCGAAAAAGCCTGCCTGCTCGACCCGCTCAATGCACGTTCCTGGCAATACCTGGGCGAGACCCTGCAAAAACTCGGCCAGGAGGAACGCGCCCGCCAGATGCTGGACCAGGCCCGCGCACTGCGCGAGCACGACTTCCATGCCGATTACGCGGTGGCCGGCGGCGGCACCCGGATGCCGGCCATCGAGCGTGCCGTGCAAGCGCCACAGGAAGCGCGCCAGCCGGAGCGCGAGTGGGCCGCCGTCGAAGTGACGCGGAACCGCAACGGCATCCTCGAACTGCGCCGCGTGGAACCCGCGTCCACGCAGCCCGAGGCATCGCCGACCCCGCCCACACCCACCGCACCGGCGCCGGACCCGTCGCAGCCGGCCATCCTTGCCACGCTCGAGATCAGCAACGGCAATGGACGCCAGGGCATGGCGCGCCAGCTGTCGCGCCAGCTGCGTGACCCCGAGGTGAGGATCGTGCGCCTGACCAACGAGAAGGGATTCAAGGTGCGCGTCACGCGCATCGAATACCAGTCGCCCTACCGTAGCCTGGCCGTACGGCTGGCGCAGCGTTTCAACGCCGTGGCGCCGGTCGAAGTCAGGACGGGTGGGCGCGCCGACGTGCGCCTGGTGATCGGTCACGACCTGCCGCCGCAACAGCTTGCCGGCCGTTCAGATGTCTTGCCTGACGGTCATTCGAACACGGCCGGCGTGCCTTGAATCGTGTTCGTGACGTTTGCACAACAGTATCGGGCGCCGGTCTGGACCGAAATTTGGAATAATAAAACTTCAACAAATTCGGGAGAATTGCCATGACCTTCACTCGTCGTTTCCAATCCGCTATTGCTCAATCCGTTATCGCGGGCACCCTGCTGGTGTCGCTCGCCGCCTGCGCCCCGACCGCCACCCGCGAGGGCACCGGCGAATACATCGACGACAGCGTCATCACCACCAAGGTGAAAGCCGCCTTCGCCGCCGATCCGACCGTCAAGGCCACCCAGGTGCAGGTCGAAACCTTCAAGGGCACGGTCCAGCTGAGCGGCTTCGTCGATTCGCGTGAAAGCGCCCAGCGTGCCGTCGAAATCGCACGCGGCGTGAAAGGTGTGCAGTCGGTCAAGAACGACACGGTGATCCGTTGATGACCGTGGCCGGCATGGCGGCGTTCGTCCCATGCCGGCTCGTTGTATGTTGATTACTGCCAGCTGACCTTGCCGAACCCGTTGGTGGTCGCATTGCGTGTCCCTGGCTTGCCGTAGACGGTGGCCGAGCCCATGCCGCTCATGCTGATGTTGGCAGCGGTGCGGGCGAATACGCTGGCGCCGCCCAGGCCGGTCATGTCCAGCTCGACCGTATCGGCGCGCAACTGCTGCGCATCCAGCCCGCCGACGCCGCCCATGCGCGCGCGCAGCAAGCGGGTCTGGCCACTGATCGTGATGTGGCCGGCGCCGCCCAGGCGCAGCTCGACCTTGTCCGATTGCCCGGGATTCAGCGTCAGGCCGCCGACCCCGCCCAGGCGCGCATCGACCTCGCGGTACTGCCCCGTAAAACGCACCGCGCCGGCACCTTCCAGCGCCAGCTTCATGCGCTCGCCGCTGAAACCCGTCACCTCGCTCGAGCCGACACCCTCGGACACGAACTCCTGCAGGTTCGGCACCGTCAGGTCGGCGCGCAATTCATCCATCCTGCCGTTCACGCGCGTGTTGTCTTCCATGTCGATGGTGAGCGTGTCGCCGCGTTGCGTGGTCGTGATCTTCGCCAGGTAACGCTTGTCGCCGGACAGCACCAGCGACGGCGGTCCCTGGCGCAGGTTGAGGCGGATCACGCCGCCCAGGTGTACCTTCGAGACGCCGGCGTCGATGTTGCGCGACTCGCGCACGACCTCGTCGGCCAGCGCGGCATGCATCCCCATCGACAGGGTGGTGGCCACGAGGGCGGTGCCGATCAGTTTGTTCATCTCATCTCTCCAGTGGGTTGCGCATGATGTCACTATAGGCGCGCGTCACGGCAGGTGAGGGGGGATTGCGACAGACTGCGCCATGGGCGGTATGGAGCGTCGAAAGCGCCCGCTTTCAGGCGCGCACGTCATCCCAGGCCAGGCCGAAACGGGCCAGGTATTTCTTGAGCCGGTCCGCATCGTTTGGCTGGCGCTTGGCCTGGCGCGACACCGCGAACAGGCTGCGTCCCGCCTCCGACAGCGATGTCGATGCGCGGCAGATGCGGATGACCGCCTCCAGCTGCAGCGCGTCGAACTGGTCGAGCTGCGCCGCCTGCTCGCCCAGCAGCGCGTCCAGGTCGATGTGGCCGCCTTCGCCTTGTGTCGCCTGCGCCGGCTGCCACAGGCGCTCCAGTCGCAGCGCTTCGGCGTCGACGATGCCGCTGGTGACGCGCCCGGCCTCGGCCAGCGTGGCCATGCGCATCACGGACGCCGACAGGTCGCGGAAGTTGCCGCTCCAGCGTGCCTGCGGCGACATCGCGAAGCGCATATAGCGGTCGCGCGCCTCCTTGTTGAAGCGCACCAGCTGGCCATTCTCGGCGCCGAATTCGTGCAGCAGGTAGTCGATGTTCGGCTCGATGTCCTCGCGCCGCTCGGCCAGGCCGGGCAGCTCGTAGGTCCACAGGTTGATGCGCGCGAACAGGTCGTCCCGGAAGCGCCCGCGCGCCACCTCCCTGGCCAGGTCGCGGTTGGTGCCGGCGATCAGCTGGAAATCGCTGTGTACCTCGTGGTCGGCACCGACGGGCAAGAACCGCTTTTCCTCGATCGCCTTGAGCAGCATGGCCTGCTCGTCTAGGCCGAGTTCGCCGATCTCGTCGAGAAACAACAGACCCTTGCCGGCGCTGCGCAGCAAGCCGGCGCGTTCCGATGCGGCACCGGTAAAGGCGCCCTTGACGTGGCCGAACAGCGTCGAGCCGGCGCCGTCGCCGTGCAGGGTCGCGCAGTTGATCTCGACGAAGCGCCCGTCCAGCTGGCGCCGCGCCTTTTTCAATTCGTACAGGCGGCGCGCCAGGAAGGATTTGCCGGCGCCGGTCGGTCCCATCAAGAGGATCGGCGCGCGCGACTTGATCGCGACCCGCTCGATCTCGTCGATCATCGCGTTGAAGCGCGGGTTGCGCGTGGCGATGCCGGATTTCAGGAAAGCCACGCCCTCCTGCTGCTCGCGCGAGAAGCGCTGCGCGATCTGGTCGTACTTGGACAGGTCGAGGTCGATCAGCGCAAAGGAGCCCGGCTCACCCGGCGCATGGCGCCGCGGCGGGGAAGTCTGCAGCAGGCGGCCGGGGAAGTACAGCGCCTCGGTCATCAGGAACATGCAGATCTGGACCACGTGGGTGCCAGTGGTGATGTGCACCCAGTATTCCTCGTGCTCCGGATCGAAGGGATAGGCACGCGCGAAATCGAACAGCGCGCTGTAGACCTGCTCGAAGTCCCATGGATCGTCCATCTCGATCTCGCGCGGCACCACGCTGGTTTCGGGCGACACTGCGCCGATATCCTGCGTGACTTGCTGGAGCAGGGCTTCGTAGCCGCGATTGAACAGCAGTTCCAGACGATCGATCACGACATCTTCATGCTGGGTCAGCGCCACCGTCGGCCGCCACTTTTCCCAGCGCGTGCTGCCCCTGCCACTGTCGAGCTGGGTGCCGAGGAAGCCGATCACGACGATTTTCTTCTTTTTCATTTTTATAAAACTTTATACGGAAGTATAAATCTATCACATTCGCTGCTGAGTTAGATAAAACCAGGAGATGCTGTAAAAAACTAAATAATCCTTTTATATCAATTAGATAGAGAAAGGGCGAGCCAGGCGTGCCAGGGCTGGCACACCGCTTGCAATAGAAAGGACAAAGACAACGACAAGGAAAAACAAGATGGCCAACGCGAACCTGTTCCAGACCCTGAAAAGCGCCCTGCTGCCGGCAGCCGATGCGCGCAACTTCGAAGCGGCGCCGGCTTACCGGCTGACGCCGAAGCACCGTCTGGCCCAGTACGCGGCCACCGGATGCCTGAACGACACCTACTATGCGGCTGCCGAGGACCAGCTCGACACCGTCCTTGCCCTGTGCCAGGAAGTCGACGCCCGCTTCATTGCCCAGACCGCGGTGTATTGCCGCGAACGCGGCTACATGAAGGACATGCCGGCGCTGCTGGCCGCGGTGCTGGCGGCGCGTGGTGCCCCGGAACTGGCGCCGGTGTTCGGCCGCGTGATCGACAACGGCCGCATGCTGCGTAGTTTCGTGCAGATCCTGCGTTCCGGCGTCACCGGGCGCAAGTCGCTGGGCACGCGGCCGAAGAAGCTGGTGCAGCAATGGCTGAACGGCGCCAGCGAAAAGGCGTTACTGGCGGCGGCGGTCGGCAACACGCCTTCGCTGGCGGACGTGGTCAAGATGGTCCACCCGAAACCGCTGGAAAAATGGCGCGAAGCCTTCTTCGCCTGGCTGATCGGCAAGCCGCATGACCCGCAAGCCTTGCCGCAGCAGGTGCGCGCGTTTGAAGGCTGGAAGCGCGAGCGCGGCGGCGAACTGCCGGACGTGCCGTTCCAGATGCTGACCGCGCTCGCGCTGTCGCCGCAGGAGTGGGCCCAGTGCGCGCTGCGCGGCGGCTGGCAGATGCTGCGCATGAACCTGAACACCTTCCAGCGCCAGGGTGTGTTCGAACTGCCGGGCATGGTCGACGCGGTGGCGGCGCGCCTGCGCGATCCGCAGGAGATCGCGAAGGCCAAGGTGTTCCCGTACCAGCTGATGGCGGCCTGCAGTGCGGCCGGGCCGGACTTGCCGGATATGCTGCACCGCGCCCTGCACGATGCGCTCGAGATCTCGCTGGCCAACGTGCCGCAGATCGAAGGCCGCGTCGTGGTCTGCCCGGACGTGTCGGGCTCGATGTCCAGCCCGGTGTCGGGTTACCGCGGCTCGGCCACGACGCAAGTGCGCTGCATCGACGTGGCGGCGCTGGTGGCGGCGGCCCTGCTGCGCCGCAACCCGCAGACCACGGTGCTGCCATTCGAACGCGAGGTGGTCGAGGTGGAGCTCGATGCGGCAGCGCCGGTGTTCGCGAATGCGCAGAAGCTGGCTTCGGTCGGTGGCGGCGGCACCAACTGCAGTGCGCCGCTGGCACGGCTGAACCGGATGCGGGCGCGCGCCGACCTGGTCGTGTTCGTGTCCGACAACGAGTCGTGGATCGATGCCGCACGCGGTGCCGGCGCCACCGCGACCATGGCCGAATGGCAGCGCTTCAAGCGGCGCAATCCGCAGGCGAAGCTGGTCTGCATCGACATCGCGCCCCATGGCACGACGCAGGCACTCGAGGCGCCGGATGTGCTGAACGTCGGCGGTTTTTCGGATGCGGTGTTCGACATCGTCGCCGCGTTCGCCGCGGGGCAGCTGCGGCCGGATCACTGGGTTGGCGAAATCGAAGCCGTCACCATATAAGAACAGGAGATGGACATGGGTTGGATCATCAGCGTCGGCAAGGCCGGCGCAAAAGGAAGGGCGGCCGGCGCGCAGGCGCTGTCGGTGAGTATCGACGTGCAGGGCCTGGCCGCCCAGGTAAAAGTTTTCCCGAATGCTGACAGGACTACATCTGGTGACGCCGGTTCGATCCCGGCCTGGCAGGCGCAACGCGTCTGGCAGAACGTCTTGTCGACCCTTGTCGGGACTTAACAAGCAGTCGAGTACTGCGCAGTTTTCGGCGAATGCCGGTGGAACTACATCGCTATGGACGAGGGAAGGCGGATGCGAATCCGCCCCCGCATGGGCAACCATGCAGCGTTTCACCACTCTTGTCGCCACCTATTATCGTGAAGAGAGAAAACATGAAAAACGAACACTACGACGTCCTGAACGTGGAAGGCGGCCGGCCGGTCAAGATGTGGACCCGCGGCGTGCCGGTGGAAGAAGAAGCCAAGCGCCAGCTGGCCAATACGGCGCGCATGCCCTTCATCTACAAGCACATGGCGGCCATGCCCGACGTCCACCTGGGCAAGGGCTCGACCATCGGCAGCGTGATCCCGACCCTGGGCGCGGTGATCCCGGCCGCGGTCGGCATCGACATCGGCTGCGGCATGATGGCGGCCAAGACCACGCTCGCTGCGAACGACCTGCCCGACAACCTGGGGCCATTGCGCAGCGCGATCGAGCGCTCGGTCCCGCACGGCATGTCGCCGAAGACCCGTGGCTTCAAGGGCCGCGACAAGGGCTCGTGGGACAGCCCGCCGCAGGCGGTCGACACGGCCTGGATGGCGCTGAGGGACGAGTTCGACGTCATCTGCCAGAAAACCCCGAAGCTGAAGAACACGAACAACTACAAGCACCTGGGCACGCTGGGCACCGGCAACCACTTCATCGAGATCTGCCTGGATGAGGAAGGCTTCGTCTGGTTCATGCTGCACTCGGGCTCGCGCGGCGTCGGCAATGCAATCGGCAGCCACTTCATCGAACTGGCCAAGCAGGACATGCGTACCCACTTCGTGAACCTGCCGGACCAGGACCTGGCCTATCTGCCGGAAGGCACGCAGCACTACGACGATTACATCCAGGCCGTCGGCTGGGCCCAGAAGTTCGCGCGCATGAACCGCGAAGTCATGATGCGCAACCTGATCGCGGCGGTGCGCACCGTGATCACGAAACCGTTCGAGACGCACATCGAAGCGGTGAACTGCCACCACAACTACGTGCAGAAGGAGCAGCACTTCGGCAAGGAGGTGCTGGTCACGAGAAAAGGCGCGGTCTCGGCGCGCGAGGGAGAACTCGGCATCATTCCGGGTTCGATGGGCGCGAAGAGCTATATTGTGCGTGGCAAGGGCAATCCGGACAGCTTTCACAGCTGCAGCCACGGCGCCGGACGCACCATGAGCCGTACCGCGGCCAAGCGCCGCTATACGGTCGAGGACCAGGTGCGCGCGACCGAGGGCGTCGAGTGCCGCAAGGACGAAGGCGTGATCGACGAGATCCCGATGGCCTACAAGGACATCGACGCGGTGATGGAAGCGCAGAGCGACCTGGTCGAAGTGGTGCACACCCTCAAGCAGATCGTCTGCGTGAAGGGCTAAACGATATAAACAATATAATAAGAAGAGGATGAGATG
Source organism: uncultured Massilia sp. (assembly GCA_913777025.1). GTDB lineage: Bacteria > Pseudomonadota > Gammaproteobacteria > Burkholderiales > Burkholderiaceae_D > Telluria. The sequence continues at coordinate 1,664 of CAJYQM010000430.1, read as the reverse complement.
ATCGAACTCGATGGCGCATTGGGAGAAGGCGGCGGCCAGATCCTGCGGACCTCGCTGACGCTGGCCGCGATCACGGGCCAGCCCTTCCGCATCCGGCGCATCCGCGCCAACCGCAGCAAGCCCGGCCTGATGCGCCAGCACCTGGTGGCGGTACAGGCGGCCGGCCAGATCTGCGGCGCGCAAGTGAGCGGGGCCGCGGTCGGCAGCCAGGACCTGGAATTCATCCCGGGCCGTCTGCAAGGCGGCGACTACCGCTTCGCGATCGGCACCGCCGGCAGCTGCACGCTGGTGCTGCAGACCGTGCTGCCGGCGCTCCTGATGGCCGGCACGCCATCGACGCTGCGCCTGGCCGGCGGCACCCACAACCCGATGGCGCCGCCGGTGCAGTTCCTGCAGCGCGCCTGGTGCCCGCGGGTGGCCGAGATGGGCGCCCGCATCGACGTGCGCCTGGATCGCTTCGGCTTCTATCCGGCCGGCGGCGGCGAGGTCACGGCCAGCGTCGAACCGTGCCCGCAACTGGCGCCGCGCAGCTGGCTGGAGAGAGGAGAGCGCCGGGATTGCTATGCCGAGAGCTTCAGCGCCGGCGTCCCGGGCAAGGTCGCCGAGCGCGAACTGGAATGCGTCGGCAAGGCCATGAACTGGGGCGGAGAGCAGCTGCGCGTGCGCGGCCTGCCCGGCGACCAGGGACCGGGCAACGCCCTGATGCTGACCTTCGAGTACGAACACGTGACCGAAGTGTTCACCGCCTTCGGCGAAAAATCGGTCTCGGCCGAGAACGTCGCGCGCCAGGCGGTGAACCGCGCGCGCCAGTACCTCGCGAGCGGCGCCGCCGTGGCCGAATATCTTGGCGACCAGCTGATGCTGCCGCTGGCGCTGGCCGGCGGCGGCGGGTTCACGGTCGACGAGGTCTCGATGCATGCGCGCACCAACGCGCAGGTCATCGAGATGTTCCTGCCGGTGCAATTCCGCTTCGGTGCGCGCGGTGGCGTCGACTACTGCGAAGTCGGTCCGCGCTGAGCCTCCAGGTGCTCGCCGCATGCTGCCAGCGGCATCAACGCCGGGTTGATTGGCTGCGCCGCGCCGGCATCGTCCCGTCGCAGCGACCGCAATTCGGCACGCACCGGAAAATCCTCGGGCAGGCGCAGCGCCCACACCAGCCCAATGCGGCGCAGTCCGCACAGCAGCCACCAGCCCGGATCCGCTCTTCTAAACTTACACAAAGCTAATCATAGTTAACTTTGCTGTTAGATTCCTGCTTCTCGGGGGCCGGTTTCGCCTCGCGCTTGCGCGCAAGGGCAGCGCCATCCCCTCCACGGGCAGTCACGGCGGAACTCGCCGCAATGTTCTTCAGATTCATGGCCGCGTTGACGTCGCGGTCGTGTGAAACGCCGCAGCCGGGACACGTCCAGCGGCGCTGGTGCAATGCCAGCATCGCGAACACGTAACCACAGCCAGAGCAGGTCTTGCTGCTGGGACACCACCGATCGACCACAACGATCTGGCCGCCACGACGCTCGGCCTTGTACTGCAGCTGACGCCGCAGCTCGCCAAAACCCATGTCGGCGATCGCCCGTGCCAGACGACGATTTCTCAGCATACCTCGGACATTGAGGTCTTCGATGCCAATCGTATGAAAGCGCCGTGTCAGATTCTTGGTGAGCTGG
>CAJYQM010000429.1 GCA_913777025.1 uncultured Massilia sp. | reverse complement strand
AACCGTATGGCGATGGGCGTGCCGGGCACCCTGTCGAACCGTCCGCCGGCGCCGGCCAACCCGAACGAGCAGACCGCGACGACGGCCGGTGCCGCCGACGCGGCCAAGCCGGACGACGGCAGCAACCGCAAGAACGCGACTACCCGCCAGTACGCTTATGACCGCGCGATCACCCAGATCAAGCGTGCCCGTGGCCGCCTGAAGAAGATCTCGGTGGCGGTGGTGCTGAACAACGCCAGGGCGGCAACGCCGAAGACCGGCTGGACCCCGGCCGAAATCGCAAATATCGAAAAGATCCTGCGCGGCGGCCTGGGCATCGACACCCAGCGCGGCGACGTGCTGGCCGTGTCCGCCCTGAGCTTCCCGGCGCCGGCCCCGATCGAGCCCTGGTACCAGCAACGCGACAACGTGGTCGACATGACCGGCTGGGCGATGTACGCGATCGGCGCGATCCTGGGCTGGTTCCTGATCCTGCGTCCGCTGATGCGCATGCTGACCCAGCGCATGGCCCCGGGCGCAGGCGCACCGAGGTTGGGCGGGGCGCCTGCCGGCGGCCCGGCAGCTGCCCTGGCCGGCGGCGCAGCCGGCGCCCTGGCGGGGCCGAACGCGGCCGGCGCAGGCGCGCCGCAGGCGGCCCTGGGCAACGCGGCGACGCCGAACCTGGGCGGCACGACGACGGTCCAGCCGCTGCTGGAAAACTATGATTTGCCCCCGGCCGGTTCGGCCGTGGATGTGATGGTCGACCACTTGAAGGTCCTGGCAGGCAAGGAACCGGAGCGGGTCGCGGAAGTGGTCAAACAATGGGTGCAGAAAAAAAATGGCGGAACTGAACAGTAACGAGGAAGTGGCATTGACCCCGGTCGAGCAGGCAGCGATCGTCCTGCTCTCGATCGGCGAAGAGCCGGCCGCGGCCGTGCTGCGCTGCCTCGAGCGCGAGGAACTGATCGAACTGACCCAGGTGATGAGCCGGATGAGCGGCATCAAGGTGGACGCGGTGAAGAGCGCGGCGCAGAAGTTCTTCGACGACTATCGCCAGCAGAGCGGCCTGCACGGCGCCTCGCGCAGCTACCTGAAGCGTTCGCTCGACCTGGCGCTGGGCAGCGAGATCGCCAACAGCGTCCTGAACACGATCTACGGCGACGCCATCCGCCCGATGATGGCGCGCCTGCAGTACGCGGCGCCGAAGTGGCTGGCCGAGTACATCGCCAACGAGCACGTGCAGATGCAGGCCGTGTTCCTGGCCTTCCTGCCGGCCGCGCTGGCCGGCCAGATCATCGACGCGCTGCCGGAAGAAGGCCGCGAACTGGTGCTGCTGAACCTGGCGCGCCTGGAAGAGATCGACCGCGACCTGCTGCAGGAACTGGAAGACCTGGTGCAGCGCTGCCTGTCCGCGCTCGACACCCAGAGCGCCACCGTGGAAGGCGTGCGCCAGGCCGCCGAGATCCTGAACCGCCTGCCGACCAACCGCGGCACGATGGTCGAACTGCTGCGCGCCCACGATCCGGACGTGGTGTCGAAGATCGAGATGTCGATGTACGACTTCTTCATCCTGTCGAAACAGACCGAGCAGACCATCACGCGCCTGCTGGACGAAATTCCGCTGGAGCAGTGGGCAATCGCGCTCAAGGGCGCCGAGCCTGCGCTGCGCGATGCCCTGCTGGGCGCGATGCCGAAGCGCCAGGCCCAGAGCTTCGAAGACCTGATGCGCCGTTCCGGCCCGGTGCCGATGTCCCGCATCGAGCAGACCCGCCGCGAGATCATGGCATCCGTCAAGGAGCTGGTCGACAACGGTGAGATCGAAGTGCAGCTGTTTGCCGAGGCGACCGCGGAATGAAGCAGTTCCGGCCTTATCACTTCCCGCCGCTGGCCCACGTCATCGCCACCAGCGGCGCCAATGCGCCCAGCGGCGGTTCGGCGGAGGACTGGCAGGGCGCGGTCGCCGACGGCTTCCGCCAGGGCCAGCGCGACGGCTACGACGTCGGCCTGGAACAGGGCCGCGGCGAAGGCATCGAGGCCGGCCATGCCGAAGGCCTGGCGCGCGGCTACGAGGAAGGCCGCCAGCAGGCGCTGGCCGAGATCGAAGCCGCGCTCAAGCCGGTCGACGCCATGATGCGCGCACTGAAGAAGCTGAAGACCGAATACAAGAATGCCCAGCGCAACGAAGTCGTGGACCTGGTCGGCAAGATCGCGCGCCAGGTGATCCGCGCGGAACTGGCGCTGCAGCCGGTGCAGATGCTGGCCCTGGTCGACGAGGCCCTGGCCGGCATGCCGCCGACCCGCGACGATGTCGAAGTCATGCTCAATCCGGAAGAAATGAAGCGTATCCAGGAACTCGATCCGAAACGCGCCAAGAAGTGGAACCTGATGGCCGACCCGAGCCTCGTGCCGGGCGAATGCCGCGTGCGCGCCGGCGACCATGAAGTCGACGCCGGCTGCCAGGGCCGCCTCGCCGCCTGCATGGAGCAGGTGCGCGAAGGCTTGACCGCCGCGGAAGGCAAGGACGCCGAATGAGCGCGCTCGCCGACACCCTGCGTTCGCTCGACATCGGCGCGGTGCCGGTCGCCACGCCGACCGGGCGCCTGGTCGCCGTGCAGGGCCTGCTGCTGGAAAGCGTGGGCTGCAAGCTGCACACGGGCCAGCGCTGCCGCGTCGAGACCGTCGACGGTTCCTGGCTCGACGCCCAGGTCGTGGGCTTCCGCGACAAGGTGACCTACCTGATGCCGTTCAAGAAGGCGGACGGCCTGGTCACCGGCGCGCGCGTGCTGCCGGCCACCGCCCCGTCCAGCATCCAGATCGGCCCGCAGTGGATGGGCCGCATGGTCAACGGCCTGGGCGAAGCGATCGATGGCCTGGGTCCCCTGAAAGGCGACCAGACCCTGTCGACCACGCCGCCCAAGGTGAACCCGCTGAGGAAGGCGCCGGTGGAAGAGCCGCTGGACGTCGGCGTGCGCGCGATCAATTCGATGCTCACGATCGGCAAGGGCCAGCGCGTCGGCCTGATGGCCGGTTCCGGCGTGGGCAAATCGGTGCTGCTCGGCCTGATCACGCGCCAGACCGTGGCCGACGTGATCGTGGTCGGCCTGATCGGCGAGCGTAACCGCGAGGTGCGCGAATTCGTCGAGAAGTCGCTCGGCCCGGAAGGCCTGAAGCGCGCCGTGCTGGTGGTGGCGCCTGCGGACGAAAGCCCCTTGATGCGCGTGATGGCGACGGAACTGTGCCACTCGATCGCGGCGCACTTCCGCGACCGCGGCCAGAACGTGCTGCTGCTGTGCGATTCGCTGACCCGCTACGCGATGGCGCTGCGCGAAGTCGCGCTGTCGCTGGGCGAGCCGCCGGCCACGCGCGGCTACCCGCCCTCGGTGTTCTCGCACCTGCCGCAGCTGTGCGAATCGGCCGGCAACGGCGAGAACGCGCGCGGCAGCATGAGCGCGATCTATACCGTGCTGGCCGAAGGCGACGACCAGCAGGACCCGGTGGTCGACAGCGCGCGCGCCATCCTCGACGGCCACATCGTGCTGACGCGCGAACTGGCCGAGCGCGGCCACTACCCGGCCATCGACGCGGCGCAATCGATCAGCCGCTGCATGGCCCAGGTGGTGACGCCCGAACACGCGCAGGCCGCGCGCAAGCTGAAAGCATCGATGGCCAAGCATGCCCGCGTGCGCGACCTGATCCCGCTCGGCGCCTACCAGCCGGGTGCCGATCCGGAAACCGACCGCGCCGTGAAGCTGCACCCGCATATCGAAGCCTTCCTGTGCCAGGGCACGCGCGAAGATGCGCCGCTGGCCCCGAGCATCGATCAACTGAAGGCGATGATGGCATGAACGGCAAGGCAAGCACGATCGACAGCCTGGGCACGCTGGTGCGCCTGCGCAGCACGGAAGTGGAACGCCTGCAGGCCGACCTGGCCAAGCAGGAAGCGACGCGCCAGCGTTACCGCAACAGCGTCGACCTCCTCACCGACCTGGCGACAGGCGCAGGTCCGTCGGGGCAACCCGCCGGACCCATGCGCTTCTCACCTTCGCTGGCGATCAACTGCGGCAACTACAAGCAGGCCGTGTTCGCGCTGGCCGACAGCCACCGCACCGACCTGCACCTGCATGAAGCGAACATGGCGGTCTCGCAGCGCAACCTGGCCCAGGCCTGGACCAAGCGCGAACTGCTCGGCAAGGTACTGGCCCAGCACGAGGCCGCGTACGCACGTGAACAGGACCGCGCGCAACGCAAGCGCGACGACGAGATTGCCACGCAATCGTGGCTGGCCGGACGGGCCGACTAACCAAAGGAAAAGACATGGCATCAACGATCACCGCACCGAGTTACGACCCGACCACCACCGCGCAGGCGCTGGCACAGAAGTACACCTCGGCCGGCCAGGCCAAGATCGACGCGGACACCAAGACCACGTCCGCCATGGCCAAGGCCCTGAGCTCGCTGAGTTCCGCGATCTCGGCCTTCCAGGGAAGCCTGTCGAGCCTGACCGGCGTCGGCAAGTCCGTGCTGGCCCAGAGCGCGACCGTGTCGGACACGAGCATCGCCAGCGCCAGCGCCAAGCCGAGCGCCGCGGCCGGCACCTACAGCCTGTTCGTGAAGCAGGTCGCCACCGCCGGCCAGGTCTCGTACAACAGCGTGGCCGATGGCGCCGACCTCGGCGGCACGCTGAAGGTCAAGCTGTCCGACGAAAGCTCGGCCACGGCCACGCCGATCAGCTTCGACGTCGACCTCTCGGCCACCAACGCCGATACCGACAAGGACGGCAAGCTGAGCGTGCGCGAACTGGCGTCCGCGATCAACCGCGCCTCCGGCAACGCCGGCCAGGTATCGGCCGGCGTGGTCACCATCGGTACCGAGACCCGCCTGGTGCTGACCTCGAAGAACACCGGCGTGGCCAACACCATCTCGCTCGATCCGTCGGGCACCGCCACCGGCGGCGCGCTCCAGACCAGCCTGGCCACGGCCAAGCGCAGCATCGTGACCGCGGCCCAGGATGCGATCGTCATGCTGGGCGGCGAGAACGGTACCGCCATCAAGCAGTCCTCGAACACCTTCACCAACATCGACGGCGTGTCGGTGACCGTCGCCAAGGCACAGAAGTCGGGCGACACCCCGATCTCGCTGTCGGTCGCCAGCGACAGCAGCAAGACGACCTCGAACGTGCAAGCCTTCGTCGACGCCTACAACAAGATGAAGAGCGCGATCGACGGCCTGGTCGATTCGGGCGATCCGTCCAAGAATGTGGCCGCGGGCGCGTTCGCCCACGACGCCGGCGTCTCGGCGCTGCAGAACCGCCTGGTCTCGCTGCTGCGTCCGGGCACCAGCGGTTCGCTGGCCAGCTACGGCATCACCGCCAACCGCGACGGCTCGCTGACCCTGGATTCGACGCGCCTGGGCAAGCAGCTGGCGGTCGACCCGACCGGCCTGGATGCGCTGCTCGGCTCGGCCAGCGCCAGCGCCCCGAGCGGGATCGCCGGTTCCCTGAACACTTATCTGAACCAGTGGAGCAATGCCACCAACGGCCAGATCAAACAGCGCACCGATGCCAACAACACGCTGCAATCGACGCTGACCAAGCGCCAGGCCGACCTGGACAGCCAGTACAACTCGGCCTATGCGCGCTACCTGAAGCAATACACCGACCTGCAGACCCTGCAGTCGACGATGAACAGTAACCTTTCCATGTTCGATGCGCTGTTCAGCAGCGACAAGTCCTGAGAGAACACCCATGTCCTACCAAGAAGCCTACGCCAGCTATCACGCCACCAGCCTGGACGCGCAAACCTCGCGCGCTTCGCCGATCGAGCTCGTGCTGCTGCTTACCGACGGCCTGCTCGACGAGCTGGCCCGTGCCCGCGCCCACATCGTCGCCAAGCGCTACGAACAGCGTGCCCAAAGCATCAACAAGTGCGTCGACATCATCAACGGCCTGTCCAGCTCCCTCGATTTCGAGGCGGGCGGCCAGGTCGTCGGCAACCTCGCCAACCTGTATGAATTCTGCGTCAAGCACCTGCACGGCGCCGGCATCAGGCAGGACCCGGCCATGGTCGACGAAGTCATCAAGATCATGACCACGATCCGCCAGGGCTGGGCCGGCGTACAGGCGCGCAATGGCTAAAGTCGCGCAGGACCGCCAGGCGCTGCTGCTGCAGATGGGCGAAGCGCTGCACGGCGCCGCCCTCAAGGCCGACTGGGCGCTGCTCGGCGAGCACGCGAACGCGCTGGCCCCGCGGCTGCAAGCCCTGGCCGCGCGCGGCCCGTGGAGCGCCGCCGAACGCCAGGCCCTGCAGCGCCTGCGTGGCGCGCACGACGATGCGGCCGCCGCGGCGGCCGTCGCCTCCGATGAACTTGCGCTCAAGCTGGAACAGCTGCGCAGCAATAAAGATGGCTGGATCGCCTACGCGATGCACAGCAACACCGAATCCGCTTGATCCAGGTATGAGCATGATGTCCACTCTCGTGAATACTTCCGCCGCCACGGCGCAAACAGCCCAGGCGGCCGACGCCGGCCAGCCGGTGCAGGCTGCGCAAGCCCTGCCCGCCGCCCAGCCGGCGGTGCCCGGCACCGCTGCCGCCCCTGCCGCCCCGGCCGCGGCCTTCGCCCAGTGGCTGGGCCTGCAGGTCGACGGCGCCGCCCTCGCGACAGGCGCCGATGCCGCCGCGTTGCCGGCCACCCAGCCGGCAACGGGCGCGGCACAGGATGGCGCCGACATCAAGGCGGACGGCACCGGCGACCAGGACACCGCCGCCCAGGACGGGACGCTGCTGGCCGCGATGGCCATGCCGCTGATGCCGCTGACCCCGACGCAGATCGCGCAGGCGGTGCAGGTCGCCCAGGGACAGTTCGGCAATCCGGGTGCCGCCACCGCGGCGGCAAACGCAAGCGATGCGGACAAGGCCGCGGGCGACGCCGCCCCGGGTGTGGCCAGGGCGGCCGCCGGCCAGGCCGGCATCGCGGCCGTACTGGCCGGCGCCGTGCAGGCGGCGAACCCGGACCACGTCCGCCGCGCCGACGTCGCGCTGCCGCAGGCGAACACGCAGGCCGGCCAGCAAGCCGGCCAGCAGGACAGCGGCGCAGTGCGCCTGGCGATCCAGTCCGCCGCGGGCAATCCCGCCGGCGGCAACGCTGCCGATACCGGCGCCCAGGATGGCGGCGCCGAGCGCGCCGCCCAGGGCACGGGCGCGGCGCAGCTCGCAGGTGCGGTCGCCCCCGCCCCGGCATCGAACCAGCCGGCCAGCGATACCGTCAAGCTGGCGGGTCCGCCAACCGCCTGGCGCCAGAGCCTGCAGGAAGCCCTCGGTGACCGCCTGCATCTGCAGGTTGGCAAGAACATGGAACAGGCCACGATCCGCCTCGAGCCGCCCCAGCTGGGCCGCATCGATATCGCGATCCGCCACAGCAATGGGACGCTGGAAGTGAACATCTCGGCAACCCACAGCGAGGTGCTGCGCCAGCTGCAGACCGTCAGCGACAACCTGCGCAGCGACTTGTCGCAGCGCCAGTACCTTGACGTCGCGGTGTCCGTAACCCCGACACCGAAGAACAGCAATGCGGCGCCGTTCGGCGATCCGCAGCAGGGAGGCCGCGGCCGCCAGCAGGATCGCGACCAGGATGAACCTGGCCGGGCCCTGGCCGAAGCGGGCACGCCCGCGTCCGCCTTCTCGCTCGGCGCACGCGACGCCTAACAGACAAGCAGATACGACAAGCCTATGAAGATGAAAATGATTTTGGCCATCGTCGGCGCCGTGATCGTCAGCGCGGCCGGCGCCGGTGGCGCGGTGTGGTGGTTCATGCCCAAGCCGGCCGCCGCCGCGGGCGCGGAAAAGAAGGAAGCCGAAAAGCCCAAGGAAGCCAAGCCGATGAAGTACGTCACCCTGGACAAGGTGATCGTGATGCTGCGCCGCGGCCCGGACGAGGGCGACACCCATTACCTGTCGACCGACCTGGTCCTGGCCACCGAGCCGGCCAAGGAAAAGGAAACCAAGGAGAACCTGCCGCTGCTGCGCAGCCTGGCCGTGAAGACGCTGTCCAGCTACACCATGGCCGAAGCGTCCGGCATGACGGTCGAGAAGTATGCCGAGCAGCTGAACCATTCCTTCGACGCCGCCTACGAGCACGACCACATGGAGAAGCCTTTCCATGAAGTCATGATCGGCAAGTTGATCATCGAATAAATCCGGGGGACGACGTGGCCTATTTTGCCGACTACGCCGACAGTTACGCCAGCACCGAATACAACGGCGCCGCGATGCATGCCGCAATGAGCGCCAAGGACGAGCAGCGCCACCTGGTCGCCTATGCGCCATTGGTGAAACGCATCGCGCGCCAATTGAACTCCCAGGTCTCGGGCGCCATGGGGCGCGAGGACATGGAACAGATCGGGCTGATGGGCCTGCTCGAGGCGCTGCGCCGCTACGGCGCGCCCGACAGCGGCTTCGCCAGCTACGCCTCGCTGCGCGTGCGCGGCGCCATCCTCGACGAATTGCGGCGCCAGGACTGGCGTCCGCGCGCCGTGCGCCAGGACAGCCACAAGATGCGCGACGCCGTGCGCGCCCTCACCCGCAAGCTGGGCCGCGAGCCCGGCGACAAGGAAGCGGCGGAGGCGCTCGGCATCACGCAGGACGAGTGGCGCCAGTTCCTGCTCGACGACGTCGCCGAGGAACTGCTCAGCTTCGACGACGTGCTGCAGGAAAGCAGCGAGCGCAGCACCGAGCGCGCCAGCCATGCGCCGGGACCGGAAGAGCAGTACATGGTGCGGCGCAGCCTGGAACAGGCGCTGTCCGCCCTCAACGAGCGCGAGCAGCGCGTGATCCAGATGATCTACGAGTTCGAGCTCAGCTACAAGGAAATCGCCGCCGTGCTCGACCTGTCCGACGCCCGCGTCTGCCAGCTCAACAAGAGCGCACTGGCGAAGATGAAAGCCGCACTGGCCCAGGCTTGAATGCCGCACGACCAACAAGAAAGGTAACACCATGCAAATCCTAGGCATTCTCATCGTGCTGGGCGCCGTGTTCGGCGGCTACATGCTGATGGGCGGTACCCCCGGCGCCATCTGGCAGCCCAACGAACTGATCGTCATCTGCGGCGCCGCCCTCGGCGCGCTGGTGCTGGCCAACCCGAAGCACGTGCTGGTCGAGATGCTCGGCCAGATGAAGAAGATCGTCGGCAAGCACAAGCACGATTCGGAATTCCAGCGCCAGCTGCTGCTGCTGATGTACGAACTGCTGCAGACCGCCGCCGGCGGCCTGAAGGCGCTCGATGCCCACGTCGAGGCGCCGAAGGAAAGCCCGATGTTCCAGCGCTACCCGCTGGTGCTGCAGGAGCCGAAGCTGCTGGCCTTCATCGTCGACAACTTCCGCCTGATGGCCATGGGCAAGATCAACGCCCACGAACTGGAAGGCGTGCTCGAGCAGGAACTGGAAGCCATCCACGAAGAGCTGACCCAGCCGGCCAAGTCGCTGCACAAGGTGGCCGAAGGCATGCCGGGCTTCGGCATCCTGGCCGCGGTGCTGGGCATCGTGATCACGATGAACTCGGTCGGCGAAGGCGCCGACACCGCCGAGATCGCCGAGCACATCGGCGCGGCGATGGTCGGTACCTTCATCGGCATCTTCTTCTGCTACGGCGTGCTGGATCCGATCTCGGGCATGATGAAGCAGCTGGTCAATTCGGAAGCCTCGACCATGGAAACGGTCAAGGTGGTGCTGGTGACCCACGTGGCCGGCAAGCCGCCGCTGCTGGCGATCGACGCCGGCCGCCGCCTGATCCAGCTGAACACCAAGCCCAGCTTCGCCCAACTGGAAGCCTGGCTGAACGCCATGGCCGACGGCGAAGACGCCGCCAAGCGCAAAGCCTGAGCCACCGAGGAATGGGAGTGATCCGTGCAAGC
>CAJYQM010000428.1 GCA_913777025.1 uncultured Massilia sp. | reverse complement strand
AGCTTGCCGTCGCGGGTCAGGATGTGCAGCTCCTTGAGCAACTCGACCGACTGGCCGGGCTTCACTTCGGGGAGCAGTTCGTACACGGTGGGGGCGGGCCGCGCCGGGCCGGGCTTCTTGACTGCGCCCTCTTTCTTAGCTTGCTTCATTGATCCAGGCTGCCTGTATGGCTTCCAGCACGATCGGTCCATGTCATCGGGAACCCCCGACGATCAATGGTTCTCTGCTGCGTGGTTGATGGTGTACTTCGGAATCTCGACCACCAGGTCCTCATCGGCGATGATGGCCTGGCAGGACAGGCGCGAGTTCGGCTCCAGGCCCCAGGCCTTGTCGAGCATGTCCTCTTCCTTCTCTTCCTGCTCGTTCAGCGAATCGAAGCCTTCGCGCACGATCACGTGGCAGGTGGTGCAGGCGCACACGCGGTCGCAGGCGTGCTCGATCTCGATGTCGTTCTCGAGCAGGGTGTCGCAGATCGACTTGCCTTGCTGGCCTTCGAGCACGGCGCCTTCGGGGCAGAAGACGGGATGGGGGAGGATGACGATTTGTGGCACTTCTTGACCTCTTTAATATTGTTTACTCCAACCCGTCGTCCCCGCGAAGGCGGGGACCCAAGTTCTGCTCGCTCTCACGAAACGCCGGCAAACTTGGATCCCCGCCTGCGCGGGGATGACGGTGGTATTACACCTGATCCAGCGATTTCCCCGCCAGCACCTTGCGTACGCTCTTGTCCATGCGCCGCGCGGCGAATTCCTCGGTGCCGTGCGCCAGCGCCTGGACCGCGTCGTGCAGCACGTTCTGGCGCGACTGCGTGTCGATGTCCTGGTCGTTCGAGCGCATCACCGCGTCGCGCACCGCGTGCACCAGCTTGGCGACGGCGTCCTGTTCTTCGTCGTTCAGCAGTTCGGCGTCAAGGTCCAGCGCCGATTGCGTGGCCAGCAGGATGCGCTCGGCCTCGACCTGCTCTTCGCGCAGCGCGCGGGCGCTCATGTCGGTCGAGGCCGAGTTGTACGAATCCTGCAGCATGCGCGCCACCTCGTCGTCGCCCAGGCCGTAGGACGGCTTGACGGTGATCGAGGCTTCCACGCCGGAGCGCATCTCGCGCGCCGACACCGACAGCAGGCCGTCGGCATCGACCTGGTACGTAACGCGGATGCGCGCCGCGCCGGCCGCCATCGGCGGGATGCCGCGCAGCTCGAAGCGCGCCAGCGAACGGCAGTCGGAGACCAGCTCGCGCTCGCCCTGCACCACGTGCACGGCGAGGGCCGTCTGGCCATCCTTGAAAGTGGTGAATTCCTGGGCGCGGGCACAGGGAATCGTCGAGTTGCGCGGGATGATCTTTTCCACCAGCCCGCCCATGGTCTCGATGCCCAGCGACAGCGGGATCACGTCCAGCAGCAGCCAGTCGTCGCCCGCCGCGCGGTTACCGGCCAGCAGGTTGGCCTGGATCGCGGCGCCCAGCGCCACGACCTTGTCCGGATCGATGTTCGCGTGCGGGATGGTCTTGAAGTAGTCGCCCACGGCGCGGCGGATGTGCGGCATGCGCGTGGCGCCGCCGACCAGCACCACGCCGTCGACGTCTTCCACCGACACGTCGGCATCGCGCATCGCCTTGCGCACCGCGTTCATGGTCTTGGCGACCAGCGGCTGGGTGATCTCGGCGAAGGTCCTGGCGGAGATGGTGACCTGCACGATCTCGCCGGATTTCAGGATCGCCTCGACCGTGGTTTCCTCGTTGGTCGACAGCAGTTCCTTGGCCTGGCGCGCCTTGACCATCAGGGTCGCGGTGTCGACGTCGGACAGCGGAGACAGGCCGGCCTGCTGGGTGATGTGGCAGAACAGGCGCTGGTCGAAGTCGTCCCCGCCCAGGGCCGAATCGCCGCCGGTGGACAGCACTTCGAACACGCCCTTGGACAGCTTCAGGATCGAGATGTCGAAGGTGCCGCCGCCCAGGTCGTAGACCGCGAACACGCCTTCCTTGCCATGGTCCAGGCCATAGGCGATGGCGGCCGCGGTCGGCTCGGACAACAGGCGCAGCACGTTCAGGCCGGCCAGCTGGGCCGCGTCCTTGGTCGCCTGGCGCTGGGCGTCGTCGAAGTAGGCCGGCACGGTGATCACGGCGCCGACCAGCTCGTCGCCGAGGGCGTCTTCCGCGGTCTGGCGCAGCGTGGCCAGGATCTGGGCCGAGACTTCGACCGGGCTCTTCACGCCGGCCACGGTTTTGAGTTTGACCATGCCGTGACCGCTCTCGCGGTCCCCATCCACGAAGTCATACGGCAGGTTCTCGGCGTGGGCAATGTCCTTCAGGCCGCGGCCCATGAAGCGCTTGACCGAGACGATGGTGTTCTTCGGGTCGGTCGTCTGGTGGGCTTGCGCCTTGTAGCCGATGTTGGCGTGGCCATTCGGCAGGTAGCGCACGATCGAGGGCAGCAGCGCGCGGCCGTCTTCGTCGCTGAGCACTTCCGGAATACTGCTGCGCACCGTCGCGACGAGGGAATTGGTGGTGCCCAGGTCGATGCCCACCGCCAGCCGGTGCTGGTGCGGCGCGGTCGACATGCCGGGTTCGGAAATCTGCAAAAGTGCCATGATCGTGTTACCTGGTTTTATTTTTAGAAAGCGTTCGCGTTTCGGGTAGGGTGGACGGCTTGCCGTCCACGCGTCCAGGGAACATGGCCACACTGCGGCGGCCGTGGGTTCGGATGAACGCGTGGACGGGTTTCCCGTCCACCCTACCCGTCACGCTGACGTCACCTACGATTCGAGCGCCTCGAACGCGTAATGCAACTCGTCGCCAAATTTATCGAGGAACATCAGCGCGCGCACGCCCTGCGCCGCCTGGCTGTAGTCCCCGGCGTCGAGCAGCTTGCCCACCTGGGCCAGGCGCTGCTTGCGCTCGCCGCGCACCTGGGCATCCAGCGCGTCCAGCGCTTCGGCATCCTTCGATGCGCGCGCGTCGGCCAAGGCTTCGCGCAGCTCCATCTGCTGCATCAGGAAGTCCATCGGCATCGCCGTGTTCGATTCCGTCTGCAGGTCGACGCCGTTCAATTCGCACAGGTATTGCGCGCGCTTCTGCGGGTTGCGCAGCGTCTGGTAAGCCTCGTTGGCGCGGGTCGCCCACTGCATGGCGACGCGCTTTTCGGCGTCGGTGGCATTCACGAAGCGGTCCGGGTGGACGCGGCCCTGGACGTCGCGGTAGGCGCTGTCAAGCGCATCCATGTCGACGTCGAAGCGGGCGGGTAGCTGGAACAGCTCGAAGTGGTTCTGCATCGCGTTTCTGAAGCTCGACATCAAATGCGGAAGCTCTCGCCGCAGCCGCAGTTGTCCTTGACGTTCGGATTGTTGAAGCGGAAGCCTTCGTTCAGGCCTTCGCGGGCGAAGTCGAGTTCGGTGCCATCGATGTAGGGCAGGCTCTTCGGATCGACGAAGACTTTCACGCCGTGCGATTCGAAGATGTTGTCCTCGTTGCCCGGCTCGTCGACGTATTCCAGCTTGTAGGCCAGGCCGGAGCAGCCCGTCGTGCGCACACCGAAACGCAAGCCGACGCCCTTGCCCCGGCGTTCCAGGTAGCGGGTGATGTGTTTCGCGGCTTTTTCGGTCAGGGTGATTGCCATACGTGTTTCTCCAACTTGATTACGTTTGCTACATGGTAGGGTGGACGGGTTCCCCGTCCACGCGGTGATAGG
>CAJYQM010000427.1 GCA_913777025.1 uncultured Massilia sp. | reverse complement strand
GCCAGGCACGCCGGGGCGCAGGGCGCAGGCGCCGCGCACGATCAGGTCGATGCGTACGCCGTCGTTCGACGCGTCGTAGAGGGCGCGGATCACGGAGTCGTCGGTCAGCGAATTCATCTTGGCGATGATGCGGGCCGGCTTGCCGCCTTTCGCGATCGAGGCTTCGTGGCGGATCGCCCGCACGATTTCCTTCTGCAGCGAGAACGGCGCCAGCCAGATGCTCTGCAACTGGGTCGGCCGCGTCAGGCTGGTCAGGTGGATGAAGACTTCGTTCACGTCCGCGGTCAGGGCCTCGCTTGATGTCAGCAGACCGAAGTCGCTGTAGTGCTTGGCCGTGGTCGGGTTGTAGTTGCCGGTGCCGAGGTGGGCGTAGCGGCGCAGGCCGCCCGGTTCGCGGCGCAACACCAGCGCCATCTTGGCGTGGGTCTTCAGGCCCACCACGCCGTACACGACCTGGGCGCCGGCTTCCTCCAGGCGCTCCGCCCAGTTGATGTTGGCTTCCTCGTCGAAGCGCGCCATCAGCTCGACGATGACCGTGACTTCCTTGCCGCGCAGGGCGGCGTTGATCAACGCTTCCATCAGCTCCGAGTTCGCCCCGGCGCGGTAGATGGTCTGCTTGATCGCCACCACGTTGGCGTCGGCCGACGCGCAGCGGATGAAGTCGATTACAGGCTGGAAGGACTGGAAGGGATGGTGCAGCAGCACGTCCTGCTTGCCCAGCACGTTGAAGATGTCGTAGTGGGTGGCCAGCTTGCCCGGGAAGCCCGGCACGAAGGGCGGGAATTTGAGGTCGTTGCGCGAAGTCGTGTTGACGATCTCGAGCAGCCGGCCCATGTTCACCGGTCCGTCGACCGAGAACAGGCGCGAACGGTCGATCGAGAACTGGTCGAGCAGGAAGTCCGACAGATTCTTGGGGCAGCCGCGCGCCACTTCGAGGCGCACGCCAAAGCCGTAGTTACGGCTGTGCAGCTCGCTCTGCAGCGCCTGGCGCAGATTCTTGACCTCTTCCTCGTCCACCCACAAATCGCTGTTGCGGGTCACGCGGAACTGCGAATACGACACCACCTCGCGCCCCGTGAACAGGTCGGCCATGTGGGCCTGGATGACGGAAGAGAGCAGGCAGTAGGACGCGCCCGGCTTGTCCGAGAGCTCGTCCGGCAGCCGGATCACGCGCGGCAGCACGCGCGGCGCCTTCATGATCGCGATGCCGGTGCCGCGCCCGAAGGCATCCTTGCCGGCCAGCTCGACGATGAAGTTCAGGCTCTTGTTGATCACGCGCGGGAAGGGGTGGGCCGGGTCCAGGCCGACGGGCGTCAGCAGCGGGCGCACTTCCTTGTCGAAGTACTGCTTGACCCAGGCCTTCTGCGCCGCGTTGCGGTCCGAGCGGCGCAGCAGGTGGATGCCGTTCTCGGACAGCTTGGGCAGGATCTCGTTGTTCAGCAGCGCGTACTGGCGCGCGATGATCTGCCGGCATTCGTCGCTGACGCCGTCCAGGCCCACCAGCGAGATGTCGTCGACGCCGCTCTGGTGCTGGTACTGCGCCAGCAGGCTGGCCACGCGCACTTCGAAGAACTCGTCCAGGTTGCTGGAGACGATGCACAGGAAACGCAGGCGTTCCAGCAACGGCACGGCCGGATCCTCGGCCTGCTCGAGTACGCGGCGGTTGAATTCAAGCAGGGACAGTTCCCGGTTCAGGAACAGGTGCGGGCCATCGCCCGGAAGCGAGGCGAGCACCTCGTCCGTTTTCAACTTCACATCCATTTTTCGGAAATATTTCACTAGTGATAACTAAGTGTAGAACCGGAACATGACAGGATTGTGACAGAGAGCCAACTCGACAGGCACATGCTTGCACTGGGGCTACTGAAAAGGCTTTATTCCAGGCTCGACGTAGAATATTTCACATTCATGTAACAGTTTAGCTTCAGGAGCTTGGCATGGCGAAGAAAGAAGTACCCGGCATCGGCGAGTATGGCGGCCCGGCGGGCGGCTGGGGCGCATTGCAGGCGGTCGCCAAGGCGATCCGCGGCCAGATGTCGACGCGCGGCACGACGATCATGCTGCAGGTGAACCAGCCGCAGGGCTTCGATTGCCCGGGCTGCGCCTGGCCGGATCCGCGCGAGGGCTCGTCCTTCGAATTTTGCGAGAACGGCGCCAAGGCGGTGTCCTGGGAAGCGACCAACAAACGGGTGACGCCGGAATTTTTTGCCCGGCATACGGTGAGCGAACTGTGGAACTGGGAAGACTTCGCGCTCGAGTGGGAAGGGCGCCTGACCCACCCGATGCGTTACGACGCCGCCACCGACCATTACGTGCCGGTGTCCTGGGAAGAGGCCTTCCGCGACATCGGCGAGACCCTGCGGGGCTTGCCCGACCCGGACATGGCCGAGTTCTATTGCTCCGGCCGCACCTCGAACGAGGCGGCTTTCCTGTACCAGCTGTTCGCGCGCGAGTACGGGACCAACAACTTCCCCGATTGCTCGAACATGTGCCATGAGGCGACCAGTGTCGGCCTGCCGCAATCGATCGGGGTCGGCAAGGGAACCGTCACGCTCGACGATTTCCACCATTGCGACGCCATCTTCTCCTTCGGCCACAACCCGGGCACCAACCACCCGCGCATGATGGCCACGCTGCGCGAAGCGCGCCTGCACGGCGCCCCGATCGTCGTCTTCAATCCGCTGCGCGAGCGCAGCCTCGAGCGCTTCAAGTCGCCGCAAAGCCCGCGCGAGATGACGGTCGGGAAGGCGGTCGACATCGCCACCTCGTACTACCTGCTGAAGGTCGGCGGCGACGCGGCCGTGGTGCAGGGCATGATGAAGGCGCTGCTGGCAATGGATGCGGCCAGCCTGGCCGAGGGCGGGCCGGGCGTACTGGATCGCGACTTCATCCGCGCGCACACGAGCGGCTTCGACAACCTGGTGGCCGACCTGGAAGCCTCGAACTGGGATGACATCGAATACGTGTCCGGCCTGTCGCGCGCCGACATCGAAGCGGCGGCCGCCGTGTACGCCAAGGCCGAGCGCCCCATCATCTGCTACGGCATGGGCATCACCCAGCACAAGCACGGCACCGCCAACGTGCAGCAGCTGGCCAACCTGCTGCTCCTGCGCGGGAACATCGGCAAGGAAGGCGCCGGCATCTGCCCGCTGCGCGGCCACTCCAACGTGCAGGGCGACCGCACGGTGGGCATTACCGAAATCCCGACCCAGGGCTTTCTCGACAACTTGCAGAAGGTGTTCGGCTTCGAGCCGCCGCGCGCGGCCACGCGGCCGTGGAAACCATCAAGGCCATGCTGGACGGCCGCTCGAAGGCCCTGGTCTGCATGGGCGGCAACCTGCCGGTCGCGATGCCCGACCCCGAGCTGTGCTTCGAGGCGATGCGCAAGCTCGACTTGTCGGTGCACATCGCCACCAAGCTGAACCGCTCCCACCTCCTGACCGGCAAGAAGAATTACATCCTCCCTTGTCTGGGCCGCACCGAGATGGACGTGCAGGAAACCGGGCCGCAATCGGTGACGGTCGAGGATTCGATGTCGATGGTGCACGCCTCGCGCGGCACGCTGCCGCCGGCGTCGGATCACCTGAAGTCGGAATCCGCGATCGTCGCCGGCATGGCCAGGGCGGCGTTGCCGAATACCCGCGTGGACTGGGACTGGCTGGTGGCCGACTACAGCCGCATCCGCGACAAGATCGAGGCCGTGTTCCCGGACTTTGCCGGCTACAACGAGAAGGTCAAGCTGCCGCGCGGCTTCCGCCTCGACATCCCGGCCAGCCGCCGCGAGTGGCGCACCTCGACCGGCCGCGCCAACTTCGTCGTCTTCGACTCCAAGCGCCAGCGCCCGCAGGCGCGTGCCGGCGCCGTGAATCCTCTGGTGCTGGCCACGGTGCGCAGCCACGACCAGTACAACACCACGATCTACGGCAAGAACGACCGCTACCGCGGCATCACGGGCCGGCGCGACGTGATCTTCCTGAACGAGGCCGACCTGGCCGAGCGCGGGCTGGAGCATGGCGACCAGGTCGACATCGAGGCCGTGACCGCGACCGATCACCCAGGCCAGCCGCGCATCGTGCGCAACTTCACCGCGGTCGCCTTCGACATCGCGCGCGGCGCGGCGGCGGCCTATTATCCGGAGGCGAACGGGCTGGTCTCGCTGATGAACTACGATGCGCGCAGCGGCACGCCCTCGTACAAGTCGGTGCCGATCGAGGTCCGCCGGGCGGCGCAGCCGGGCGTGTCGCAGGAGGCGAACAAGTCGATGCAGGGCCGGTCGGTCGGGGCCACCGGAAACTAAGCCCCGGTCACGGGTGGGGCAGGGTCACTTGCGCTCCACCCGATCCAGCACGCCCTGCACCCACGTCATCACCGCCCCATCGTCGGCCAGGTTCCCCGCATACGCGTAATCCGGCACGAACGGTTCCCGCGTCGCCTGCGCCGTCGTGAAATACGCCGACGGCACCGCGATCGCCCCGCGCCCGCTCGGCAGCTTGAAGCGCGTGATCTCCCCGAACGGCGAATACCCGATGGTCGCTTCCCCGAGCACCACGCTGTCCCCGGTCGCGCGGATCTGCTGCAGGAACGCCATGCACGAACTGAAGCAATTGCGGTCGATCAGCGCGGCGAGGCGTGGGCCTTGCGGGCGCGGGATGTCCAGCGCCGGCAGCAGGTCGACCGCGGGCTTGTCCTCGTCGAGCGCGGCCACGCGCTGCCCCGCGGCCATCGCCGCCTTCACCTTGGCCAGGTTGGCGCGCATGCCGGCCTTGGCCGCGGCGGCAAAGTCGGGCGAGGCGAGGTCGTGTTCCAGCATGTCGACGGTGGCCTGGTCGGCCACCATGAATTCCTGGGCGCCGGCCGCTTGCGCCAGGCGCTCGACATAATCCTGGCCGAACAGGGCCGCCAGCGCCCGCTTGCCCCAGCTCGAGGAGCCGCCCAGGTTGCCGCGCAGGTCGAACACGACCCAGCCGGATTTCGGCAGCGCGGCGAGCTTCGGGTACAGCGCCTCGTAGGCCGCGCCCGAGCTGCCGCCATCGAAGTCCGGCATGCCGACCCAGGCACGCCCGGCGGACAGCGGCGTGATGCCGACCTGTTTCGCGCCCGCGCGCAGCTGGCGTTCGACGGCGTCCACGCGTTCGCGCGGCACCTGGTCCGGCACGCCGCGCGGCGCCAGGGCATAGCGTTTGCGGCTGCCGTCCGGCAGCGTGAACACGCATTGCTTCGGCATCCAGCCCAGGCCCGTGTCGAACATCACGCGCCGCGCCAGCGTGCTGAAGCCGCCGGCGTATTCGGCACCCTGGTTGACGAAGGGCGCCACCTGCACCTCTAGGTAAGTGCCGATCCAGGCGTCGTCGCACTGCTGCGCGATGGCGCCGACGGGCGGCAGGGCGCTCGGCCAGCCCGGCTCGGACCAGACCACGCGGTAGCGGCCGTCGACCAGGTCGAGCGCCAGGCCGGTCCATGCCTGCGTCCGCAGGCGCAGGCCGATGGCCGTGTGCGGATCGCCGAAGCCGGCAAAGAAGCGGCTCATCAGGCGCAGGTAGTCCTGCTCGCCGCGCACCGCCGCAGCGTCGGCCATGCCGATGCGGTAACCGGTGTCGAGCGGCACCGTCACGCTCGGCTGGCCCAGCGCGGCACCGGCATGGCGGGCGCGGATGGTATCGGCGGCAAATTGCAGGTCCTGGCGCGCAGCCGCAACCCAGTCGGTCGCGCAGGCCAGCGCGGGCAGCCAGAGGGAGAGGGCGGCGGCATACAGGCGTCGGGGCAGGATGGACATTCGGCTCGTAAGGTTGAGGTTGGGAAACCATGAGCTTAGCAGGCGCCCCGGCCCGATAAATACGCGCTTTCTCACCGGCGCGGGGTCCGATCCGGGGAGTTTCGTCGCGTACGCCACAGGTCGGGA
>CAJYQM010000426.1 GCA_913777025.1 uncultured Massilia sp. | reverse complement strand
CGCCATAGGCGAATTGCGCGGTGTAGGTGGTGTCGCCGAAGCTGCGCTGCCAGGTGATGTCGGCGCCGTCGATGCTGTTGAACGGCACTTGCGAGTACATCTCGGCCGGCGGACGCAGGAAGGTGTTGGCATAGCCGACGTTGCGGTAGTCCGAGATCATGAACACCGGCAGGCCGATACGGCCGACGCGGACGCTGACCTCGTCCGACAGTTTAGCCTTGGCGAAGGCCCACGACAGTTCGGCGCCGAAATCGTCCTCCGCATCCTTGCGGACCAGGCCCTGGCCGGTCACGGAAAGCCAGCTGTTGACGGTGTAGTCGGCTTGCAGGCCCAGGTTCGAATCGACGCCGGTGGTCGGCTGCTTGTCGGCGCCGTGCGCCTGGTTGGGACGGCCGAACTCGGCCTGGTCGCTGTTGGTGAAGGTGAGGGCGGCGGTGCCGAAACCGCTGATACGCACCGGCGAGGTGTCCTGTGCGTAAGCGCTGGAGACAGCAAGGGGCAATGCGAGCATGCTCGCGATGAAGCGTTTTTTCATGGGAATGGATTTAACGAGCTACAGTGAATGATTTTTTTTCTTGGTGACAACCGGCAGCGAGTTGTTGGGCTGCGCGATGATTTGCAGAAACCATTGTAGGCAGCGCGTAATTATTGTCGCAAGGAAAAAATTCGCATTCTCTTCACGTAGAGTTTCATTTCCACAAAAATGTTGTGTCAAGTCGACATTTTTGACTGTTTTCGTCGTTTTAATCAAATATTCAGCGATTGCGAACCGAAGTCGGGCGGTTCTTGTTCAATATGTCCTCAATTCCACCAATGTGCGGTCGTGCCCGCTTCCGGCAAAAGCGCCTGGCGTGCCGCGTGCACGATGCCGGCCTCGAGCGCCTGTTCGGCGGTGTAGATGCGCGAGCTGCCGGTGAGGTAGGGACGGATGTCGTGGGTGCCGGGCGCGTCGCGGGTGGCTTCGTCGAAGATGCCGGCGTAGCGCTCGGCGTCGAAGTCCAGGCAGTCGCGCCATTCCGAGATGCGCGCATGGTCGGCCGCCACCAGGTTGCCGAAGCCCCAGTGCAGCGGGTGGATCAGGAAGCGCGTGCCGGGGCAGGCGTAGCGCTTCTGGCCGGCCAGGAAGATGGCCACGCCCACCGATTCGACGCTGCCGACGTTCCAGGTGGTCAGCGGCAGCGGCAGGGATTTCAGAAAGAAATACAATGCGAACCCGGCCGTCATGTTGCCGCCCTCGGTCGACATGTGCAGCTCGATCTCGGTGGCCCCGCTTTGCAACGCCTGCAGGCAGAGGTTGCGGACGGTGCAGGCCGAGGTGGCGTTGATGGGACCGATGAAATGGACGACGTGCAAGGACATGGACGCGCTCCCGCTCAGGACAGGCTGTTTGCCTGCGCTTTGTTCTTGCGAAGGAAAAACAGGCCCATTGCCGCCGAGGCCAGCAGCAGGATGACGCCTGCGGGGTCGACGCGGACATCGACGGTGACTTTCACATCTACATTACGCACGATTTTCTCCTGAGAACTATATTGGTGCGGCCGTGCTGGCCGCACACTGCTGTCCTGCCGAGATTATCAAACACGCACTGTCCGCGGCGTACCGTAGGCTAGCTGCCCCGGTAGGTCGAATACGACCAGGGCGTCACCACCAGCGGCACGTGGTAGTTCTGCGCCGCATCCGCGACCCCGAACGCGATCGTCACCCGGTCGATGAAGCGCGGCTGCGTCATCGCCACGCCCTGGGCCGCGAAATAATCGCCGGCCGCGAACACCAGTTCGTATTGCCCGGCGCGCAGCGCTTCGCCCTCCAGCAACGGCGTGTTGCAGCGCCCGTCGGTATTCGTGGTGTCGCTCTTGACGAGCCTGCGCGCGCCGCCTTCGAGCGCATACAGTTCGACCCGCACGCCGGCCCCCGGCTTGCCCTGGGCGGTGTCGAGCACATGGGTGCTGAGTTTTCCCATCATTATTCCCTATACGTAAAGGATGAAATCCCGTATGCGGACGATGATATACCGATGTGCTTCTTGCAATATAAGATGGGGGATATACCTGCCCACAGCGAGTGCCCATGAACAACAGCTACGACAACTATCCGCGCGACCTCATCGGCTACGGCCGCAACCCGCCGCACCCGCAATGGCCGGGGGAGGCGCGCGTAGCCCTGCAGTTCGTGCTGAACTACGAGGAGGGCGGCGAGAACAGCGTGCTGCATGGCGACCCGGCGTCGGAAACCTTCCTGTCCGAGATCATCGGCGCCCAGGCCTTCGACATGCGCCACATGAGCATGGAATCGCTGTACGAATACGGTTCGCGCGCCGGGCTGTGGCGGGTGCTGCGCATCTTCGAGGAGCGCAAGCTGCCGCTGACGGTGTTCGGCGTGGCGATGGCGCTCAAGCGCAATCCGGAAGCGGTGGCCGCCTTCAGGGAGCTGGGCCACGAGATCGCCTGCCACGGCCTGCGCTGGATCTCCTACCAGCACGTCGACGAAGCCACCGAGCGCGCCCACATGAAGGAAGCGGTCGACATCATCCGCGAGCTGACGGGCGAGGCTCCGCTGGGCTGGTACACCGGGCGCGATTCGCCGAACACGCGCAAGCTGGTGCTGGAACACGGCGGCTTCGTCTACGATGCCGACCACTACGGCGACGACTTGCCGTTCTGGACCCGGGTCGCCTTTACCGACCAGAATGGCTGGCATGCCGAGCGAGCGCACCTGGTCGTGCCCTATACGCTGGACACCAACGACATGCGTTTCGCGGCCATGCAGGGTTTTAATTCGGGCACCCAGTTCTTCGATTATTTGAAGGATGCCTTCGACGTGCTGTATGCCGAAGGCGACCCGAACGGACTGAACCAGCCGAAGATGCTGTCGATCGGCCTGCATTGCCGCCTGGTCGGGCGTCCGGCCCGGGCGGCGGCGCTGGCGCGCTTCCTCGATTACGTGCAGACCCACCAGCATGTGTGGATCACGCGGCGCATCGATATCGCCGAGCACTGGAAAAGCGTGCACCCATTCCAGGCATCTATATGAAATTGGTTATATTCAAAATCATCAAAATCTTATAATCGACTGACCGCCCGATGCTAATCTTGCATGTTGGGTTCAATCCGAGGCGCCAATGTCCACTCCGATCCGATTCTTTTTCCGCGGCGCCGTCCATGAAGTGAGCGGTGTCGCGCCGACGCAAACCATCCTGCAGCACCTGCGGGAGGATTTGCACTGCACGGGTACCAAGGAAGGCTGCGCCGAGGGCGATTGCGGCGCCTGCACGGTGGTGGTCGGCTCGCTGGAGCAGGACGGGCTGGAGCTCAAGGCGGTGAACTCGTGCATCCAGTTCACGCCCACGCTGGACGGCAAGGCCTTGTTCACGGTCGAGGACCTGCAGCAGCCGGACGGCAAGCTGCACCCGGTCCAGCAGGCGCTGGTCGAATGCCATGGCTCGCAGTGCGGTTTCTGCACGCCGGGTTTCGCGATGTCCTTGTGGGGCATGTACCTGAAAGAGGAAGCCAGGACACCCAGCCGCTGCGAGATCGACGACGCCCTGTCCGGCAACCTGTGCCGCTGCACCGGCTACCGCCCGATCATCGATGCCGCCCAGCGCATGACCGAACTGCCGCGCGTCGACTTCGACCGCGCCGTGCTGGCCGAACAGCTGCGCGCGCTGCAGCGCGAATCCGGCGTGGTGTACAGCGCCCACGGCCAGGTCTTCCACGCGCCGCGCACGCTGGACGAACTGGTGGCCGCGCGCGTGGCGCACCCGGACGCGGTGCTGCTGGCCGGGTCGACCGACGTCGGCCTGTGGGTCACCAAGCAGATGCGCGAGCTGACCGACATCATCTACCTCGGCCACGTGAATGAACTGAAGACGGTCCGCGAGACCGAAGGCGCGATCGAGATCGGCGCCGGCGTGTCGCTGCAGGACGCCTACGCGGCCGTGTGCCGCCACTACCCGCGCGAACTGACCGAACTGTGGCAGCGCTTCGCCTCGCTCCCGATCCGCAACGCCGGCACGCTGGGCGGCAACGTCGCCAACGGCTCGCCGATCGGCGATTCGATGCCCTGGCTGATCGCGCTGGGCAGCACGCTGGTGCTGCGCGGCCCCGAGGGCGAGCGCACGCTGGCGCTGGAAGATTTCTATCTCGGCTACCAGCAGAAGGACTTGCGCCCCGGCGAATTCGTGCAGGGCCTGCGCGTGCCCATGCCGCGCCCGAACCGGGCCTTCCGCACCTACAAGCTGGCCAAGCGCTTCGACCAGGACATCTCGGCCGTCTGCGCCGCCTTCGCGCTCGAACTCGACGATGCCGGCCTGGTCCGCGACGCGCGCATCGCCTTTGGCGGCATGGCGGCCACGCCGAAGCGCGCAGCGCTTGCCGAAGCCGCGCTGCGCGGCCGCGCCTGGGATGAGGCCAGCATGAGGGAGGCGATGGCCGCGCTGGCCCGGGATTACGCGCCGCTGTCCGACATGCGCGCCTCCAGCAGCTACCGCATGCAGGCCGCGCAGAACCTGCTGCGCCGCTTCTGGCTCGAGACGCGGGTCGAGAACCCGCTGCCGGCGGATGCCCTCAACGCATTTGCCGTCAACGCATTCGCCGTCGGGGCATAAGGAGAGTCACATGAACGACGCAGGCACCCCGGTATTGAAAAGCGCCGCATGGACGGCGGTCGGCAGCTCGCGGCCGCACGAGTCGGCGCGGCTGCACGTGCTCGGCCAGGCCGACTACACCGACGACATCGACGAGGTCCGCGGCACCCTGCATGCGGCGCTGGGCCTGTCCAGCAAGGCCCATGCGCGCATCCTCGATGTCGACTTGTCTCCGGTCCGCGCCAGCCGCGGGGTCGTGGCCGTCTACACGGCAAGCGATATCCCCGGTACCAACGACTGCGGCCCGATCATCCACGACGATCCGATCCTGGCCGATGGCCTGGTCCAGTACGTGGGCCAGCCCATCTTCATCGTGGTCGCGGACAGCCACGACAACGCGCGCCGCGCGGCACGCAAGGCAGTCGTCGCCTATGAAGAACTGCCGGCGATCCTGACCCCGCAGGCGGCGCGTGCGGCGCAAAGCTACGTGCTGCCGCCGATGCGCCTGGCGCGCGGCGATGCCCAGGCGGCCTACGAAGCAGCGCCGCGCAAGGTCAAGGGCGAGCTGTACGTCGGCGGCCAGGAACAGTTTTACCTGGAAGGCCAGATCGCCTACGCCATCCCGCAGGAAAACGACGGCATGCTGGTGCTGTGCTCGACCCAGCACCCGAGCGAGATGCAGCACGTCGTGGCGCATGCGCTGGGCCTGCATTCGCACCACGTGACGGTCGAATGCCGGCGCATGGGCGGCGGCTTCGGCGGCAAGGAATCGCAGTCGGCGCTGTGGGCGGCGGCGGCCAGCGTGTCGGCGAAACTGAGCAAACGTCCGGTCAAGCTGCGCGCCGACCGCGACGACGACATGCTCGTCACCGGCAAGCGCCACTGCTTCCACTACGAGTACGAAGTCGGCTACGACGACGAGGGCCGCGTCATCGCGGCGAAAGTCGACATGGTCTCGCGTGCCGGTTACTCGGCGGACCTGTCCGGTCCCGTCGCCACGCGCGCGGTCTGCCACTTCGACAACAGCTACTACCTGTCCGATGTCGACATCCGCGCCGCCTGCGGCAAGACCAACACCCAGTCGAACACCGCCTTCCGCGGCTTCGGCGGGCCGCAGGGCGCGATCGCGATGGAATACGTGCTGGACGAGATCGCGCGCGACCTGGGCCGCGATGCGCTCGACATCCGCAAGCTGAATTTCTACGGCACATCGGAGCGCAACGTCACGCCCTACGGCCAGGTCATCGTCGACAACGTGATCCACGAACTGGTGGACGAGCTGGAAAACAGCAGCGAGTACCGCGCGCGCCGCGCCGCCATCGACGCCTACAACCGCACCAGCCCGGTGCTGAAGAAAGGCCTGGCGCTCACGCCCGTGAAATTCGGCATCGCCTTCAACGTGACCCATTTGAACCAGGCCGGCGCGCTGGTGCACGTGTATGTGGATGGTTCGATCCTGGTGAACCACGGCGGTACCGAGATGGGGCAGGGCGTCAACACCAAGGTGATGCAGGTGGTCGCGCACGAACTGGGTGTGGACCTGGCCCGCGTGCGCATCACGGCCACGAATACCGGCAAGGTCGCCAACACCTCGGCCACCGCGGCTTCCACCGGCGCGGACCTGAACGGCAAGGCGGCCCAGGATGCGGCGCGCCAGATCCGCGAGCGCCTGGCCGCCTTCGCCGTGAAGCAGTACGGCGGCACGGAAGCGGATGTCGGCTTCGCCGCCGACACCGTGTTCGTGAACGGCCACGACATCCCGTTCGGCGAGCTGGTGGCGAAAGCCTACCTGGCGCGCACCCAGCTCTGGTCCGACGGTTATTACGCGACCCCGGGCCTGTCCTGGGACGCGAAAACCATGACCGGCCGCCCGTTCTCCTACTTCGCCTACGGCGCCGCCGTGGCCGAAGTCGTGGTGGACACGCTCACCGGCGAATGGAAGCTGCTGCGCGCCGATGCGCTGTACGACGCCGGCCGCTCGCTGAACCCGGCGCTGGACATCGGCCAGGTCGAAGGCGCCTTCATCCAGGGCATGGGCTGGCTGACCACCGAGGAGCTCTGGTGGAACGCCGGCGGCAAGCTCATGACGCATGCGCCGTCGACCTATAAAATCCCGGGCATCTCGGACTGCCCGCGCGACTTCCGCGTGCGCCTGTTCGACAACAGCAACGTCGAAGACTCGATCCACCGTTCGAAAGCCGTGGGCGAGCCGCCGCTGCTGCTGCCGTTCTCGGTGTTCTTCGCGATCCGCGACGCCATCTCCAGCGTCGGCGGGCACAAGGTCAACCCGCCCTTGAATGCGCCGGCGACCTGCGAGGAAATCCTCAAGGCCGTGGCCGCGGTGGGAGCCGCGGGCACAGCTCCCCTCGCTG
>CAJYQM010000425.1 GCA_913777025.1 uncultured Massilia sp. | reverse complement strand
GGCGGCGTGCAGCCGCGCGGGAACCTGTACCTGGCCGACAAGTTCATGGGCGGTAAACTCGGCCTGCTGGGTAACTTCGTCTACGACAAGGTCCTGACCCGCAACGACTACGCGCGCAACACCTCGTGGCGCTTCCTGCAGGACTGGGACAACTGGCTCGACAAGACCGTCACCAGCACCGATCCGGCGGTTGCCGCGGTCGGCAGCAAGGCGGCCTGCGCCACCAGCGGCCTGACGGCCGCGCAGCGCACGGCCTGCACCAACCAGTGGAACGATTACTCGCCGGGCATCGCACGCTACGGCATCTGGACGCGCGACCACAAGCGTTCCTCGGCCGAGCTGACCGCGCAGTACCAGTTCAGCAAGGATTTCACGGCCTTCGCCAGCTACCAGGCCAACCGCCAGCGCGAGCGCCTGAACGACCGCAACTTCGGCACCGACTTCGGCGCCACCAACCGCCTGGCCAATCCGGGCAACGCGCCGGTCTACGGCGCCAACGGCGTGCCCAGCACGGCCGGCACCTGCGTCACACCAACCACCACGCCGGACAGCATGGTGGTCCAGAACCATTACGTGACTTCGTACACGGTGGGCCGGTGCCTGAACGTGGCCGGGCAGGGCGGACAGGGTGCCTTTTCCACTTCGGCGCGCGACTTCCAGCTGGACGTCGATTCGCGCTACCTGTCGAGCGGTTTCAACTTCAAGCGCGACCGGCTCGAGGTAGAGGGCCTGATCAACACCTCCAAGTCGGACTACGGCAACGACACCAACAGCGTGGTGCTGACCCAGAACGCGCCCGGCCTGAAGGTGACGCTGGACGCGCAGGGCCTGCCGCACTTCGACTTCCCGGCCGGCTACAGCCCGGACAGCCCGGCTTCCTACGTGCAGGCGCAGCTGCAGTACCGCCCGACGGAGACCAAGAACACGGAAGACCAGGGCAAGCTGGACTTCAAGTACCGCCTGACCACGCCCTTCTTCAGCAAGGTCTGGTTCGGCGTACAGGGCAGGAAATCGACGTCGAAACAGTACAACGGCGGCGGCTACGTGGCCGATGGCAAGGACCCCAAGGTCACCACGGACGATGTCAACGTCCTGAGCGCCAACGTCAACCAGACCGCGATCTACGACCCGCTGTACACGGGAAGCGCCCAGCGCCCGAACGACAACCAGAACTTCATCAACAGCAGCTACGCCACGCGCTACGTGAACGCGGCGCAGATGGCCAGCCTGGTGAGCAGCGTGATGGGCCGCTCGCCCGGCACCTTCTTCAAGGGCTACAACGACGTGCAGAACATGCCGTCGGGCTGGGCCTCGCCCGTGTATGCGGCCGCCGCGCCCTATTTCGACACCTCGAAGTTCACCCACCAGTACCTGTATTCGGCGCCCGGCAGCGACGGCAAGACCTATCCGCAGATCCCGGCCTTCCAGGCCGACGAGAAGATCGGCGCGACCTACCTGCGCCTCGACTACGGCACCCAGCTGTGGGGCTACGACATCGACGGCAACGTCGGCGTGCGCTACACCCGCACCCGCACCCGCGCCACCGGCCTGAGCCAGTACAAGACGCGGGTCGCGACGGGCAGCAACGGCGGCTTCAACGATGTCGTGATCAGCAACAGCATCGTCAGCCGCGAGAACACCTACAACGACGTCCTGCCGAGTTTCAACGGCGCCTTCTGGTTCAACGACCGCACGGTGGCGCGCCTAGGCTGGGCCAAGGCCATGGCGCGCCCGCGCATCGACCTGCTGGCCCCGAACATCGTCTGCACCCGGGGCATCAGCGACACGGCCTTTGGCGGCCCGGGCGGGAACGATACCTGCACCGCCGGCAACCCGAACCTGAAACCCTACCGCTCGACCAACACCGACCTCAGCCTGGAATGGTATCCGGGCAAGGACACCCAGTATTCGGCGGCTTTCTTCCAGAAGGACATCTCGAGCTACGTGCTGGAAAAGGTGGTCGTCCCCGGCGTCGACATCCTGAACGATGGCAGGCGCTATGACGTGACCACGGCGGTCAACGGCGAGGGCGCCACCACCAGCGGCATCGAACTGGCCGCGCGCACCGCCTTTACCTGGCTGCCCGGCTGGCTGGGCGGCTTCGGCGGCGACGTCAACTACACCCGCATGCATTACAAGTACGCGGCCGGCAAGGAGCGCCTGAACGTCCTGGACGGCAGCGTGCTGCCTTACCCGGGCATGTCGAAGAACAGCTACAACGTGTCGCTGTGGTACGACCGCGGCCCGTGGAACGCGCGCGTGGCCTACAATTTCCGCGACCGCTTCTTCACCGGCGGGAACGACGTGTCGGGCAATCCGAATTTCCAGGAAAAGACAGGCTTCCTCGACGCCAAGCTGCAGTACCGCTACAACGACCACGTCACCTTCTCGATCGAGGGCAAGAACCTGACCGACCAGGCGCAGACCACCGACGCCGGCGACCCGTTCCGCGTGAACGAACTGGCGTGGTCGGGACGGCGTTATTTCGTCAGCGTGTCGATCAAGAACTGATTCAACGGAGGTTCGATGTTGCGTGCTTACGGGCTGGCCGCGCTGCTGGCGGCCAGCTTCCTGATACCGAGGCCGGCCCGTGCCGCCGACCCGGTCTTCCACAACCCGCTCGTTCCACAGCGCGCCGACCCCCATGTCACGCTGCAGCCCGACGGCTGGTACTACTTCACGGCCACGGTGCCGGAGTACGACCGCATCGAGATCCGCCGCGCCCGCGTCCTTGACGACCTGGGCAAGGCCGAGGCAAAGGTCGTCTGGCGCAAGCATGCGAAAGGCCCGATGGGCGCCCACATCTGGGCACCGGAGATGCACCGCATCGACGGCAAATGGTTCATCTACTTCACGGCCGCGCCGAGTGAACACGTGTGGGACATCCGCCTGCACGTGCTGGAAAACGCGTCCGCCGATCCGTTCACGGGCGAGTGGGTCGAGCGCGGCCAATTGAAGACCGGCTGGGAATCCTTCGCGCTGGACGCCACCACCTTCGTCCATCGCGGCCAGCGCTTCCTGGTCTGGACCCAGCGCGCGCCCGACGGCAGCAAGGGCACCAACATCTATATCGCGAAGATGGACACGCCGCTGTCCATCACCGGCCCGGCGACGATGCTCACGAGGCCCGAATTTGCCTGGGAAAAGGTGAAATACGAAGTCAACGAAGCGCCGGCCGTGCTGCTCAAGAACGGCCGCGTGTTCCTGAGCTATTCGGCCAGCGCCACCGACGCCAACTACGCGATGGGCCTGCTCACCGCGCGCGAGGACGCCGACCTGCTGGACGCGCGCTCATGGAGCAAGTCGCCACAACCGGTGTTCAAGTCGAGCGAGACCAACCGCCAGTGGGGCCCGGGCCACAACAGCTTCACGACCACGCCGGACGGCAAGACCGACGTACTGGTCTACCACGCGCGCAACTACCGCGAGATCGCCGGCGATTCGCTGCACGACCCGAACCGCAATACGCGAGCCCAGGCGATCCGCTGGCGGGCGGATGGAACGCCGGACTTCGGCGAACCTGTAGCGGATCCTGCGCCTCCGCGTTGAGCGTGCGCTGACAGGCCAGCTTGACCGCCAGGCTGGCCAGGATACCGAGGACGGCGATCGTTCCCAACAGGGCGTGCAGCATGGGGACCTCAAGGGTTGGAAGGTTGCAGGAGGGCGGGCGCGTAGGTCTTGGCGAAGAAGGCCAGGGTGATGCAGGCGGTGGCCAGCAGCGTGCCGGCCCGGACCAGGCCGGGAGATGCGCGGCGGCCCAGGCGCGCGCCGCCGTAGCCGCCCAGGATGGCGCCCAGCAGCATCGCCAGCGTCTCCGGCCAGCGCACCGCCCCGGCGATGACGAAGGCGAGCACCGCCACCGTGTTGGCCGCGCTGACCAGCAGCGTGCGCGGCGCGTTCAACAGCTTCAGGTCGCGCTTGTCGAGCAGCCCCCACATCGCCATCATCATGATGCCGACGGCGCCGCCGAAATAGCCGCCGTAGACGCCCAGCACGAATTGCACGGCCAGCACCGCATGCCCGTGGATCCGGAAGCGGGCGCGCAAGGCGTCGCCGATGCGGCGTCCGAAGGCGAGCGCGATCGAGGCCACCAGCAGCAGCCAGGGCAGCACGAAGGTGAAGGCCGCGGACGAGGTGTGCAACAGCAGTAGGGCGCCGGCCAGGCCGCCGAGCAGGGTCGCCACCAGCAGCGCGCGCAGCGGCACGGCGCCGACCGGTCCCAGCCCGTCGCGGTAGGCCCAGGCGCTGGCCAGCCCGCCCGGGTAGAGCGCGACCGTGCTCGAGGTGTTCGCGATGACCGGAGGCACGCCCGCCGCGATCAAGGCCGGCAGGCTCACGAAGGAGCCGCCTCCGGCCAGCGCATTCATGGCGCCGGCGACGAGGCCCGCGGAAAACGTGATTGACAGTGTATCCATGCCGCCGATGGTAGCCGCCGGCCGCCGGCGCCACAATCTGGCATTTCCAGTGCTAGACTTCGGCAATTCCGAAACCATGAAGAGTGTGCGATGCGCTTCGACCTGACCGACCTGCGGCTGTTCCTGAC
>CAJYQM010000424.1 GCA_913777025.1 uncultured Massilia sp. | reverse complement strand
GGTGCGGCATTGTTCGGGAACTTCCTGGCCCAGTCCTTGGCGACCAGGCCGCGGTCGGCCAGCATGTCGATGTCGTTGGCCTGGTTCATGGTCACGACCGAGGCTTCCAGGCCGTCGGCCACCGCGCGCGCCTGCTTGCTCGAGCCGCCGTGCGATTGCTTGATGGTGATGTTCTGGCCGGCGGTCTTTTTCCACTCGGCGGCAAAGGCCGGATTGACGTCCTTGTACAGCTCGCGCGCCACGTCGTAGGACACGTTCAGCAATTCGGGGTCGGCCGCCTGCGCGGCGAAGGGAAGGAGGGTGCTGCCGAGCGCCAGCGCCAGCACGGCGCGCCGCAAGGAAGAGAAAGCCTGGAAAGTCATGTTTTTTTCCTGTACATACCATGGGATAAGGAGGCATCATCCGTTATGGCATGGCAAAACTGAAGTACATTTTTATCATATGCTTAGACCTTCGGTGGCTTGCGAAACGCGCTTGCGCTCTCGTTCCGTGACCACGCACAGCACGCTTATCCGCTTTGAGTTATAGTCCGGCCTGCTGCGGCGAGCAGAGTTCGCGCAGTGGTTGACAAGATTGTTTTTGACGTCAGAAGTTCATGGGTATCGAGATTCGCGGTATTGACATTCGCCAGGCAACACCCGACGACGCAACGGCGGCTTGCCGCCTGCTGCGCCAGTCGATCGAACAGGGTTGCGCGGCCGACCATGGCCAGCGCCAGGACGTGCTGCAGGCCTGGCTCGGCAACAAGACCACACAGAATGTGTCGAGCTGGTTTTCGTCGCCGAGCAATTATGCCGTGGTCGCCGAGCGCGACGGCGCGCTGGTGGGCATGGCACTGCTGACCCCGGCCGGCAAGCTGGCCCTTTGCTACGTCCAGCCGGACCTGCTGCGCGAAGGCATCGGCCGCGCACTGCTGGCCGCGGTCGAAACCCGGGCGCGTGCCTGGTCGATCAGCAAGCTGCACATGCACAGCCCGGCCTCGGCCAGTGCGTTTTTCGAGCGCCAGGGATATGTGAACGCGGGCAAGGACAAGGCCTGTTTCGGGCTCGAGTGCGATTTCCTGTGGAAGCAACTGGACGCGGCCGAACCGCCGGCACGCAAGCGCTTCTGCAATTGCGGTAACTGAGACAACAAGCACACACGTTTCTTGTTGTTTGAAACATTACGTAACGTGTGCTCATCTTCAATCCTGTTGTGCATTGCGATATAGTAAGCGGATTGGAATGATGAGTTTGCTATGGCTTCCCGCAGAGATTTTCTTCAACAAGGATTGCGCCTGACCGCTGCCGGCCTCGTGGCCGTGCCGCTGCTCGACGCGCACGCACGCCAGGGCGCCCAGGAGGCGGCCGGCGCCCAACCCCCACCCGACCTGTTCGATGCCCAGGTGGTCGACCTCGATTTCTGGGTCAAGCCGCGCACCCTGTCCGTGGTCCGTCCCCAGAGCGGCGAGCGGTCCAGGGTCCTGTACTGGAAGGACGGCCAGGTGATCGACTCGGCCTACCAGGAACTGTGCCACATCTTGCGCGATGTCAACGGCAAGGCCTCGATGGCGATCGACCCCAAGCTGCTCGAGACGCTGTGGGCCTCCCAGGCCTTTGTCGCGCGCTACGGCCTCGACCATCCGCTCGAGATCCTGTCCGGCTACCGCACCCCGGCTTCCAACGCCCACCTGCGCGAGCAGGGCATTCCGGCCGCGCGCCAGTCGCTGCACATGTCGGGCAAGGCGGCCGACGTGCGGATCGCCGGCCTGACCGAGGAAGTGCTCGGCGGCCTCGTGCGCAGTTTCCGCCAGGGCGGCGTCGGCTTCTACTACCGCTCCGGACCGAAGGGCGGCTGGATCCACGCCGATACCGGCCTGCAGCGTACCTGGAAGGGCTGACCGCCCGCGGCATGTTCCTGAACGGATAGGCGGCGCACGTAGGCCCGCGTTTTTGCTATCTTGATGTTGACGGCTCCCGGCACCGCGGGGGCATTGTCTCAACCCGTCCATACTGGAGGACACGATGGCAAGCGTAAACGCACCCACCATGGAACGCCGGCACCTGCCCGAGCGGCGCGCGTCGGCACGCGAGGGCTCGTCGGCAATGTCGGCAATCGACTACATCGCGATGGCCCTGTTGATCATCGGCGGCTTGAACTGGGCCATGGTCGGCCTGTTCGACGTCGACGTGGTCGCCACGCTGTTCGGCGCCGGCAGCCCGGCCAGCCGCCTGATCTATGTGCTGGTCGGTATCTCGGCCCTGTACTCGATCTGGACTGCGGCGAAGATGGGACGACACCGGCATTGATGCGGGTCGGCCTGATCTCGGACACCCACGGCCTGCTGCGCCCCGAGGCGCTCGACTTCCTGGCCGGTTCCGACCATATCGTCCATGGCGGCGATATCGGCGGGCCGGACATCCTCGAGCGCCTGGCCGCGCTCGCGCCTTTGACGGTGGTGCGCGGCAATAACGACACGGCGCCCTGGACCCGCTCGATCCCGGAAACGGCGGCCATCGAGCTGGGCGGCGTCAAGCTGTTGGTCGTCCACGATCTCAAGACGCTGGACCTCGATCCGGCCGCGGCCGGCGTGCGCGTAGTCGTGTCCGGCCATTCGCACCGCCCGGCCAGCAGCGAACGCGGCGGTGTGCTGTACGTGAACCCGGGCAGTGCCGGCAAGCGGCGCTTCACGCTGCCGATCGCGGCCGGCGAACTGCTGATCGAGCACGGGCAGGCGCGCGTGAACCTGGTCACGCTGGTTCCACAATGAGGGCTCAGTTTTCCCGCCTGGGGCCGAAATCGCTTAGCATACGCGCCGTCTTCCCTTTTTGATTGCCGCCATGACCCAAGATGCCAGCCCCGACAACGCCGACCGTCCCCGCTTCCGTCCCGTCCCCTGGACGCCGCTGGAATCGCCGCAGGACGTGGAACTCTGGATCGCCGAGCACAACCAGACGATGCTGGAGCTGATCAAGCCGCAGGAAACCGGCGTCGGCGTGCGCTTCCGCCTGGCGGTCGGCGGCGACATCTACATGCAGACCACCGCCGATGCGATCATCCTCGATGTCGAGCCGGATGCGAGCTGGGTCGCGCCGCTGATCATGGCCGCCACCGGAGCCGAGCAGCCGACCAGCCAGATCTGGGTGCTGCCCGACGACAAACTGGTGCAGCTGTTGCTAGGCCTGTCGACCCTGGTAGAGAGTTCGCTGATCGTGACCGGCCACAATTTCGGGAAACACGGCCGCCGTCTTTACTAAACTAATTAGTTGAAAGCAAGATTTTCTTCCAGCATGGCGGCATTTCAGCTATAAACAAAACTCTTCATAGCTGATGGAGTGTCGCCAGCATGCGCACCGGTTTCGCGAACCCGACGCGGCCCCGCCGTTTCCTGCTTGCCGCCGCCCTGGGCACCTGCCTGCTGTCCACCCTGGCGCCAGTTGCCGCCGCCGACCTGCTCGACACCGTCAAGGCCAGTGGCCGGCTGCGCATCGGCGTGGAGGGCAGCTATCCGCCATTCAACTTCACGGACCCGAAGACGGGGCAACTGGCCGGCTACGACGTCGACGTCGCCGGCCTGGTCTGCGACCGGCTCGGCGTGACACCGGAATTCGTCACCACCGAGTGGCCGGCGATCCTGGCCGGCCTCGGCGCCGGCAAGTACCACGTCATCATCAGCCAGGTCAGCATCACGCCGGGGCGCCGGCAAGCCTTCGATTTTTCCCAGCCCTACACGTATTCCTCGCCTCAGCTGATCGTGCGCAAGAACGAGACGGCCAGCATCACCCGGCTGGAAGACTTGAAGGGCAAGACGCTGGGCGTGGGGCAGGCCACCGTGTTCGAACAGCAGGCCAGGGCCGTGCCCGGGATCGAGGTGCGGAGCTACCCGGCGGCACTGGAAACCCTGCAGGACCTGGCCTTCGGCCGCATCGACGCGGCCTTGAACGACAGCCTGATGGCGGCCTATCTCCTCAGGAACTCCCGGCTGCCAGTGCGTGCCGGTGCCCGCGTCGGTGCGGTCGAGCGCATGGGCATCGCCTTCCGCAAGGGTAATCCGAAGTTCCGGGCCGCGATCGACGCGGCGCTGGCGGCGGCGCACGCCGACGGCAGCCTGAAGCGGATCGCGATCAAGTGGTTCGGCATCGACGCCTCGCGGGCGCCTTGAACCCATGGGCAAGGCTGCATGAAAAAAACCGGCGCAAACGCCGGTTTTTTATCGCTGCATCTGCCGCTTACATATTCGGATAGTTCGGCCCGCCGCCGCCCTCGGGCGTCACCCAGACGATGTTCTGGGTCGGGTCCTTGATGTCGCAGGTCTTGCAGTGCACGCAGTTCTGGGCGTTGATCTGCAGGCGGTCGCGGCCTTCATCCGTCTTCACGAACTCGTAGACGCCGGCCGGGCAGTAGCGCGATTCCGGACCCGCGTACTTGGCCAGGTTCACCTCGACCGGCACGTTCGGGTTCTTCAGCGTCAGGTGCACCGGCTGGTCTTCGGCGTGGTTGGTGTTCGAGATGAACACCGAGGACAGGCGATCGAAGGTCAGCTTGCCGTCCGGCTTCGGATATGCGATCGGCGTGAAGTCGGAGGCCGGGCGCAGGCATTCGTGGTCGGCGTGCTTGTGGTGCAGCGTCCATGGCGCCTTGCCCTTGAACAGGATCTGGTCGATGCCGGTCATGATGGTGCCGATGTACAGGCCACGGCTCATCCACGGCTTGAAGTTGCGCGCCACGTGCAGTTCCTCGTGCAGCCAGGATTGCTCGAAGGCGGCCGGGTAGCTGGCCAGCTCGTCGTGCTGGCGTTCTTCGCCCAGCGCGGCAAAGGCGGCGTCGGCGGCCAGCATGCCGGTCTTGATGGCGCCGTGGCTGCCCTTGATGCGGCTGGTGTTCAGGAAGCCGGCGTCGCAGCCGATCAGCGCGCCGCCCGGGAACACGAATTTCGGCAGCGATTGCAGGCCGCCCGCGGTGATCGCGCGCGCGCCGTAGGAGATGCGCTTGCCGCCTTCGAAGAAGCCGCGGATCGCCGGGTGGGTTTTATAGCGCTGGAATTCCTCGTACGGCGACAGATACGGGTTCTGGTAGGCCAGGCCGACCACGAAACCGACCGCGACCTGGTTGTTTTCCAGGTGGTACAGGAAGGAGCCGCCATAGGTGCTGTTGTCCAGCGGCCAGCCGGCCGTGTGCACCACCAGGCCCGGCTGGTGCTTGGCCGGGTCGATCTCCCACAGTTCCTTGATGCCGATGCCGTAGGTCTGCGGGTCCTTGCCGCGGTTCAAATCGTATTTGGCGATCAGCTGCTTGCCCAGGTGGCCGCGCGAGCCTTCCGCGAAGAAGGTGTACTTGGCATGCAGCTCCATGCCGAGCTGGAAGGCGTCGGTCGGTTCGCCGTGGCGGTTCACGCCCATGTTGCCGGTGGCGACGCCCTTGACCGAGCCGTCATCGTTGTACAGGATCTCGGCCGCGGGGAAGCCGGGGAAGATCTCGACGCCCAGCGCTTCGGCCTGCTGGCCCAGCCAGCGCACGACGTTGGCCAGCG
Organism: uncultured Massilia sp.; assembly: GCA_913777025.1. Classification (GTDB taxonomy): domain Bacteria; phylum Pseudomonadota; class Gammaproteobacteria; order Burkholderiales; family Burkholderiaceae_D; genus Telluria. The sequence continues at coordinate 377 of CAJYQM010000424.1, read as the reverse complement.
AGATCACGTAGTTGCCGTGGTTGGTCAACATCTTCGGCACCATGAACGAGGGCGTCGCGTAGGACTTGGTCTCGGTCAGGAACAGGACGCGGTCTTCGGTGACCGGGGTGTTCAGTGGCGCGCCAAGTTCCTTCCAGTTGGGGAACAGTTCGTTCAGCGCGCGCGGGTCCATCACGGCGCCCGACAGGATGTGCGCACCCAGTTCACCGCCTTTTTCCAGTACGCAGACCGACACCTCGCGGCCTTTTTCGGCCGCCAGCTGCTTCAGGCGGATGCCTGCCGCCAGGCCGGCCGGGCCGCCGCCGACGATCACCACGTCGTATTCCATCGCTTCGCGCGGGCCGTATTGTTCGAGGATGTTGTTGGGCTGGGTCATT
>CAJYQM010000423.1 GCA_913777025.1 uncultured Massilia sp. | reverse complement strand
ACCGCCCTGCTCCTGATGGCGGCGGGCAGCACGATGCTGACCATTCCGGCGGTGCATCCGAAACTGAGCCGGGCGCAGCACAACGGCCTGGTCGAGCAGGCCAGCTCCTGACACAGGTAAAGGACGGATCATGGGACGCAGCGGACTCACGAAATCGCAGGTCAGGGCCATACGCAAGCAATTGCAGGCCGAGGGACGCTACCCGTCCGTCGACGCGGTGCGCCACGCGCTGGGCGACACCGGCTCGAAGTCGACCATCCACAAGTACCTGAAGGAGCTGGCGGAAGAAGACACGGACGCCGGCGGCGGCCGCGAGGCGACCGGCCGCACCCTGCTCACGGTGGTCGAGCAGCTGGCCGACCAGCTGCACCTCGAGGCCGAGCGGCGCATGCGCTCTCTGCTGGAAGAGCGCGACCGGCAGCTGCGCGAGAAGGAGCGCGAGCTGGCCGAGTTGCGGCGCACCGTGGCGGCCTTGACGGCGCGGGTGGAAATGCTGGAAGAGGAAGCGGTGCCGGTGCTGCCGCGACCGGGACGCTTCAGCGACGGCTTCGGGCAGTTCGACGGCTTGCTGCTGAATTCGCGCTGCGGTGGGCGGGACAGCTCGCCGTTCAGCATGGTGCGCGGGGCGGCGCGGTCGGAAGCCTTCGATGCCGGGAGCGCCTGGCCGGTCTAACGCTACCTTCAGCCGGATGACCCGGCGACGAGGTCGACGAATGCGCGCAGGCATGCCGGCATGCGCCGGCTCGGAAAATACAGGCGCGGCCCTTCGAAGCCATGCCACCAGTCCGGCAGGACCGGTTCGAGCGCTCCGGCTTCGAAATGCGGATCGAGCCAGTTCCTGAACGTGCAGATCAGGCCGTGGCCGGCGCAGGCCAGCCCGATCGCCGCCGGCGCGGCGTCGACACCGATGACGAGCCGGCCCGGCGGATCGACCGTGATCCGCTCGCCGTCCCGCTCGAATTCCCATGCGGTGAGCGCACCGCTCGAAAAGCGCATGCGCACGCACGCGTGCCGCATCACGTCGCGCGGATGCGCGGGATGGCCGCGCGCCTGCAAATAGGCTGGCGCCGCGGCGAGCGCCAGCTGCTGGCGGCGCGGCCCGATCGGCACCGCGATCATGTCCTGCGGCAGATGTTCGCCGTAGCGGATGCCCGCGACGCAACCCTGGGCAATGGTGTCGGTAAAGCGGTCGTCCACGACCAGTTCGACCCGTACCGCCGGGTGCCGGGCCAGGAAGCGATCGATCAGCGGGGGCAGGATGTCGACCATGACCGAGCCGGCGACGTTCAGTTTCAGCAGTCCCTGGACCTGCATCCCGGGCACGCTGAGTTCGCGCAATGCCGCGCGGGTTTCCGTGAACAGCGGCCCAAGCCGGGCCTCGAGTTCGCGACCCGCTTCGGTTGGCATGACGCTGCGGGTATTGCGCGTCAGCAGAGGCACACCGAGCTGGATTTCGAGGCGGGTGATGGTCTCGCTGACGCTGGACGCGGACAGCCCCAGCCGCTTGGCGGCGGCCCGGAAGCCCTGCGCGCCGCAGACCGCGATGAAGACCGCCAGGTCATCGAAGGACGGTTCGTGATTGTTCGCCATGGCGATCAGTCTATTCGGACCGCCCCGGGTTATCAAGCGCCTTTGCCGGGGCTACCATGGCTGCAACTCCCCTCCCCACCGAAAGGATTGTTCATGCAGCCGACCACCAGCAGCACACCGCCCAAGCCCTCCAGCCCATTCGCCTCCTGGAGGGGCGACCACGTCGGGATCCGCGTACCGGACTTCGACGCCGCCGCCGCCTGGTACACCGGCACGCTGGATTTCCGCATCACGCACACCATGGCGCTGGGCGAAAAGACGCTGGCCTTCCTGTCCCCCGCCGCCGACGACAGCTTCCGCATCGAGTTCATCGCGGGACCGGGTTGCGCCGAGCGCCCCACCTACCCGCAACTGGCGGACACCCATGCGCTGGGCGGATGGCACCACCTGTGCATGCGCGTGGACGACGTGGATACCGCAATCGAGGAACTCGGGCGGCGCGGCGTCAGGATCGTCAGCGAAGCGCGCGACGTCCCGGGCCTGGGCCTGCGCTTCGCTTTCTTCAGCGACCCGTGGGGCAACCTGATCGAACTGACCCAGCCGCTACCGGCATCCGGCGCCTGAATCCTGTGCGCCTGCCGGGACAAAGAAAAACGGCCGGGCAATGCTGCACCGGCCGTCTTCATCCCCATGCGGGGCTTACTTGGCTGCGCCCGACAACAGCATCTCGTTCAAGCGCTTCACGAACGAAGCCGGGTCAAGCAGGTTGCCGCCTTCGGCCAGCATCGCCTGGTCGAACAGGATGTGCGCCCAGTCCCCGAAGCGCGGGCTTGCCGCATCCTCGTACTTCAGGCGCGTCACCAGCGGGTGGTTCGGGTTGATCTCGAGGATCGGCTTCGAATCCGGCGCGTTCTGGCCGGCCGCCTTGAGCATGCGCACCAGGTTGGCCGACAGCTCGTTCTCGTCCGCCACCAGGCAGGCCGGCGAGTCGGTCAAGCGGAAGGTCACGCGCACATCCTTGGCCTTGTCCGCCAGCGCGCCCTTCATCTTCTCGACCAGGTCCTTGTACTGGGTCTCGGTCTCTTCGTGTTCCTTCTTTTCGGCTTCGTCTTCCAGCTTGCCCAGGTCCAGGCCGCCCTTGGCAACCGACACCAGCTCCTTGCCGTCGAAGTCGTTCAGGAAGGACAGCATCCACTCGTCGACGCGGTCGGTCAGCAGCAGCACTTCCACGCCCTTCTTGCGGAAGATTTCCAGGTGCGGGCTGTTCTTGGCCGCGGTGTAGCTGTCGGCGGTGACGTAGTAGATCTTGTCCTGGCCTTCCTTCATGCGCGACACGTAGTCGGCAAAGGACACGGTCTGCTCGTCCGAGTCGACCTGGGTGGAGGCGAAGCGCAGCAGCTTGGCGATGCGTTCCTTGTTGGTCGCGTCCTCGCCGATGCCTTCCTTCAGCACCTGGCCGAATTCCTTCCAGAAGGTCGCGTACTTGTCCTTGCCTTCCTGCTCGTCGCTGTTGGCCATCTCTTCCAGCATGCCCAGCACGCGCTTGGTCGAGCCTTCGCGGATCACGCGCACGTCGCGCGACTCCTGCAGGATCTCGCGCGAGACGTTCAGCGGCAGGTCGGCGGAGTCGATCACGCCCTTCACGAAGCGCAGGTAGATCGGCATCAGCTGCTCGGCGTCGTCCATGATGAAGACGCGCTTGACGTACAGCTTGATCCCGCCGCGCTTGTTGCGGTCCCACAGGTCGAACGGGGCGGCGCTCGGCACGTACAGCAGCTGGGTGTATTCGCTGCGGCCTTCCACGCGGTTGTGGGTGTAGGCCAGCGGCGGCTGGAAGTCGTGCGAGACGTGCTTGTAGAACTCCTCGTACTGTTCCTTGGTGATGTCCGACTTCGAACGTGCCCACAGCGCGGATGCCTGGTTCACGGTCTCGTAGTCATCCTTGACGACGGTTTCCTTCTTTTCCTCGTCCCACTCTTCCTTCTTCATCACGATCGGCAGCGAGATGTGGTCGGAGTACTTGCGGATGATGGATTTCAGCTTCCATGACGACAGCAGCTCGTCCTCGCCTTCGCGCAGGTGCAGGATGATGTCGGTGCCGCGGCCGGCCTTTTCGATCGGCTCCAGCGTGTAGTCGCCCTCGCCGGTCGATTCCCAGCGCACGGCGTCGGACGCGTCGGCGCCGGCGCGGCGGGTCTCGACGGTAACGCGGTCGGCCACGATGAAGGCCGAGTAGAAGCCGACGCCGAACTGGCCGATCAGGGCCGCGTCGGCCTGCTGGTCGCCGGAGAGCTTGCTGAAGAATTCCTTGGTGCCCGACTTGGCGATCGTGCCCAGGTGGGAGATGACTTCGTCACGGCTCATGCCGATGCCGTTGTCGGAGATGGTGACGGTTTTCGCTTCCTTGTCGAACGAGACCTTGATCTTCAGCTCGTGGTCGTTGCCGTACAGGGCATCGTTGTTGATCGCTTCGAAGCGCATCTTGTCGGCGGCGTCGGACGCGTTCGAGATCAGTTCGCGCAGGAAGATTTCCTTGTTCGAGTACAAGGAGTGGATCATCAGTTGCAGCAGCTGCTTGACTTCTGCTTGGAATCCAAGGGTTTCTTTTTCGGCAACAGCCATCTTGTGTCCTCGTGGTGATCAGTGGTTAAACAGACCGGGCCAATATTGGGATAGCGTAAAGGATTTCAAGAGATTTTTTTGATAAGAAAGTTTTGACCTGGCTCACCCAATTTGCGTATTGACAAAATTTTCTCGACATCGGCTGGCTGCCGTCATACCGTATCGCCGCAGCGGAAAATTATTGTCGTCGCCGATGTCGAAACCTGGAAACGCCGTTCGTCGTCCTGATAGCAGCACCCACAACAACCGAAGGAGATCACTATCATGGCAGAGCAAGTACGACCCATCCCGGAAGGCTTCCGCACCGTCACCCCCCACCTCGTATGCGGCGACGCGGCGGCGGCCATCGCCTTTTACGAGCAAGCCTTCGGCGCCGCCGAAGTCGGCCGCATGGAAATGCCCGGCGGGAAAATCGGCCACGCGGAAATCCGCATCGGCGATTCGCGCCTCATGCTGGCCGACGCGTTTCCCGAATACGGCAGCAACGACCCGCTCGCGTTGAAGGGTTCGCCCGTCGTCATCCACCTGTACGTCGAGAATGCCGATGCCGTCTGGGACCAGGCCATCGCGGCCGGCGCCACGCCGATCATGCCCTTGTCCCACACGTTCTGGGGCGACCGCTACGGCCAGGTGCAGGACCCGTTCGGCCACCGCTGGTCGATCGCCACCCACCAGCGCGATGTCTCGATGGACGAGATGCAGGAAGCGATGAAACAGATGGCGGCGCAGGCACCGAAGGGAGAGCAGCCATGAAATTCATGGTCATCGTGAAGGCCAACAAGGCCACCGAAGCGGGCGTCATGCCGAGCACCGAACTCCTCACCGAGATGGGCAAGTTCAACGAAGAGCTGGTCAAGGCCGGCGTGATGCTGGCGGCCGAAGGCCTGCACCCGAGCAGCCGCGGCACGCGCATCCGTTTCAACGGCGAGCAGCGCACCGTGATCGACGGCCCTTTCGCCGAAACCAAGGAACTGATCGCCGGCTACTGGCTGATCGAGGTCAGCTCGAAGGAGGAAGCGATCGAGTGGATGAAACGCGCGCCCAACCCGCACGAGGATGGCGACAGCGAGATCGAGATCCGCCAGGTATTCACCGAAGCCGACTTCGGCGATGCCCTCACGCCCGAACTGCGCGCGCAGGAAGCGGCCATGCGCGAACAGCTCGCACGCTGAAAGGAGCCGGCCATGCAGTTCATGATCATCCGCAAGGCCGATGCCGCCACCGAGGCCCTGCTGCCCCCGGCGCCCGGGCTCATCGAGGACATGGAGCGCTTCCACCGGCAATTCGCCGACGAAGGCCGGCTCGGGCTGGCCCTGGGCCTGCGTCCGAGCGGCCACGCCGTGCGCCTGAAGATCGGGCCGGGCGGCGTCACCGTCACCGACGGTCCCTTCGCCGAGACCAAGGAACTGGTGGCCGGCTTCACCATCATCGAGGCGGACTCGAAGGAAGCCGCCATCGAGCTCCTGCGCCACTGGCCGGCCGCCGATGCCGACGCCATCGGGCAAGTGGTGCTGGAACTGCGCGAGACCGGCTGTCCGGGCGGCTGCGCCGAGGTGGCGTCAAGCTTCACGGACAACGACGACAGCGCCGGCCGCTACGTGATCCTGCTGCGCGCCGACGCGGACTCCGAACGCGATGCGGTCCCGCCCCAGCCCATGCTCGACGCCCTGGACGCCTTCAACCTGGCCGAAGCCGATGCCGGCGTGCTGCTGGCCGGGGACGGCTTGATGTCGAGCGCGCGCGGCGCCCGGGTCGTGGTCCGGCGCGGCGGCGCCAGCGTGATCGACGGGCCCTTTGCCGAGGCCAAGGAACTGATCGCAGGGTTCTGGATGTTCCGCGCCGGCTCGCTCGAGGAAGCCATCGCCTGGGCGAAGAAAGTGCCCTACCCGACCGGGCCCGAGGTCGAGGTTGAGATCCGCGAAGTCTTGACCATGGATGAACTGATCGGCACATGAAGGGATCGGCCGGCAATACGCGTGACGTCGGCCGGAGCCTGGAAGCGGTCTGGCGCATGGAGTCGGCGCGCATCATCGGCGCGCTGGCCCGCATGCTGCGCGACGTCGGGCTGGCCGAGGAACTGGCCCAGGACGCCATGCTGCAGGCGCTGGAATCCTGGCCGCTCGACGGCTTGCCGGACCGGCCCGGCGCCTGGCTGATGCAGGTCGCCAAGCGCCGTGCCCTCGACCACCTGCGCCACCAGGCCATGCACGCGCACAAGGAGGGCGAGCTGTCCTGGGAATTCGACGAACAGCTGCGCGACGGCCAGCGCCAGCCCGACGAACTGGCGGAACAGGCGCAGGCGGCCCGCGACGGCATCGGCGACGACGTGCTGCGCCTGATCTTCGTCGCCTGCCACCCGGTGCTGTCCGGCGTGGCGCGCGCCGCGCTGACGCTCAAGCTGGTCGGCGGCCTGTCCACGCCGGAGCTCGCGCGCGCCTTCCTGGTACCGGAAGCGACGGTGGCCCAGCGCATC
>CAJYQM010000422.1 GCA_913777025.1 uncultured Massilia sp. | reverse complement strand
GTCTGGCCTTCATACACCCACAGCAGGCTGCCCATGACCGGCGAATTGTAATCGTCCGCCGACAGGTCGGCCGGAATCCGGTAGCGGCCGTTCCACGCGTGGGCGTACTCGTGGGCGAACAGGTCGGCGTTGGACAGTTGCTGGTCGGGCGCGGTGAAGTAATTCGCGGGCAGGAAATTCTCGCTTTCCTCGAGGTGTTCGATGCCGCCGCCGGCGGTCGCGTCGTCGAGAATGGCCAGCATGTGGTAGCGCCGGAACGGCGCCGGGCCGAAGACCTGGCCGGTTTCCTCGATCACCGCCCGCATGCGGGCCAGTCCGGCTTCGGATACCGCAAGGTTCTGCGGATCGGTCGAGACGATGTCGAGCACCACCGGCTTGCCCCCCGGCTGGGCCAACGGGATCGCGCGGCGGTAGCGGGCGGCATAGGCCGGCGCATCGACCAGCCGGTCGAGCGTTGTCGTGCCCAGTTCGACATGGTGCGCGTCCCTGGCGGCAAGGTCGAGCGCAGAGGCGAACTCCAGCCCGGCGGGCAGCTCGACTTCGGCCTTGACCGGAATGGTGTGCACGGGCCATCCGGCCGGGTACAGCAGCAGCCGGTGCCAGGGCAGCGAGACCATGTCCTTGCGCAGCAGGGCAGGGGCGGCCGGTGCCAGGAACTGCATCCGGATATCGATCGCGCGGGCACCGGCGGGGACGACGACGTGGAAAGCATGCGGCGCACGCGGATCGCGGCGCCACGCAAGCGGCTTGCCGCCGGCCTGCATCGTCAACCCGGCCAGCTCGGTCACCGAGGCCGTCGGCGCGTGGCTGCCGACTTCCCACTGCGGATACAGCAGCGTCATCGCGCCTTTGCCCTTGCCATCGCGCTGTACCGGGATCGATTCCTGGATCTCGAAGATCTGGCGATCGGTGTCGGTAGCGTTCACCTTCAACGTGATGGTACCGTTGAAGCTGGCCGCATGCACCGCGGACAGTGAGCATGCGAGGATAGCAAAGGCAAGTGATTTCATTGCTAAAGTTTCTAAATAGAAAGACAGGCACTATAGCATTCGATCATGACAAGCCTTGATCATGATTTTTTTTCGTGGACGTGTCGATTCATGCGTCCATCGTTCGTCGTCAAGATGCAGGACCCTTCACCACAACGTGCCAATGAGGATGTCATGAAAAAAGAGATCATTTTTAGTCTTCCGGTCAAGGACCTGGAGAAATCCAAGGCCTTCTTTTCCGCGCTCGGCTTCGGTTTGAATCCGCAATACAGCAACGAGAACGCGGCGTTCATGGATGTCGTGAAGGACAGTATCCATGTCATGCTGATGACCGAACCCTTCTTCAAATCGCTCATCGACAAGCCGCTGGCCCAGGCGCGGGAAGCCAACGAGGTCATCATCTGCCTGAGCTGCGAGAGCCGGGAGGAGGTGGACAGCCTGATCGCGAAGGCGGTCGCCGCGGGTGGGCGTACGCCGCATCCGCCCGAGGATCATGGATTCATGTATGACCAGGGGTTCGAGGATATCGATGGGCACTTGTGGAATCTGGTATGGACGGCGCCGCAGGGGTGATCGAGATGGCCGGGATGCCGAGCGTGCGTCCCGGTGAGCGTCAAGGTGCAGAGCCGCGCACGATTCCAAAAGATAAACCTTGCCAAAACCTGATGAGAATAGTACTGTATAAACATACAGTATTTCCTTGCGTCACATCGCAAGCACACTCATGCATTGCTCAGGTTCCACATCTGCAGCGCCGGAATCCTTGCATCCGTCGCTCTGGCTCGCCTCCCAGCTGGCGCGATCGCATACGCGATGCGTCGACACGGGGCACGCCGCGCTGTCGGCCCAGCTGCCCGGGGGCGGCTGGCCGACCGGCACGCTGGTCGACCTGCTGATCCAGCAGCCCGGCATCGGCGAGCTGCGCCTGCTGCGGCCGGCGCTGGCGGAAGTGGCCAAGCGCCGCATCGTGCTGCTGCAGCCGCCGCATCCGCCGCAGGCGCTGGCGCTGGCCGCGCTGGGGGTGCCGCCTTCGCAAGTGATCTGGCTGCGCGCCAAACAGACGGCGGATGCGCTGTGGGCGGCCGAGCAGGTGCTGCGCAGCGGCAGTTGCGGCGCGCTCCTGTTCTGGCAGAGTCACGCGCGCGCCGACAGCCTGCGCCGCCTGCACCTGGCGGCCCAGGCCGGCGAGACCCTGTTCTTCCTGATGCGCCCGCTGGCCGCGCAGCAGGACGCGTCGCCGGCGCCGCTGCGGCTGGCGCTGCGGCCGCAGGCCGGCGGCATCGAGATCGACTTCATCAAACGCCGGGGACCGCAGCGCGATGCGCCGCTGTTCCTCCCATTGACCTCTTACCTGCATCGACGCCATGCGACTCTGGATCGGACTGCACCTGCCCCGGTTACCGCTCGAGGTCTTCGCACCGAGCTGGTCCACTGACACCGGCAGCGTCGTGCTCGAACAGGAGCGCGTGCTGGTGGCCTCGCCCGCGGCCCTGGCCGCCGGCGTGCGCGCCGGCATGCGACGCGGCGGCGTGCTGATGCTGTTGCCGGAGGCGCGCATCCACGAGCGCGACCCGGCGCTGGAAGACCAGGCGCGCCAGGCCGTGGCGCTGGCGCTGCTGCAGTACACGCCGCAGGTGGCCGAGGACGAGGAATCGACCCTGCTGATGGACATCGGCGCCAGCCTCACCCTGTTCGGCGGCATCCTGGCGCTGTGCGCGCGCGTGCGCGCCAACGTGCGGGCGCTCGGGTTCACGGTGGCGCTGGCGGCGTCGCCGACCGCGCGCGGCGCCTGGCTGCTGGCGCGGGCCGAGGCCGGGCGCGCCATCCAGATGGAGACGCTGGTGCGCCGGCTGGACCGGCTGGCGGTGTTGCTGGCGCCGCCGGCGCGCGCGTATGCCACCTGGTTCGAAGGCATCGGCTGCGGCACGCTGGGCGAATTGCGGCGCCTGCCGCGTCCCGGCCTGCAGCGGCGCTGCGGCGGCGCCTTGCTGGAATTGCTCGACGCCGCCTATGGCCTCGCGCCCGAGCTGTTCGAGTGGATCGCGCCGCCCGAGATTTTTCACGCGCGCCTGGAACTGTTCGACCGCATCGACGATGCCGAGTTGCTGCTGGCCGGCGCGCGGCGCTTATTATTGCAATTGGTCGGCTGGCTGACCGCGCGCCAGCTG
>CAJYQM010000421.1 GCA_913777025.1 uncultured Massilia sp. | reverse complement strand
GCTGCTGAAATGGGCCTCCATGTAGCCGGTGGCGCGCTCGCTGAAGTCGTAGTGGGCGAAGGCGTTGCTCATCCAGCGCTTCTGCGGCGTCACCATATAGGACAGCGAGGCCAGGTCGTAGGCGTCGTCGGTCGTGTACGGGCGCACGTTCCTGCCGCTGGCGTCGAAGATGGCGCCGAGCGAGCTCACGTTCTGCAGGCCGGCCGCGATCAGCGCGGCGTTCAGGCCCGGGGTCGAGGCGCTCGAGCCGACCACGGGCAGGTTGCCGATGCGCCCGTTCGGCACGTTCGAAGAACCGCTGTAGACCAGGCCGGGGCGTCCGCCGGCCGAGGCGCAGGTCTGTCCGCCCGGTACCGCCAGCGGGGTGCCGGGCCAGGTCGGCGACCAGGAAGCCGCGGTGACGCAGCCGTCGCCCAGCGAAGGCAGGGTCCATCCGCCGCGCTCGCCGCGGGTGAAGCCCTCGCGGTCCATGTAGTTGAGCGAGACCACCACGTTGCCCTTTCCTTCGCCGAAGTTGCCGCCCACGGTCAGGTCGAGGCTGTTGTTGGGCGTGCGGGTCGGCTGGTCGTGCGTGTGCGTGGCGTTGATCTCGACGCCCTCGAAATTGTCGCGCAGGATGAAGTTGACCACGCCCGAGATCGCGTCCGAACCGTACACGGCGGACGAACCGCCGGTGACGGTCTCGACCCGCTTCACCAGCGCGCTCGGGATCGTGTTGATGTCGGTGGTGAAGTCCGGTCCGCTGATCGCGAAGCGGCGCCCGTTGACCAGCACCAGGTTGCGGGTCGGGCCGAGGTTGCGCAGGTTCAGCGTGGACGTGCCGGAGGGCTGGCCCGGCTGCACCGTGTTCGCGGTCGGGCTGCTCAACTGGTTGGCCGTGAACTGCGGCGTGTCGGACAACATGACTTCCAGGTTCTGCGTGCCCGACAACTGCAGTTCCTGCTGGTCGACCGTGGTGACCGGGGTCGGGGCCAGGAAGCCGCGGCTGGCCAGGCGCGTGCCGGTCACCACTACCTTGCTGGCTTCCGCCTTGCTGGCTTCCATCCTAGGGGCGGCACTGTCCGCGGCCGCCTCCTGGGCCCCGGCATGGCTGCCGAGGCCGGCCGCGACCAGCATCACCGATACCGATGCCGCGCGCTGCGCCCGGCTGCGCGTTTTCCTGTTGCTACGCCTGCTCGTCTTCATCATGCGATCCTTTATGGTCTCCGTCTCACTCTTGTCCTCATCCCTGTCCATACAGAAATGGCTGGATCGATGGTAGCGAAGCCTTCGGGACAGTCAATCGAGGATTGCTCAGCGGCGTGACCAAAAGGGAATGTGGTCAAAAACGTGATCGCAATGGCGGCGATCGGCGCCGGTGTCAGGACAGCAGGGCCGGCTCTCGCCGCGCGCCGGCACTGGCCGGCGGCACTTCCGGCACCACCGTGATCACCCGGATCCCGGCCTGTTCCAGCCACTGCACGGCCAGGTCGCCGACATCGGTGTCGGTGATCACGGTGTGCACCTGCTTCAGGCTGCACAGGATCAGGCCGGCGCGGCGCGCGAACTTCGAGCTGTCCACCAGCACCACCAGCTGCTCGGCCTGGCCGATCAGGCGCTTCTCGGCGCGCACCAGCACCGGGTCCGACTCCACCAGGCCCAGCATCGACAGGCCATATACGCTCATGAACATCTTGGATGCGTACTGGTCGCCGGTGGCGTCGTTGTCGAAGGGCGAGAGGATCACGTTCTGGTCGCGGTAGACGCGCCCGCCCGGGATCACCACCTCGTTCTGGCTGGTGCTGAGCAGGCGCTCGGCCATCAGGAAGGAATTGGTCACGATCTTCAGGTGCCTGGCGGCCAGGAAGCCGGCCATCATGAAGGTCGTCGAACCGGCATTCACGATGATGGTCTCGCCATCCTCGCACATGGCGGCGGCGCGGCGCGCGATCGCATGCTTGCGCTCGACGTTGCACTGCAGGTTGCGCTCGAATTCCTCGCCGGCGTAGCCGTTCAGGCGGCGCTTCTGTTGCAAGGTCTCGGCGCCGCCGCGCGTGCGCGCGACCAGGTTGCGCGCGGCGAGCCAGCTGATGTCGCGCCGGATGGTGGACGGCGAGGCGTCCAGCGTTTCCACCAGCTGGTGGACGGTTGCCGATCGCCGGTCGGCGAGCAGCTTCAGCAGATCGTTACGGCGTTTGTTGATCATGGTTTGTCTCCACTCGGTCTCGTTCGGGGCGTGCGCCCCGCCTTGCCAGCCATGCCGCCGGGTCCTCCACCGTTGCATGATGCTCACGATGATAGCGGGATCAAAAATGTTATGGCCGTGTTATGGCAATCGATTTCCTAAAGAAATCGGTTTCATGCGGGATGAATAAATTTGAGGGAAGAAGGCGCCGCACAGCGGTTTGCGCGCGTGGGTGATTGCGCAAACACGAACGGTGAGGAGATGCCCGCCGCCAAGGCGGCAGCGGGCCGGAGAGGCGCCGCTTCAGCCGGCGGCGGGAACGGCCTGGCGCAGGCGCTGCACCAGCGCGTCCGGCTCGGCCTCGTTATGCAGCAGGGCGGCGTGGGCGGGCCGTACGAAGCCCTGCTCCACCATGTGGCCGACGAAGCGCGACAGCCCGTCGTAGAAGCCATTCACGTTCAGGAGCCCGATCGGCTTGGCGTGGATGCCCAGCTGGGCCCAGGTCACCATCTCGAACAGCTCTTCCAGCGTGCCCATCCCGCCCGGCATGGCGATGAAGCCTTCGGACAGCTCGGACATCATGGCTTTGCGCTCATGCATGTCCTTGACCACGAACAGGCGCGTGAGGCCGGCGTGGCCCACTTCGCGCTCGACCAGGGCTTTCGGAATCACGCCGGTGGCTTCGCCGCCGAGGCGCAGCACTTCGTCGGCGATCACGCCCATCAGGCCGACCTTGCCGCCGCCGTAGACCAGCGCGATGTTGTGCTCGACCAGGGTGCGCGCCAGGCCGCGGGCGGCATCGGCATAGACGGGATCGGCGCCGGGCGAGGCGCCGCAATAGACGGCGATCGATTTCATGAAGCGTCTTTCAGGCTTGCGTGGAGGTAGGGGTGGCGCCGTTGTCCGTCTCGGGCGGCAGCTTCGCGAGCGCCTCCTCGGACAGGCGCTGGAACAGGTCACGGGTCTCGCCGCGCAGGTAGGGGCCGACCATCGACAGCACCTGGTAGCAGCCGCGCGCCAGGGCATCGGCGATGGCCTGCTGCTCGCTGTACTTGCGTGGATTGCGCACGTATTCGTAGGACAGCCAGTAGGTCGCCACCACCACCATGTTGGTGGCCATCGCGCCGATCTGGGCGTCGCCGGCGTCGAGCGAACCTTCGCTGCGCAAGTCCTCGCACAGCTGGCGCGCGACCTTGATCTTGTGCGCGAGGATGGCCTTGAAGCGCAGTTCCAGCTTGCGGTTGCGCGACAGCAGGTCGTTCAGGTCGCGGTAGAAGAAGCGGTAGCGCCAGATCAGTTCGAACATGTGGTGCAGGTAGAACCAGACGTCCTGCATGTTCGAGCGGCGTCCGGCCGGCACGGTCAGGATGCGCTCGATCTCGGCCTCGAACTGGGCGAAGATCGAGTTGACGATGTCGTCCTTGTTCCGGAAGTGATAATACAGGTTCCCCGGCGAGATGTTCATCTCTTCGGCGATCACGGTGGTCGTGATGTTCGGCTCGCCGAACTCGTTGAACAGCCGCAGCGAC
>CAJYQM010000420.1 GCA_913777025.1 uncultured Massilia sp. | reverse complement strand
TTATTCCACTAGTCGATTGAGCTGGGCCTGGTCCAGTTTATCACTCTCGTCCATCCGCTGGCAGGCGATGCCGGCCGCCTTCATGGTCGCGCACAGGCGTTCGATCTGCTCGTCCTGGGCCGCCGCGTGGGCGATCAGGTTGCGCAGGGCTTTCGAGAGCGGGTCGTCGCCATTGGGCGTGACGCCGTAGGCCGCGAACATCTGGGCATTGCGCACCTGCTCTTCCTTGCGCACCAGGTGGGCCGGGTTGCCGACGGCGGTGGCGCCCGCCGGCACCGGCTTGACGACCACGGCGTTCGAGCCGATCTTGGCATATTCGCCGACGGTGAACGCGCCCAGCACCTGGGCCCCGGCACCGACGATGACGCCGCGCTCCAGCGTCGGATGGCGCTTGGTGCCGGCCACGAGGGTGGTGCCGCCCAGGGTCACGCCCTGGTAGATGGTGCAGTCGTCGCCGACCACGGCCGTCTCGCCGATGACGACGCCGAAACCGTGGTCGATGAAGACCCGGCGCCCGATGGTCGCGCCCGGATGGATCTCGATGCCCGTGACGATGCGGGCAATGTACGAAATGAAGCGGCCGAGCCATTTGAAGCCGGCCCGCCAGCAGGCATGCGCCCAGCCGTGCATGACGACCGCATGCAGGCCGGGATAACAGGTGAGCACCTCCCACGCGTTGCGGGCCGCCGGGTCGCGGTCGATGATGCTCTTGATATCTTCGCGCAGCTTGGAAAACATAAATACTTACCGTGGCAAACAGACAGCATGGTAGCGTATCCGGGCCGGTCTTGCTTATGAGGGAGACAAATTTGGAAAGACGATGAACAACTGCGGAAACCGTCGCCCCCGCTTAGCGGCGGCGACGGTGGTAAAGCGTTACTGCGCTTCCTTGCCCAGGCGCTGGCGGCGCGCCTCGTACAGGCAGACGCCCGAGGCGACCGAGACGTTCAGGCTCTCGACCGAGCCGAACATCGGGATCGAGACCAGCATGTCGCAGGTCTCGCGGGTCAGGCGGCGCATGCCCTCGCCTTCCGATCCCATCACCAGCGCGGTGGGGCCGGTGAAATCGCCTTCGTACAGGCCCTTGTCGGCGTCGTCGGACGTGCCGATCAGCCAGATGCCGCGCTCCTTCAGGTCGCGCATGGTGCGCGCCAGGTTGGTCACGGTGATGTAGGGAACGGTCTCGGCGGCGCCGCTGGCGACCTTGGCGGCGGTGGCGTTCAGGCCGACCGAGCGGTCCTTCGGCGCAATCACGGCATGGGCGCCGACGCCGTCGGCCACGCGCAGGCAGGCCCCCAGGTTGTGCGGGTCGGTGATGCCGTCCAGGATCAGGAGCAGCGGCGGACCCTCGACCACGTCCAGCAGCTCGTCCAGGTTGCGGGCCAGCGAGAGCTGGCTGGCGAACGCGATCACGCCCTGGTGGCGGCGCGTGCCGACGATCTTGTCGAGGCGCGCCGATTCGACCGGCATGACGCGCACGCCGGCCTGCTTCGCATTCGCGATCAGGTCCTGCATGCGGCGATCCTGGCGCTCGGCGTCGACAAAGATCTCTTCCACGGACTGTGCCTCGTGGCGCAAGCGCGAGGTCACGGCGTGGAAGCCGAAAATCATTTTATTTTTCATCTGTTACGGTCTTCTTCCTGCTGGTTTTGGATGCGGGCTTGGCCGGTGCCTTGGCCTCCGCGGCGGCCGCACCTTCCTGGGTGCGGCCTTGTTTTACCGCCGGCTTTTTGGCGGCGGGCTTTCTTGCCGCTTTCTTGGCGGCGATGGGTGCTTCAGGCGCGGCCGGAGCAACTGGCGCCGGTGCGACGGCCGGTTCCGCCGGCTTGGCAGCGCGCTTTTTCTTCGGCGCCGGTTCGGCCGGTGCCGGTTCCGGGGCGGCTACGGGTGCGGGTGCCATCGCCTCGGCTACCTGCTGCACCTGCTTGGCAGCACGCTTCTTCTTCGGCGCCGGCTCGGCGGGTGCGGCGACCGGCGCCGGGACCGGCTCCTGGCCGGCAACCGGGGCTTCCTGCGCAAGCTGCTTCGCGGCACGCTTCTTCTTCGGCGCCGGTTCGGCGGGCGCTACGACAGGCTCGGGTGCCGGTGCGGGTTCCTGTACCGGTGCCACGGCTTCCTGGGGCGCCTGCTTTGCAGTCCGCTTCTTCTTCGGCGCTGGCTCGACAGCTGCCGGCGCCACCGGTTCCGGAACGACGGGTTCCGCAACAACGGGCTCCGGCGCAACGGGTTCCGCAGCAACAGCGGCTGCCACGGGCGCCGCTTGTGCAGCCGTTTGTGCAGCCGACTCCGCAGCCCGCGCCGCTTCCGCGCGCTGTGCCTTGGCCTTGCGGCGACGGCTGCTGCGCGACGGCGGCACGAACACGACGTCATCCGGGCTTTCGTCGCTGGCCGTGGCTTGCTCGTCGGCCTGGTCGTCGTCCACCGATACCGGCCAGGTCGAGCCCTGGTCCGCGACCGGCGCCTGGTCGCGATTTCCCTTGTTCTTGTTGCGGTTGCGCTTGCGGCGGCGCGATTCCTTCGGCTCCTTCTGCGCCAGGGCTTCCTGGGCCAGGGCACGGGCACGCTCCAGCGGGGCCGGGATCGCGCCCTTCGCGGCGGCCGGCTGGGCCAGCACCAGGTCGATCTTGCGCGACTCGAGGTCGACGCGCGCCACCTGCACCGTCACGCGGTCGGTCAGCTTGAAGGTCTTGCCGCTGGTGTCGCTGCGCAGTTCGTGGCGCGCCTCGTCGTACTGGAAGTAGTCGCCGGTGCCCAGGCCGCTGATGTGGACCAGGCCTTCCACGAACAGCTCGTCCAGCTGCACGAAGATGCCGAACGGGGTCACGCCCGAGATCACGCCGGTGAATTCCTCGCCCAGCTTGTCCTGCATGTAGAAGCACTTGAGCCAGTTCTCGACGTCGCGCGAGGCTTCGTCGGCGCGGCGTTCGTTGGCCGAGCAGTGCACGCCGAGGGCGTCCCAGATGGTCAGGTCCTTCGGATTCTTCTGCTTGCCTTCGAGCTTGTCCTTGGCCGCCTGCTTGCGCGCCGAATTCGACAGCGTGGTGTTCAGCTTCGTCAGGTCGATGCCGGTCGGCTCGTACTTCTTGCCCTTCAGGACCGCCTTGATCGCGCGGTGGGTCAGCAGGTCCGGATAGCGCCGGATCGGGCTGGTGAAGTGAGCGTAATGTTCGTAGGCCAGGCCGAAGTGGCCGACGTTGTCCGGGCTGTAGACCGCCTGCTGCATCGAGCGCAGCAGCATGGTCTGCAGCAGGGTCGCGTCCGGACGCTCCTTGATGCGCTGCATCAGCTCGGCGTAGTCGCGCGCGGCCGGCGTGGTGCCGCCGCCGAGGTTCAGGCCGGCCTGCTTCAGGAAGGTGCGCAGCTGGTTCAGCTTTTCCTCGGTCGGCACCGCGTGGATGCGGAAGGTGCTCGGCTGGTCGTGGCGGATCAGGAAGTCGGCCGCGCAGACGTTCGCGGCCAGCATGCATTCCTCGATCAGGCGGTGGGCGTCGTTGCGGGTGCGCGGCAGGATCTTTTCGATCTTGCCCATCGCGTTCGAGACGATATAGGTCTCGGTGGTCTCGAAGTCGATCGCACCGCGTTCCTGGCGCGCCTTGAGCAGCGCGCGGAAGGCCTCGTTCAGGTTGAGCAGGTGGGGCACGATGCCCGGACGGCGTCCCGCTTCCGGCCCCTTGGTGTTGCCGAGGATGGCGGCGACTTCGTCATAGGTCAGGCGCGCCGCCGAGTGCATCACGGCCGGGTAGAACTGGTAGGCGGTCACTTCGCCGTCCGCCGTGACGACCATGTCGCACACCAGCGTCAGGCGGTCGACCGCCGGGTTCAGCGAGCACAGGCCGTTCGACAGTTTTTCCGGCAGCATCGGGATCACGCGGCGCGGGAAATACACCGAGGTCGAGCGCTCGATGGCGTCGTCGTCCAGCGGGTCGCCCGGCTTGACGTAGTGGCTGACGTCGGCGATCGCCACCAGCAGGCGGTAGCCCTGGATGCGGCCGATCTTGACGGGTTCGCAGTAGACGGCATCGTCGAAGTCGCGCGCATCGGCGCCGTCGATCGTCACCAGCGGCACGTCGCGCAGGTCGACGCGGTCGCCCAGGTCGCCGTCGCGCACTTCGCTCGGCAGCTTGTTGGCCTGCTTCAGTGCCTCCGCCGAGAACACGTGCGGCACGCCGAACTTGCGCACGGCGATCTCGATTTCCATGCCGGGGTCGTCCAGCTCGCCCAGCACTTCGACGATCCTGCCGGTCGGCTGCTTGAAGCGCGACGGCTGCTCGACCAGTTCGACGCTGACGACCTGGCCGCTCTTGGCCTTGCCGGGGGAACCGGCCACCAGGATGTCCTGGCCGATGCGCTTGTCTTCCGGCGCCACGATCCAGACACCGCCCTCGTTCACCAGGCGCCCGATGATATGGGTGTTGGCGCGTTCGACCACTTCGACGATCGTGCCTTCCGGACGGCCGCGGCGGTCAGTGCCGACGACGCGCGCGAGCACGCGGTCGCCATGCAGCACCTTCTGCATTTCCTTATCGGGCAGGAACAGGTCATCGCCGCCCTCGTCCGGAATCACGAAGCCGAAACCGTCGCGGTGCGCGGTGACGCGGCCCGAGATGAAGCTGGAATGATCGGTCAGCTGGTATTCGCCGGCGGGATTGGCGCGGATTTGTCCGTCACGCTCCATCGCATTCAGGCGGCGTGTGAGCACGCCTTGCGCGTCGGGGTTGACTTTCAGGGCACGGGCCAGGGCGCCGCTGTCGAGCGGGGCGCCGGCCTCGCGGAATACGCCGAGAATTTCCTCGCGGCTGGGAATGGTATAGGTCGGGTGCTTCAAATCGTTTTCTTAATCTTGTTGAGCCAGTGGGTTGGCCGACTGTCGGCACAATGGTTGGATTGACACGCTTGCAGGCGTAGTGTAACGGAGGACCGGGGGATTCGCCTAACGGGCAGTTTTGAAGCGTGCCACCGATGACTATCTCCACAGGCCTTTGACTTTTGCAATTCATCCGCTATACTTTCGCTCTCTTCGAAAACGGCACAGCCGGCAACGAAGGCGCGATGGAGGTGGCAGCGGCAATAGCAAACGAAAGTTGGTCTAGTGCAAAACGACAAAGCCTGATATCGTAGCGGAATTCGACGGCAACGTCGAGGGAGCAGTAAAAAGCAACGCAGCGCCCACGTGGCGGAATTGGTAGACGCGCATGGTTCAGGTCCATGTGCCGCGAGGTGTGGGGGTTCGAGTCCCTCCGTGGGCACCAAAGTCGCTGTGTTGTTGTAGTACAGGTTGTTTGCATGCCCACGTGGCGGAATTGGTAGACGCGCATGGTTCAGGTCCATGTGCCGCGAGGTGTGGGGGTTCGAGTCCCTCCGTGGGCACCAAAATCTACTTGAGTTGTTTTGCTGTTGCAGGTCCGGTTGTTTGTATGCCCACGTGGCGGAATTGGTAG
>CAJYQM010000419.1 GCA_913777025.1 uncultured Massilia sp. | reverse complement strand
AGACGTGTGCTCTTCCGATCTGGTTTCGGTAAATTTTCATGCTCGTTTTGGTTTATATCGGCCATAACCATTAGTTTCATCAAATTGTAATTACGCTATTCCTAAGCGGAATGTGAACACGGATGTGTTGTGGATACTACGTATTTTCCCCACATTAACAAGCCTTTCCACTACCTCGCCACTCCTGTGTTCGCCAGGAATGGTAAAGTACAGTCTGCAATACGTTCCCCTTAAAAGGATTATTCATGAACCAGATGTCAAGGCGCCAGTTCCTCCGGGTTACTGGTGCAACCATCGCGGGCTCGAGCCTTGCGGTGCTTGGCTTTGCTCCGGCAACGGCCATGGCCGAAGTCCGGCAGTATAAGCTGGCCCGCACGACCGAGACGCGTAATACCTGCCCCTACTGCTCCGTCGGTTGCGGCATCCTGATGTACGGCCTGGGCGACAACGCCAAGAACGCCGCCGCGGCGATCATCCACATCGAAGGCGATCCGGACCATCCGGTGAACCGCGGCACGCTGTGCCCGAAGGGTGCGTCGCTGGTCGATTTCATCCACAGCCCGAACCGCCTGCTGGAGCCGGAATACCGTGCACCGGGCGCCTCGGAATGGACCAAGATCAGCTGGGACAAGGCGCTCGACCGCATTGCCAAGCTGATGAAGGACGACCGCGATGCCAACTTCATCGAGAAGACGGCCGACGGCAAGACCGTCAACCGCTGGCTGACCACCGGCATGCTGGCCGCATCGGCCGCGAGCAACGAAGCGGGTTACCTGACCCACAAGGTTGTTCGCCCCATGGGCATGCTCGCATTCGACAATCAAGCGCGTGTTTGACACGGTCCGACGGTGGCAGGTCTTGCCCCGACGTTTGGCCGTGGCGCGATGACGAATCACTGGGTCGACATCCGCAATGCGGACGTGATCCTGGTCATGGGCGGCAATGCCGCCGAAGCCCACCCCTGCGGTTTCAAATGGGTGACCGAAGCGAAGGCCCATAACAAGGCCAAGCTGGTCGTGGTCGACCCACGTTTTACCCGTACTGCGTCCGTTGCCGACTATTATGTGGCGACGCGTACCGGCACGGACATCGTCTTCCTGGGCGCGATCGTCAACTATCTGCTGACGAACGACAAGATCCAGCACGAATACGTGAAGAACTACACGGACTTCTCGTTCATCGTGCGCGAGGACTACCAATTCAACGACGGCATCTTCTCGGGCTATGACGAGAAGGCCGGCAAGTACACCGACAAGTCGAGCTGGAACTACGAGATCGGCGAGGACAGCTTCGCCAAGGTCGACCCGACGCTGCAGCACCCGCGTTGCGTCTACCAGCTGATGAAGCAGCACTATTCGCGCTACACCCCGCAAATGGTGGAGCAGATCTGCGGCGTCGCGCCGGCGCAATTCACCAAGGTCGCCGAGACCCTGGCCTCGACGGCCGTGCCGGGCCGTGCCGCGACCATCCTGTACGCACTGGGCTGGACGCACCACTCGACCGGCGCCCAGACCATCCGCCTCGGCGCGATGGTGCAGCTGCTGCTGGGTAACATCGGTATCGCCGGCGGCGGCATGAACGCGCTGCGCGGCCACTCGAACATCCAGGGCCTGACCGACCTCGGCCTGATGTCGAACCTGCTGCCGGGCTACATGACCCTGCCGTTCGAAGGCGAACAGGACTTCGACGCCTATATCGGTGCGCGCGCCTCGAAACCGCTGCGTCCGAACCAGCTGAGCTACTGGAGCAACTACAAGAAGTTCCACGTCTCCTTCATGAAGACCTGGTGGGGCGACTTCGCGACGGCCGAGAACAACTGGGCCTTCGACTACCTGCCGAAGCTGGACAAGCCGTACGACCTGCTGCAGGCCATCGAGCTGATGGACAAGGGCCAGATGAACGGCTACATCTGCCAGGGCTTCAACGTGCTTGCCTCGGCCCCGAACAAGGCCAAGGTGCAGCGCGCGCTGTCCAAGCTGAAGTTCCTGGTCGTAATGGATCCGCTGGCGATCGAGACCGCCGAGTTCTGGAAGTCGCATGGCGAATTCCACGACGTCGATCCGAGCAAGATCCAGACCGAAGTGTTCCGCCTGCCGACCACCTGCTTCGCGGAAGAACGCGGTTCGCTGGTGAGTTCCTCGCGCGTGCTGCAGTGGCACTGGCAAGGCGCCGAGCCGCCGGGCCAGGCACGTTCAGACCTGGAAATCATGGCCGGCCTGTTCCTGCGCATGAAGCAGATGTACCAGAAGGATGGCGGCAAGTTCCCCGAGCCGATCCTGAACCTGACCTGGCCCTACGCCAAGCCGTTCAGCCCGACCCCGGAAGAACTCGCGATGGAGTTCAACGGCAAGGCGCTGGCCGACGTGACCGATCCGAAGGATCCGACCAAGATCCTGGCGAAGAAAGGCGAGCAGCTGTCCAGCTTCGCCCTGCTGCGCGACGACGGCACCACGACCTCGGGCAACTGGATCTGGGCAGGTTCCTGGACCCAGGCCGGCAACATGATGGGCCGCCGCGACAACAGCGACCCGAGCGGCATCGGCAATACGCTGAACTGGGCCTGGGCCTGGCCGGCGAACCGCCGCGTGCTGTACAACCGTGCATCGTGCGACACCAAGGGCAAGCCCTTCGATCCGAGCCGCAAGCTGATCAGCTGGAACGGCACGACCTGGAGCGGTCCTGACGTGCCCGACTTCAAGCTGGACGAGGATCCTGCCAACGGCATGAACCCGTTCATCATGAATGCCGAAGGCGTGGCGCGCTTCTTCGCCCGCGGCATGATGAACGAAGGTCCGTTCCCCGAGCACTACGAGCCCTTCGAGAATCCGGTCGGCAAGAACCTGATGCACCCGAACAACCCGAAGGCGGTCAGCAACCCTGGCGCGCGCGTGTTCCCGGGCGACCGCAAGGACTTCGGTACGGCTGAGGAGTTCCCGGTGGTGGCGACGACCTATCGCCTGACCGAGCACTTCCACTTCTGGACCAAGCATGCCCGACTGAATGCCATCATCCAGCCGGAACAGTTCGTGGAGATCGGCGAGGCGCATGCCAAGCAGATCGGCGTGTCGGCCGGACAGACCGTCAAGGTGAGCAGCAAGCGTGGCCACATCATCGCCAAGGTGATCGTGACCAAGCGTATCCGCGCCTTGAAGATCAACGGCAAGGAAACCTTCACCGTGGGCATCCCGCTGCACTTCGGCTTCAAGGGCCTGACCAAGCCGGGTTATCTCACAAACACATTGACCCCCTCGGTGGGCGATGGCAACTCGCAGACCCCGGAATTCAAGTCGTTCCTGGTAAAAGTCGAGAAAGCTTAAGGATCCGAGGAGATATTTATGGCATTACAATCTTTGGATATCAAGCGGGTTTCCGCGACCACGACGCCACCGCCGACCGCGCGCACGCCCAGCACCGGCACCGTCGCCAAGCTGATCGACGTCTCGAAGTGCATCGGCTGCAAGGCCTGCCAGACGGCGTGCATGGAGTGGAACGACTTGCGCGACGAGGTCGGCGTGAACGCGGGCGTCTACGACAACCCGCTCGACCTCACGCCGCAATCGTGGACCGTGATGCGTTTCGCCGAACACGAAACGAATGACGGCAACCTCGAGTGGCTGATCCGCAAGGACGGCTGCATGCACTGCGAAGAGCCGGGCTGCCTGAAGGCCTGCCCGTCGCCGGGCGCGATCGTGCAGTACAACAACGGCATTGTGGATTTCCATCAGGAAAACTGCATCGGCTGCGGTTACTGCGTGACCGGTTGCCCGTTCAACGTCCCGCGCATCTCGAAGCAGGACAACCGCGCCTACAAGTGCACGCTGTGCTCGGACCGTGTGGCTGTCGGCCAGGAACCGGCTTGCGTCAAGACCTGCCCGACCGGCGCCATCATGTTCGGTACCAAGGAGGCGATGAAGGAACACGCCGCCGAACGTATCGAAGACCTGAAGGAGCGCGGCTTCGAGAACGCCGGCCTGTACGACCCGGCCGGCGTCGGCGGCACCCACGTGATGTACGTGCTGCACCACGCGGACCGTCCGGCGCTGTACAGCGGCCTGGCCAACGCACCGGCCATCAGCCCGATGGTCGGCCTGTGGAAAGGCGTCACCAAGCCGCTGGCCCTGCTGGGCATGGCGGCCGCCGCGGTCGCCGGGTGGTTCCACTACACCCGTGTCGGTCCGAACGAGGTCAGCCGCGAAGAAGAAGCCGAGGCCCTTCACGAGGCCGCCAAGCTGAAGGGAGACAAGCATGAAGCGTGATCAAGACGGCAACCCGATCCGTTTGCGCCGTGACAAGGATGGCAACCCCGTCATCCAGCGTTACACCGCGAACGAACGCAGCAACCACTGGTTGACGGCCATCACCTTCATCCTGCTGGCGCTGTCCGGCCTGGCCATGTTCCACCCGGCCATGTCCTGGCTGTACGGCCTGTTCGGCGGCGGCCAGTGGACCCGCATCCTGCACCCGTTCTTCGGTGTGGTGATGTTCGTGTCCTTCATGCTGCTGGCGCTGCGCATGCGTGCCCACAACCGTTTCGAGGACGGCGACAAGCAATGGCTGAAGCAGATCGACGACGTGCTGGCCAACCGCGAAGACAAGCTCCCGAAGGTCGGCAAGTACAACGCCGGCCAGAAGCTGCTGTTCTTCACGCTGGTCGTGGCCATGATCGTGCTGTTCGTCAGCGGCATCGTGATCTGGCGGCAGTGGTTCTCCCACTTCTTCCCGATCGGCCTGATCCGCTTCTCGGCCCTTGCGCACGCCTTCTTCGCGTTCGTGATCATCACGGCCATCATCGTGCACATTTATGCCGGCCTGTGGATCAAGGGTTCGATCGGCGCGATGACCCGCGGTGTCGTCAGCTACGGCTGGGCACGCAAGCACCATCCGAAGTGGTTCGAAGAGGTCATGAAGAAAGGCGACAGCGGTCATTGACCGTCAGCCCAAGCACGTCGTCCCTGCGTAGGCAGGGGCCCAAGTCCTATGCGTTTTGTCAGCGCATGCAAACTTGGGCCCCTGCCTTCGCGGGGGCGACGGCAGGCTTTTCCGCATTGATTTAGAATAGGCCGGGTCTGCCGAGGCATGACCCGGCCTTTGTTTTTAGCGAGTGATATTTTGGTACAACGTCTGCTCCAACCCGGCGAGATCGAAGCCCTCGATCACAACGCCATCCCGCGCCTGCACCTGCCGCAGCCCGCGACCCTGTTCCAGGCGCGCGCCGAACGCCTGCGCCAGTTGGCCGCCGGCAAGGTGCCCGGCATCCCCGTCGAGGACGCCCTGCGCGGCTACCTGAGCCTGATGGCCAGCGTGGCCGATGCCCAGCACGCGATTGTCACGAAACTCGGCGCCACCGGTGTGGCCTTGCCCGA
>CAJYQM010000418.1 GCA_913777025.1 uncultured Massilia sp. | reverse complement strand
GTCAGTGCGTTGCAGGTGCGGCCGCAGTCGCGGCAGCGATAGCGCTGCAGGCCGTGGGCGTGGCCGTGGCGGTAGAGCTTGCTTGATGAGCAGGCGGGACAGGTGAGCCGGCCGGCCACCGCCTGCTCGATCAGCCCGATGGTCTGATCGAGTTTTGCCGCGGGGCGCAGCAGGGCGAGCAGGCGGTCGCGCTGGCGCCGGGTCAGCGTATCGAGATGCTTGAGGAAGCGCTCGAACTTGCGGACATGCATGACGACTCCGGCCGGTGGTTCAGGTCGTCGTTGGACCTCAGCCGTTCAAGAAGTTCAACAGCTAATGCGAACAGCGCCTTTTTTTTACGGCCTGCAGGCCCGGGTCTCGGCGTCGTAGCGCTCCGCGTAGCCGACGATGCGCTTGCGCGTGGCCTCGTCGAGCCCGCGCAGGCGGTAGGTGTAGTGCGTTGTCTGCGGACCGCGCGCGGTGATGCGGGCCGTGTGCACGCCCTGTTTGTTCAGCTGGGCCAGCAGGGCCTGGGCGCCGCTCTCGGTCTTGAACGCCCCCAGCGAGATCGCGTTCTTCATCGGCGAATCGCCGTTCATGATGAACAGGTCGCTCACGCCCAGGTTGCGCAGTTCGGCGACCTTGCGCTCGGCCGCCTCGCGGGTCGGTTGCGGCGGGACGTTGACCAGCCAGCTGGTGACGTCCTGGGCCTGCACCGTCTTGCGGCCTTCCTGCACCTGGCCGCCGAGGTCGAGCGCGGCCAGGCGCGCTTCGAAGCGGCGCGCATCGCCGGCACTCAGGGCGCCGACGTCGAGGCAGGCGAGGGCGGCACGCGCGGCCGTGGCGGCGGGCACCGCCGCAGGGACGACGGCGGGGGCGGGCGGGGCGGGCGCAGGCGGCTCGGCCTGGGCCGCTGCCGCTTCGTCGCCGCCGGCCGGTGCCGGCGCAGCCTTGGCCGCGACGGCGGCCTGCTCGCCCGTCAGCAGGGTCAGCTTGGGCGTGTTGAACTGGCGCTTCAGGCGGGCCGGTTCATGGTCGTTGCCGGCACCCGAGCCGAAATAGCCCTGGCCGTAGGCGAACAGGCCGGCATTCACGAACAGCAGGGTCCAGAAAGCGAATTTCAGCAATTACGAATTCCCCATGGCAGGTGCGGCCGCGTGCAGGCCGGCGAGCACGATATTATCCAGCAGACGGTAAGGGACCGACAGCAGCGGGGCGATGTGGCCGGCGGCCCCGCCGGACACGATGCACAGCGCCGCGCCGTGCGCCACTGCGGCACGCTCGATCGCCCCGGCCTGGGCCGACAAGCAGCCGGACAGGATGGCGTCGTGGGTATTGTCGGCGAAGATGGCCGGCGGATCGCCCGCCGATTGTGGCGCAATCGCTTGCGGCAGCTGGGCCGTGCCGCGCGCCAGCGCGCCCAGCATCAGGCCCAGGCCCGGCAGGATCATCCCGCCGATGAATTCCCCGTCGGCGCCGACCGCGTCCACCGTGGTCGCGGTGCCGCAGGTCGCCACCACCAGCGCCTGGCCCGGCACCAGCGTGCGCGCACCGAGGGCGGCGGCGAAGCGGTCGCTGCCCAGCTGGCCGGGATTGCGGTAGCGGTTGCGCAGGCCGGCCAGCTCGGGCGTCGACGTGAACCATTCCGGCGCCACCGGCAGCAGCGCTTCCAGCTCCGCGCGCATGGCGGCGCCGGCCACGTTCGAGACGATCGCGCGCGTGATGCCGTGGCCGCTCCAGGCCGGCACCAGCCGCTTCAAGTCCGCATGCGCCACGGCGTCGTGCGCGATCCAGTCGCCGGGCGCGGCATCCAGGGCCGCGATGGCCCACTTGACCCGGGTATTGCCTGCATCGACCAGCAGCAGCATGACGGCCTCCTCGTGTTAGGTGTTCTTCGGGCGCAGCGACACGTCGCCCGCCACGATCCTGACCCGCCCCTGCTCGGTGTCGAGCAGCAGCCGGCCGGCATCGTCGACGCCGGCGGCCAGGCCCTCGTGCAGCACCTCGCCGCGGTCGATGATGGTGACCGGCTGGCCCTGGTAGGCGTGCAGCAGGTTCCAGCGCGCGCTGAAGGCGGCGAAGCCCTTGGCGCCGAATTCGCGCAGCGCCTGCGCCAGGCCGTCGAGCACGGCGGCCATCAGGGTGTCGCGGTCCATGCGCGCCAGCCAGGGCACGGCGGCGACGGCGCGTCCGATCCGTGCTTCGAGTTCGTCCGGCATCGCCAGGTTCAATCCGATGCCGACGATGGCCCAGGCCGCGCCGCCAGCCGGCTGGGTCTCGACCAGGATGCCGGCTAGCTTGTCGCCGTCCTTGAGCAGGTCGTTCGGCCACTTCAGCTGCACGTGCTGGCCGAGGCGGCCCAGGGTCTCGGCCAGCGCCACGCCCACCGCCAGCGGCAGGCCGGTCAGCGCGTGCAGGCCGCCGTCGAAGCGCCAGGCCAGCGAGAAGGTCAGCGAATGGCCGGGCGCCGACAGCCAGCTGCGCCCGGCGCGGCCGCGGCCGGCGGTCTGGTGTTCGGCGATCAGGAGCAGCGGCGCCTCCAGCTGCGCGGCGCGCGCCAGCAGGTCGGCGTTGGTCGAGCCGGTTTCAGGCACCACCTCGACGGCGACGCCGGCCCGGGACAATGCGGCAATGCGCGCTGCGTTCATGCCGGCACCTTGCGCGCTTTTTGCGGCGCGCGCGAGAACAGCGCGTCGAAGACGACATTCGGGAGCAGGCGCAGCAACTTGGCCACGAGGCCCATCTGCCAGGGGATCACGCGGTAGCTCCTGCCGCGTTCGATGGTCTGCACGGCGCGCGCGGCAAAGCGCTCGGCGGGCATCAGGAAAGGCATGGGAAAACGGTTGTTACGGGTCATGGGTGTGTCGATGTAGCCGGGGGCGATGGTGACCACCCGGATACCGTAGTCTCGCATTTCAAGACGCAGCGCTTCGGCATAGCTGTGCACGGCGGCTTTCGAGGCGCAGTAGGCGCCCGCGCCCTTCATGCCGCGGATGCCCGCCACGCTGCCGATCGCCACCAGGCGCTTCGGCGCGCCGCCGCCGGTTTTCATGGACTCGACAAAGGGCGTGAACGTGGCGATGGTGCCGAGCACGTTGACGTCGAACACCTCCGCGAAGCGCGGCAGGTCTTCCGGGCGCTCGGTCAGCGTGCCGTGCGAGATGCCGCTGGAGGCGATGACGACGTCGGCGCCGCCCACGCGGGCGATGAAGTCGGCCGCGGCGGCGGCCAGCGCCGCGTGGTCGGTCACGTCGGCCGGGTAGATACGGTGCCGGCCGGGCAGGCTGGCGGCCAGCTGTTCGAGGGCGTCGCGGCGCCGGCCCAGCAGGCCGAGCGTGGCGCCGCGTGCCGCATACTCACGCGCCAGCGCGGCGCCGATGCCGCTGGAAGCGCCGG
>CAJYQM010000417.1 GCA_913777025.1 uncultured Massilia sp. | reverse complement strand
TGGCTGAACAGCACCTGGGGCAACTTGCCGCCGCGCGAACGCGCGAACAGCGGCGATCGCGCCGGCGCGATCGCGCTGACAAACAGGCCGCGCGCCTCGACCTGGCGCCGCGCATCGGCCTCATCCGGCGCTTCGACCACGACGCTGGCGATGCTCATGTCGGGCGCAAGGGTACGTACCGCAAACTGCATGACGGGAAGATCCGCAGGAAGAAAGTGGTGAGGGCGTTACTGCGAGCTGATGTCCGCGTTGTCGCCCGTACCGCCCGGCTGGCCATCCTTGCCGAGCGAGACGATCTCGTACTCGCTCTTGCTGCCCGGCGCGCGGTACTGGTAGGCGTGGCCCCAGGGGTCGGCCGGCACGCCTTTCTTGAGGTAGGGGCCGTTCCACTTGGCGGCGGCCGTGGGCGGCGCGGCCATCAGCGCGTTCAGGCCCTCTTCCGTGGTCGGGTAGCGGCCGACGTCGAGGCGGTAGGTGTCGAGCGATTTTTCGAAGGCTTCGATCTGGGCCTTGGCCACGGTGACTTCGGACTTGCCCAGCTGCGAGAAATACTTGGGGCCGACGTAGGCCGCGAGCAGGCCGATGATGACGATCACGACCAGCAGTTCGAGCAGCGTGAAGCCGGCGTTCGCGCGCCCGGCCCGGCGCAGACGCCGGCAAGCGCCCTGGTTCAGCACTGGATACATCTAACGGACTCCCCCAATGATCTTCTAGCCATGTGATCTTCTCGCCATGTGGTATAGGGTCCAAGCGTTGCATCAACGCAAAGACTTTCCACAGGCTACCACGCGCTTGCCTCCTGAACAAATATATTTATGCAAGCGCAGTGCGGCCGTCACGTTCCGTTCGCCCAGGGCTGAGCATGCCACATGCATGTGACGGCGATACGACACCGCGCAGCTTCCGGACACGCCGTCTCGCCAGGGGCAAGTGCTGCCGGCCGCAGCGTCTTTCTTGATGCAGGTGGATGAGATCAGCGCGCCAGCGGGTCGCCGCCGCCCAACTGGCAGGTGCCGGCCTTGCACATCGCGCCCGGATCCATCAGGAATTGGCAAGTCGACATCATGCCGGACGCCTTGTTGGCGGCGCGCCGTTCTTCCTTGTAGGCCTCACCCAGCGCGCGCAGCTCGGATTCCCCGACCCGGGCCGACGACCAGGCCAGGTAGGACTCCGGACCGCCGCAGGCTTTCGCGCCCAGCGCCAGCGTGTGGCATTGCGCGTCCTCGGTACAGGCCGCGTTGCCGACCATGGACCGGATGCGCGCCAGGGTAGCGCCCGGGTCCGCCTTGGCGCCCTGCTGGGCAAGCTGTTGCGGGCTCGCGGCGCGTCCGGCGCCGAGCAGCTCGGCATGGGACTTGGTTTGCGTGCCACCGCTGCAGGCGGCGCAGGCAAAGGTCAACAAAAGGAGGATCAGTTTTTTCATGGACTCATCATCGGCGCCCCTGCGGGGGCCGTCAAGGCATGCACGGCACAGCCCGGTGTTGCCGCACAACAACGTTACGACTGAATATCAAAAATTTCTCACAAAATATTTCCTTGCATCATCATCGATCTGCATTTATTTCCACCGAAAAATATCTCAAAAGTTCAATATCCCTGTGACAAGCGGTAAAAAGTTGAGTTACGGCAAAAATCTGTCGCTACAATAGCTCATCAGTAACGCAGCCATCCGCGACCGACCATGAAATTCTTCACCCTGAACACGATTTCCGCCCTCAGCCTCGCCGCCCTGCTCACCGCCTGCGGCGGCTACGATACCACCGCCCCTGTCGAGGCCTCCCAGACCCGCGTCGCCACCACCGGCGTCAGCACGGTCCCGACGCCCGACTGCGCGCTTGAGGGCTGCAAGGGCCCGCGCATCATCGACGCCAACGCCGAAGCCTACCGCTACGACGCGATGCGGCGCGCCGCAGAAGCGCCGCAGTCCTGATACGCCTACGTTTCCAGCAGCCTTAATTCCATGCAGCGCGCCAGCGCATGCGCGCGGTTGCTGACACCCAGCGTGCGGTAGATGCGCTGCAGATGGTTCTTGACGGTCAGGCCGCTGATGCCCAGGATCTGGCCCATCTCGTCGTTGCTCTTGCCCTCGCGCAGCCATCCGATGATCTCGGTCTCGCGCGCGCTCAGCATGCGCGCCGGCGGCACGCCGCCCGCCGCCGGCGCGGGCAGCCGCGACAGCGCCAGGTGCAGGTAGGGCAGCAACAGTTCCAGGAAATAGGCGTGGCGCGCGTTCGGCCGCATCGGCAGGCCGAACAGCACGAACATGCTGGCGCCCGCCACGGTCTGGCCGGTGCCGTGCACCAGCACGCTGTCGAAGCCGGCGTCCGCCAGTTCGGCGCCAAACCCCTGCAAGGCCTCGGCCAGGCCGCCCTGCCCGCGCGTGCCGGCGCCGCTGCGCAGGTCGCTACGCATTTCGCTACGCACGCTGCTACGCACGCCCGCCTCCAGCAGCGCCGGCAGGCGGCCGCTGCCCATGCAGTGGCGCGCGATGCGCGGCGCCAGGCCGTCGCGCCGTCCG
>CAJYQM010000416.1 GCA_913777025.1 uncultured Massilia sp. | reverse complement strand
ACCGTGTCCTGGCCGCCGGAAACAGCGTCCGGGATATTGCTCGCGCGTTTCAGGATCATGGTGAGCGGACCGGGCCAGAAGGCCTCGGCCAGCTGGTACGCTTCCTGGGGGATGTCGGCGCACCAGTAATCGAGACTGGCACCGGGCGCCACGTGCACGATCACCGGGTGATCCTGCGGGCGGCCCTTGGCGGCATAGATGGCGGCCACCGCGGCCGGGTTCTCGGCGTCGGCGCCGAGGCCGTACACGGTCTCGGTCGGGAAGGCAACCAATCGGCCGGCTTCCAGCGCGCGCGCGGCGGCTTCGATCTGCGGATCTCGCACGTCGCTCACAGTTCGATTCCCAGGATCGCGCAGGCGGCTTGCAACTGCTGCTGCGCGCCTTCGAGCGTCGGCGCAACAAAGGTCACGTGGCCCATCTTGCGGCCGCGGCGCGGGTCTTCCTTGCCGTACAGGTGCAGGTTGGCGCCCGGCAGCGCCAGCACCCGGTCCCAGGCCGGTTCGCGCGGCGTATCGCTGTCGCCGTCGAACCAGACGTCGCCCAGGATATTCAGCATGACGGCGGGCGAATGCTGGCGGCAATCGCCCAGCGGCAGGCGCGCCATCGCCCTCACCTGCTGCGCGAACTGGCTCGTGACGCAGGCGTCGATCGTGTAGTGCCCGCTGTTGTGCGGACGCGGCGCCATCTCGTTGACGACCAGCGAGCCGTCGGCCAGCACGAAGAACTCGATGCACAGCACGCCGACGTAACCGAGCTCGGCGACGATGACGCGCGCCGCATCCTGCGCCTTGCGTGCGCACTCGCTCGAGACGTTCGGTCCCGGCACGGTGGTCGTGAACAGGATGCCGTCGCGGTGCACGTTCTCGGCGATCGGATACACGCTCGAGGCGCCATCGGCGCCGCGCGCGGTCAACACCGACACTTCATAGGCCAGCGGCAGCATCTTTTCCAGCAAGCAGGTGACCTGCCCCATGGATTCGAAGGCGGCGCGCACGTCCTCGCGCGAGCGCACGCGCACCTGCCCCTTGCCGTCGTAACCCATGCGCACGGTCTTCAGGATGCCGGGCAGCAGGTCGTCGGCAATCGCATCGACATCCTCGAACGAGGCGATCACCTTGTGCGGCGCCGGCATCACGCCGGACTTGGGCGCGCAATCGACGAAGAAGCGTTTCTCGGCGATGCGGTCCTGGGCCACCGACACGCCCTGCGCGCCGGGTGCCACGAACACGCGTTCGGCCAGGCGCGACAGGCTGCCGGCCGGGACGTTCTCGAATTCGGTGGTGACGGCGACACATTGCGCGGCCAGCGCATCCAGGCCGGCGGCGTCTTCGTAGCCGGCCTCGACCAGGCGCTCGGCCACCTGTCCCGCCGGGCAGTCCGCAGACGGCTCCAGCACGGCGACGCGGTAACCCATGGCTTGCGCAGCCTGGGCGAACATGCGGCCGAGCTGGCCGCCGCCCATCACGCCCAGCCAGGTCGGCGGGTGGGCGGCGGGCAGGAAAACAGGATCACTCATTATTCGGAAGGAAGAATCATGGCCTTGGCGGCCGCGGTCTGCTGGGTGCGGAATTCGGCCAGCTTGCCGGCCAGCGCATCGTCGACGGTGGCGATGATGGCGATGGCCGTGAGCGCGGCATTCGCGGCGCCGGCTTCGCCGATGGCGAAGGTCGACACCGGCACGCCCTTCGGCATCTGCACGATCGACAGCAGCGAATCCTCGCCGCGCAAATACTTCGAGGGCACCGGCACGCCCAGCACCGGCACGATGGTCTTGGCGGCCACCATGCCCGGCAGGTGGGCGGCGCCGCCGGCGCCGGCGATGATGGCGCGCAGGCCGCGCTCGCGCGCGCTTTCCGCATACGCGAACATCTCGTCCGGCATGCGGTGCGCCGAAATCACCTGCGCCTCATACGGTACGCCGAACTGCTTGAGCATGGCCACGGCGTGCTGCATCACGTCCCAGTCCGAGCTGGAACCCATGATCACGCCGACCAGCGGCTTGGTTTGCTGTTCGGACATCGTTCAGGCCTTCAGCTTTTCGCCGGTCAGGCGTTCGATGGCTTCGAAGTACTTGGCCTGGGTCTTGTCGATGACGTCCTGCGGCAGCGTCGGGGCCGGCGGGGTCTTTTTCCACTCGGTCAGCGTTTCCAGGTAGTCGCGCACGAACTGCTTGTCGAAGGACGGCGGCGACATGTCCGGCGCGTACGAATCGGCCGGCCAGAAGCGCGACGAATCCGCGGTCAGCACTTCGTCCATCAGGTGCAGCACGCCGTTGTCGTCCAGGCCGAACTCGAACTTGGTGTCGGCGATGATGATGCCGCGGGTGGCGGCGTAGTCGGCGGCTTCCTTGTACAGCTGGATGCTGATGTCGCGCATCTTCGCGGCCAGCTCGGCGCCGATGCGCTGTTCCATGTCCTGGAAGCTGATGTTCTCGTCGTGCTCGCCCAGGTCGGCCTTGGCGGCCGGGGTGAACAGGGGCTCGGGCAGCTTGTCGGCCTGCTTCAGGCCGGCGGGCAGTTCGATGCCGCAGACGGCGCCGGTGGCCTGGTAATCCTTCCAGCCGGAACCGATGATGTAGCCGCGCACGACGGCTTCCACCAGGATCGGTTTCAGGCGCTTGGCGACCACGGCGCGGCCTTTGACCTGCTCCACTTCCTCGGGTGCGACCACCGATTCCGGCGCCACGCCGGTGAGGTGGTTCGGCACGATGTGGCCGAGTTTCTCGAACCAGAAGTCGCTCATCTGGTTCAGCACCATGCCCTTGCCCGGGATCGGTTCGTTCATGACGACGTCGAAGGCCGACAGGCGGTCGGTGGTGACGATCAGGATCTTGTCTTCGCCGACGGCGTAGTTATCGCGGACCTTGCCGCGGCCGAGCAGGGGCAGGGAGGAAATCGTGGATTGGTAGAGGCTTTTCATAGAGGGAGTGTCTTGATAAAGCGAAACCGGCAAGGTGCCGGTAGAGTGGGCAAGGCTGGGAGTCAGCCGGTGCCAAAGCGATATTTTACGTTATTCCAGCGCTGTCGCCGAAAATGGCGTTGCTGAAATCAACGTCGCCCCTGCGAAGGCAGGGGCCCAAGTTCGCTGTTACGCTATCAACTTGGGCCCCCGCCTTCGCGGGGGCGACGGTCTTGCTGCTAACGCTGATTGTTACTGAACGATCTGCGCCAGCTCACCGGCCTTGTAACGCTCGGCCATCTTGTCCAGCGGGATCGGCTTGATCTTGGCGGCCATGCCTTCGCAGCCGAAGGAGATGTAGCGTGCCTTGCAGATCTGGGTCGCCGCTTCGCGTGCCGGCTTCAGGTAGTCGCGCGGGTCGAACTTGGACGGGTTCTGGAACAGGTACTGGCGGATCGCGGCCGTCATCGCCAGGCGGATGTCGGTGTCGATGTTGACCTTGCGCACGCCGTACTTGATGCCTTCCTGGATCTCTTCGACCGGCACGCCGTAGGTTTCCTTCATGTCGCCGCCGAATTCGCGGATGATGGCCAGCAGCTCCTGCGGCACCGACGAGGAACCGTGCATCACCAGGTGGGTGTTCGGGATGCGCGCGTGGATTTCCTTGATGCGGTCGATGGCCAGGATGTCGCCGGTCGGCTTGCGGGTGAATTTATAGGCGCCGTGCGAAGTGCCGATGGCGATCGCCAAGGCGTCGCATTGCGTTTTCGCGACGAAGTCGGCGGCTTGCGCGACGTCGGTCAGCAGTTCTTCGCGGGTCATGGTGCGGTCCGCGCCGTGGCCGTCTTCCTTGTCGCCCTTCATGGTTTCCAGCGAACCGAGCACGCCCAGTTCGGCTTCGACGGTGACACCGATCGAGTGCGCGAATTTCACGACTTCACGCGAGACCTCGACGTTGTACTCGTACGAGGCGACCGACTTGCCGTCGGCTTCCAGCGAACCGTCCATCATGACGGACGAGAAGCCCGAACGGATCGCGGCCATGCAGACCGCCGGCGACTGGCCGTGGTCCTGGTGCATGACGACCGGGATGTGCGGATAGGCTTCGACGGCGGCGTCGATCAGGTGGCGCAGGAACGCTTCGCCGGCATATTTGCGGGCGCCGGCCGAGGCCTGCATGATCACCGGGCTGCCGGTCTGGTCGGCGGCAGCCATGATGGCCTGCACCTGCTCCAGGTTGTTGACGTTGAATGCCGGCAGCGCATAGCAGTGTTCGGCGGCGTGGTCCAGCAGTTGACGCATTGATACGAGTGCCATGATGTAGCTCCATACAAATAAAGAAACTGGTACGGGACCTCGTTGAGCGTCTATACGTCGTTCCCGCGCAGGCGCGGAACATGCCCTCGGCATGTCCCGCCCCAAGTTGCTGGCGTATCGTCAGCTCAAGCGAAACTTGGAGCGAAGAATGCCAGGGCATTCTTCGCGCCTGCGGGGATGACGGGACTCAACTTACGAGGTTTCCTTCAAAAAATTCTCTGCATCGCCCACGCGCACGATCTTGAGCGCGTTGGTGCCGCCGGCCTGGCCCATCGGCGAGCCCCAGGTCACAACGATCAGGTCGCCCTTGCGTACGACACCTTCGCGCATCAGCAGTTCCTCGGCCTTGCGCAGCACGGCATGGCTGCCGCCTTCCTGCAGCAGGTGGAATGCTTGCACGTTACGGTACAGCGACGCCTTGCGCTGGGTCGTCTGCGACGGGGTCAGCGCGTAGATCGGGGTGTCGATCGAGTGGCGGCTCATCCACAGCGCAGTCGAGCCCGATTCGGTCAGCGCCACGATCGCCTTCACGCGCAGGTGGTGGGCGGTGAACAGCGTGCCGTAGGCGATCGACTGGTCGATGCGGGTGAATTCGACGTTCAGGAAGTCGGCTTCGAGCAGCTTGTTGTATTCGGAACGCTCGGCTTCGACGCAGATCGCCGACATCATCTCGACGGTCTCGATCGGGTACTTGCCCGATGCGGTCTCGGCCGAGGTCATCACGGCGTCGGTGCCGTCCAGCACGGCGTTGGCCACGTCCGAGACTTCGGCGCGGGTCGGCACGGCGTTGACGATCATCGATTCCATCATCTGCGTCGCGGTGATGGCCAGCTTGCGCGATTCGCGCGCCATGCGGATCATGCGCTTCTGCAGCGCCGGCACGGCGGCGTTGCCCACTTCCACGGCCAGGTCGCCGCGGGCGACCATGATGCCGTCGGACGCGTCCAGGATCTCCTGCAGCACCGGAATCGCCTCGGCGCGCTCGATCTTGGCGATCATCATCGGCTTGTGGTTGAACGGCTCGCCGGCGATGTTGGCCAGCTGGCGCGCCATTTCCATGTCGGTGGCGTTCTTGGGGAAGGAGATCGCCAGATAGTCGGCCTGGAAGCTCATCGCGGTCTTGATGTCTTCCATGTCCTTCGAGGTCAGGGCCGGCGCGGTCAGGCCGCCGCCCTGGCGGTTGATGCCCTTGTTGTTCGACAGTTCGCCGCCGACCTTGGTCGTGGTGTAGATCTCGCTGCCGATGACCTTGTCGACGACCAGCACGATCAGGCCGTCGTTCAGCAGCAGCTTGTCGCCCGGCTTGACGTCGCGCGGCAGCGCCTTGTAGTCGAGGCCGACGCGTTCCTGGTTGCCCAGCTCGCCGTTATCGCCCCACTTCGCATCCAGGATGAACGGGTCACCATTGTTCAGGAAAATCTTGCCTTGCTCGAACTTGCCGACACGGATCTTCGGACCCTGCATGTCGGCCATGATCGCCACTTCACGGCCACATTCGGCGGCGGCGCGGCGTACCAGGGCAGCGCGGTCGATATGGTCCTGCGCCTTGCCGTGCGAGAAATTCAGCCGCACGACGTCGACGCCGGCGCGGATCATTTTGACGAGAATATCGAAGTCGGTCGAAGCAGGGCCGATGGTAGCTACGATCTTGGTGCCACGGTACATGGATTGTCCTTGAACTCAAAAAAAGCGCAGCCGGATGGGGCTGCGCTGGGTCTCACTGGGCTTGTTGTGCGCTGCGTTGCAGCAGGATCTCGACTGCCGGGAGCGTCTTGCCTTCGAGGAATTCGAGGAAGGCGCCGCCGCCGGTCGAGATATAGCCGATCTTGTCGGCAATATTGTATTTTGCGATCGCAGCCAGGGTGTCGCCGCCGCCGGCGATCGAGAAGCCGTTCGAATTGGCGATGGCGTTGGCCAGGGTCTTCGTGCCTTCGGCAAACTGGTCGAACTCGAACACGCCGACCGGGCCGTTCCAGACGAT
Organism: uncultured Massilia sp.; assembly: GCA_913777025.1. Taxonomy (GTDB): domain Bacteria; phylum Pseudomonadota; class Gammaproteobacteria; order Burkholderiales; family Burkholderiaceae_D; genus Telluria. The sequence goes on along the minus strand of CAJYQM010000416.1, from coordinate 24,914 downwards.
GGTGCCGGCCTGCGCGATCTGGGCCGCCAGGGTGGCCGCAGTCTGCGGGCCGATGTCCAGGATCATGTCGTCGTCCGCCACGTCGGCAACCGCCTTGACGGTGGCGGCGGCGGTCGGCGAAAACTCCTTCGCGCAGACCACGTCGACCGGGATCGGCACCTGCGCGCCGCGCGCCGCCATCTTGTCGATGATGGCCTTCGCCTCATTCACCAGATCGGCTTCCGCCAGCGACTTGCCGATGTTCAGGCCGACCGCCTTCATGAAGGTGTTGGCGATGCCGCCGCCGACGATCAGGTTGTCGACCTTGTCGGCCAGGCTCTGCAGGATCGACAGCTTGGTCGAGACCTTCGAGCCGGCGACGATGGCCAGCAGCGGACGCTGGGGCGCGCCCAGCGCTTTACCGAGCGCATCCAGCTCGGCGGCCAGCAGCGGACCGGCGGCCACCACCGGCGCGAACTTGGCGATGCCGTGGGTGGTCGCTTCGGCACGATGGGCGGTGCCGAAGGCATCATTCACATAGACGTCGCACAGCTTGGCCATCTTCTGGGCCAGGCCGTCATCGTTTTTCTTTTCGCCCTTGTTGACGCGGCAGTTTTCCAGCAGTACGACCTGGCCGACGAGGACATCCACGCCATTGACCCAGTCCTGCTTCAGTTCGACCGGCTGGCCCAGCAGCTCGGACAGGCGCGCGGCGACCGGCGCCAGGCTGTCGGCAGGCTGGAACTGGCCCTCGGTCGGGCGGCCCAGGTGCGAGGTCACCATCACGGCGGCGCCGGCGTCGAGGGCGGCGCGGATCGCGGGCACCGAAGCGCGGATGCGCGTGTCTTCGGTGATGTTGCCGTTATCATCCTGCGGCACGTTCAGGTCGGCGCGGATGAACACGCGCTTAGCCTTAAGCGCGCCCTGGTCGATCAAGTCTTGCAAGCGGGTGAAATTGAGAACGGCCATTGTGATCTGGAAATCCAAGGTTTGAAAAAACGTTATTCTACCTTAGAGGGTGTTCTCGAAAACATGAGAAACACGCAACAGGGTGAACACTACCATCCCGAAGATAATGGTCTGTAACATATTACGCCGCCATAGGTAGAAAGCGAGGGCACCCAACCCTCCCAGAAGCTTGGGGTTGCTAATTCCCAGCTGCAATTCTCCGCCCTCGCCGAACACCAGGTCCGGTCCGATCACGGCCGCCAGCGCGCAGGCCGGCGCATATCTGAGCATTTCCTGGATACGCGGTGGGATCGTCACGCGATGGCCGATCAGCCAGAACGCGCTGCGCGTGCATGCCGTCGCCACGCCCAGCACGCCGATCACAACCCAGATTTCCCAGTCAGCCATGCTTTACCTTGCGACGGTTAAACGTTTCCTCGAAGAACATCGCGCTGCCCATGCCGACCAGGACTGCCGCCAGCAGCCCCAATTTATACGGCAGCGCATGCGCCAGCACCGCGACCACGGTGGCGACCAATACGCCGCACAGTGCGGCGCTGTTGATAATCAGGGGGACCATGATGCACAGGATGGCCAGGGTGCCGGCAAAGCCCAGCTGCCACTCGGCCGGGATCGTGCTGCCCAGGAAAATACCGATCAGCGAGCCGATCTGCCAGGCCGACCAGTTCGGCACCAATAACCCTTTTAAAAAGGAAAGCTTGCCCGGCACCGGACCCGGCGTCGGCTCCGGATAGCGCTGCAGGAAGAGCGCGATCGACACGTCGCCGGAGATATAGCCGTAGAAAAAGCGCTGGCGCAGCGGCAGGTGGGCGAAATGCGGACCCAGCAGGGCGGAAAAGATCACGAAGCGCAGGTTGACCACCAGTGCGGTGGCAAAGATCACCCAAACCGGCGCCCCGGCCGCGATCAGGGGCAGCGAAGCCAGCTGGGCCGAACCGGCAAAGGCCACCAGCGTCATCGCGCTGGCCTGCCACACCGTCAAGCCACTCTTGACCATGGCGACACCGACCACCATGCCCCAGGCGGCGATGCCGAACAGGGTCGGCAAGCCGGTGCGGACGCCGTCGCGCCAGGCTTCACGTTCGAATTGTTCGCTGTCGCTATCCTGTGCCGGCGTCATGTCGCATTCCTGCAACAATGACAAGGGTGCTGTGGGGCGGACGGGGTAGGATTGGACATCAGGTGGAACCGGCTCGGCGATACGAAGTGGGCATATAAGTTGCCATATTCTACCGGGACCGTTCCGGCATGCAGCATGAATCCGTTAGAATCGTGGTTTTCATTGACACGCTCACGGAGAATTCACCAATGAACGCGAAGACCATCCCTGTGGTGGAACTGGAAGCCAAGGACCTGCCGGCCTACTGCCCGAACCCGGCCATGCCGCTGTGGTCGTCCCACCCGCGCGTCTTCCTGGACTTCGATCACGACGGCAACGCCAAGTGCCCGTACTGCGGCACCCAGTACCGCCTGCCGCCGGGCACCGTAGTCGGCCACTGATCTTTCCATGGCCGGCTACCGCGCGCCCGCCTGGCTGCCCGGCGGGCACCTGCAGACGATCTACCCGGCCACCTGCATCAAGAAACCCGCGGTCGCGTTCCGGCGCGAACGCTGGGACACGCCCTGCGGGCAGGATTTCATCGACGTCGACCTGGTCGACGGCCAGGCGGGTGCACCCTGCGTCATGCTCTTCCATGGCCTGGAAGGCTCCTCGAATAGCCACTACGCGCGCGCCCTGATGGCAGCCGTGCAAGCGCGCGGCTGGCATGGCGCGATCCCGCACTTCCGCGGCTGCTCCGGCGAAGCCAACCTGGCGCCGCGCTTCTACCACTCGGGCGACGCCGAGGAGCTCGACTGGATCATCCGCCGCCTGCGTCCGCGCTACCCGGGCCCCTTCTACGTGGCCGGCGTCTCGCTGGGCGGCAATGCGCTGCTGCGCTGGCTCGGCGAGCAGCGGCATGCTGCCGGCATCGTCGACGCCGCCGTCGCCATCTCCGCCCCGCTCGACCTGGCGGCTGGCGGCGCTGCCTTGTCGCGCGGAATGAACCGCGTCTACACGCGCATGTTCCTGGAAACGCTGAAACCCAAGGCGCTGGCCAAGCTGGAGCGCTTCCCGGGCCTGTTCGACCGTTCGAAACTGCTGGCCGCCACCGATTTGTACAGCTTCGACAACGTCGTCACCGCGCCCCTGCACGGCTACCGCGACACCGACGACTACTGGCACCGCGCCAGCGCCAAGCACGTGTTGAACGATATCACGGTGCCGACGCTGGTGCTGAACGCGCGCAACGATCCCTTCCTGCCGGGCGAGCACCTGCCCACCCGCGCATCGTTCGCAGTGACCCTGGACTACCCGGACACCGGCGGCCACGTCGGCTTTGCCACCGGTCCCTTCCCCGGCCGCCTGGACTGGCTGCCGCGGCGTATCCTCGGCTTCTTCGATGCGCGCGCCGGGACGCCGCCGCGTGTGTCAAGCTAAGCGCATGGATGACATCGTAAAACAGGCAATGGCCAAATGGCCGAACGTGCCGCATTGTTATGGCTGGCTGGCACTGGACGCGCGCGGCACCTGGCGCATGCGCGACGAAGCGGCCCAGCGCGCCGAAGCGCCCGGCGACAAGCTCGCCAATGCGGCGCTGGTCGGCTTCATCAACCGCAATTATGCAAGCGACGAGCGCGGCTGCTGGTATTTCCAGAACGGGCCCCAGCGCGTCTACGTGAACCTCGAAGCGACGCCCTTCATTGCGCGCACCGATCCGCAGCAGGGGCTGGTCGTGCAGACCGGCCAGGCGCTGGCATCGATCGAGCAGGCGGTCATGACCGCGGCCGGCGCCTTGATCCTGTGCAGCGGCAAGGTGGTGGCCCAGGTCGACGACCGCGACATAGCCCAGTTGCTGCAGGCGATGACGCTGGACGCTCAACCGGTGGCGGACGAGGGCTTGCTGGCCTGGCTGGGCGGAGCGGATGGCCAGCTGGCCCTGCGCTGGCAGGGCCGGGACCTGGCGGTGGAGCGGGTGGAACACAAAGACGTGCCGCAGCGCTTCGGTTTCGTGCAGCGGCCCGATCAGATGATTGCCGAGAAATAATATTTCATCAGCAGCCGCTGCATGAAATAGTATTTCACTGCTGCTTGCGCCGCTGGAAGGGATCGTCCGGCCAGTCGGACATGCGGCGCTTGCGGACATCCATCGGGTCCATCGGGTCCTTGAACGGATCCTTGTCCCTGGCATCCTTGAGCGCATCCGGCCCGCTTTCGACCTTGAACCGCAGTCCATTGCCCTCGGCAAAGCTCTCGCGCTCCTTCTTCTCTTTCTTCTCTTCCTTCACTTTCTCGTTCAGCTCGCGCTCGCGCGCATCGATCACGGCCTGGTCATAGAAGGACACGTCGCCCGCCTTGCGCGCCATGTTCAGCTGGTCGACGGCGGCCGGCGTGGCGCCGGTCAGCACATAGGATTCGGCCAGCGCCATGTGCTGCAGCGCGATCTTGCCCTGCGCCGCATAGGTCTTGGCAAGCTGGTTGTACAGCTTGGGTTCCTCGCGGTACTGCTGCACCTGGTCGCGCAGGAACTGCGCCGCCTTTTCCAGCTGGCCGGCGCTGATCATCGCCTCGGCATACTGGCGCGCCAGCGCGCGCGACAGCGGGAACTTCTGGTGCGCCTGCTCCGCTTCCTTCACCGCCTGCGCCAGCACCTCGGGCGGCTGGCCGGGCGCGGTCTTGATCTCGATGTCCAGGCCGGCGAACATCGCCGACCCGTCCGAACCGGGCCGCTCGGCGGACAGCACGCCGGGCTTCGGCTGCATCGAGCCGCGCGCCTTGTCGAGCCAGGCCTGGGCCGCCTTCGCATCGCCCTGCTTCAGCGCTAAAAATGCCATGCCGTACATGCCGGCGGTCTGGTGCTGGGTGTTCTGCTCGGCCATCTGCGCTTCGAAGGTGGTGCGCGCCTCGTCGCGGCCCTTCTGGCTCTCGTCCTGCAGCACGCGCGCACGGGCGCGCACCAGGTGGAAATCGATGCTGTCAGGCCGGATCCGCCCGGGCTTGGGCGCCTCGCGGATGCGCGACTGGATGTCGGCGATACGCTCGCCGGTGAGCGGGTGGCTGCTGAGCCAGGCCGGCGCCTCGCCGTACACCCGCGTCGTGCTCTGCAGGCGCTTGAAGAAGGCCACCATGCCGGTGGTGTCATAGCCGGCCGCGCGCATGGTCTGGAAGCCGACGCGGTCGGCTTCGCGCTCGGCTTCGCGGCTGAAATTCAGCTGGCGCTGGATGGCCAGGCCCTGCCCGCCCATCATGACGCCCATCGCCGCATCGGCCCCGCCGCCGGCCTTGCCGACCAGCGCCGCCAGGATCAGCGCCGCCAGCGGCAGCAGCGCATCCTGCTTCTGCTGCCCCAGCATGCGCGCGATGTGGCGCTGCGACACGTGCCCGATCTCGTGCGACAGCACCGAGGCCAGCTCGGACTCGGACTGGGCCGCGAGCAGCAGTTGCGAGTGCACGGCGATGAAACCGCCGGGCAGCGCGAACGCGTTGATCATCGGATCGCGCACGGCGAAGAAGAAGAAATCGGCATTCGTCTCGCCGCGCGCCCCGGGCGAGGCCGCGACCAGGTTCTCGCCGAAATTGTTCAGGAACTCAAGGATCGGATCGTCATCCAGGTAATCGCGGTCGCGCCGGATGTCGTTCATGATCTCCTCGCCCAGGCGCCGCTCGAGCACCGGCGACAGGTCCCCGCGCGCGGTATCGCCGAGCGTGGGCAGGCCGACCGTGTCGGTGGGGCGCAGGATGGGCGTGGTGGGCGTGGTCGGTGCCGCCAGGGCGAAAGCGCCGGCCGTGCACAGGCAAGCGGCCGTCAGCAGCCGTTGCAGGTGCAGGCGACGTCGTGAGTAAAGCTGCAACATCGCTGGGATCGGGTTCGGTTTCACGGTGTTATGATAACTCCATCCCGGCCCGAGTGACTGCCGGGGCGACTTTTTGTTACCTCCTCAAGACAGCTTCCTCCCGATGACCGATTCCACCTCCCCCCTCACCCACTTCGACGCCACGGGCCAGGCCCACATGGTCGACGTCGGCGCCAAGAACGACACCCACCGCATCGCGGTCGCGGCCGGCACCATCCGCATGAAGCCGGAAACCCTGGCGCTCATCATGTCGGGTACGGCCAAGAAGGGCGACGTGCTGGGCATCGCGCGCATCGCTGCAATCATGGGGGCGAAGCGGACCAGCGATTTGGTGCCGCTGTGCCATCCGCTGGCGATCACGCGGGTGGCGGTGGATTTCGAGGTCGATGCCGCTGCGAATGCCGTTCACTGCCGGGCGCAGGTCGAGACCGTGGGCAAGACCGGGGTCGAGATGGAGGCCTTGACTGCCGTGCAGGTGGGGTTGTTGACTATTTATGACATGTGCAAGGCGGCGGATCGGGGCATGGTGATGACTAATGTGCGCGTGCTGGAAAAGCATGGCGGCAAGAGCGGGGATTGGACGGCGGAGATCTGATGCTTGATACCGCTCTTCTAAACTTACACAAAGCTAATCATACTTAACTTTGCTGTTAGATTCCTGCTTCTCTGGGGCCGGTTTCGCCTTGCTGATCCAGGTCGAGGAAGGACCGATCGTGCGTTTCCGCTGCCACACCGGGCACGCTTACTCGATGCAGTCGCTCCTGACCGACGTCAACGACACCGTCGACGTCAGCCTCTGGTCGACGGTGCGGGCCATCGAAGAGCGCATTCTCCTCCTGCAGCATCTTGCCGAACTCGCCGACAAAGAGGATCCGAAAAAGCGGCCAAGCTGCGCGCCAAGGCGGCCATGGCGGAACAAGAATGCCAGCCGCTCCGGGAGCTCGTGCTCGACACCGATTTTTTCGCTGCGGATTGAGCGGGCGCGATCAAGCACGCCCGGCGGGTCGCATCGTTCCCATCCACGCCTGCGTCATCGCCTGCCCTATCAAGCCGACCGCTTTCTGGTTCGCATCGACCAAGCGCTCCATCGACTTCTGCTGCTGTGACATCGCATTCCTGGCCAGCGCGTCCGCGCAGGCCTGGGAGGCGTTGATGAAGGCGCGCAGCGTGTGTTCCTGGATGATGCCGGCCGAACTGGTGATCCATTGCTGGGCGCTGGATTGCATGGCGTCGCGGTAGACGTTCGCGATGCCGGCCCAGGCATCGAAAAACGGGGTCGGCGGGACGGGCGTGAAAGTCACCTGCGGAAATGCGTTTGCGTTCATCTCGTTCTCCTGATGAGTCAATCGATCGGATAATCCACGGTTGTGCGGTGCAGCATCGAGTGTACTCCCGAGTTCACGCAGAACGACAGGAAAATCGAATGCTGTGCCGGATCAATTCACATGGCCGGCGGCGCAGATCCTGCCGGCACGCCGATCGAAGCAGATGCCTGTACGCCTCTCCCGTCTGCAAGCCGACTCCTCCATCCGGACGAGTAGCGAATCACAACATTGTCATTTCACCTAGCTGATGAATTACCAGACTGTCAAAACAAATCGTTAAGTTTTGCAAAATCCGTTGTGCGCGCACATCGTTTTTTCGAATCCAGGCTATACTCGGCTTAATGTATTTCCTTATATCAATTAATATTTATCGGAATCAATATCTTTGACGACCCATCCGGGTCGGTCTGCCTGGAGAATAACAATGTTCCGCAACGTGAAAGTCGGTACAAAACTGATCCTGAGTTTCTTGGCCATCGCCTTGCTGGGTGCGATCGTGGCCGGCATCGGGATCTACAACATGGACCAGATGAACGATCGCGCCAAGCGCCTGTACGACAATGAGCTGCTCGGCCTGTCGTACACGAAGGAAGCGAACATCAATCTCATCTACATCAACCGCACCATCCGCGGCGCGATGCTCGCCTCGACCGAAAAGCGGCGCCAGACCTCGCTGGACAATCTGGTTAGCTACCGCAAGGCCGTGCGCGACAACCTCGACAAGGCCAAGCCGCTGATCACCGGCGACGAAGGCAAGCGCCTCTTCGCGGAACTCGACAATGAACTGCGCGACTACGACAGCGTGATCGACGAGCAAGTCAGCAAGGCCAAAGCCGAGCCCCTGCTCGAGCAGCGCGACTCGGTCGCCTACATGTTCGATACCTTCATGCCGCGTTCGAACGTGATCGACGACAAGATGACGCAACTGGCCAAGCTCAAGGAAGAAAGCGCGCGCCAGGTCAACCAGGAAAACCGCGAGGCCTATACCGGCAGCCGCGGCCTGATGATCGTGCTGGTGCTGGGCTCGCTGGCCGTCGGCGCCGGCCTTGGCGCACTGATCACCCGCGGCCTGACGCGCCAGCTGGGCGGCGAACCGGCCTATGCCGCGGAAGTCGCCAGCCGCATCGCCGCCGGCGACCTGGCCACCGACGTCGAGCTGCGCAGCGGCGACACCGGCAGCCTGCTGTTCGCGATGAAGACCATGCGCGACAAGCTGGCCGGCATCGTCACCCAGGTGCGCGGCGGCACCGACGCCATCGCCTCGGCCTCGGGCCAAATCGCGACAGGCAACCTCGACCTGTCCTCGCGCACCGAGCAACAGGCCAGCTCGCTGGAAGAAACGGCCTCGTCGATGGAAGAGCTGACCTCGACCGTGAAGCAGAACGCCGACAATGCGCGCCAGGCGAACGCGCTGGCGATGACGGCCTCCGAGGTCGCCACCAAAGGCGGCGCCGTGGTGGCGCAGGTGGTCGAGACCATGGGGTCGATCAAGACCTCGTCGTCGAAAGTGGTTGAAATCATCGCCGTCATCGATGGTATCGCCTTCCAGACCAACATCCTGGCGCTGAACGCCGCCGTCGAAGCGGCGCGCGCCGGCGAACAGGGCCGCGGTTTCGCGGTCGTGGCGGGCGAAGTGCGCACCCTGGCCCAGCGCTCGGCCGCGGCCGCGAAAGAGATCAAGCAATTGATCGACGATTCGGTGGGCCAGGTCGAGAACGGCAGCCAGCTGGTCGACCAGGCCGGCACCACCATGCACGAAGTGGTCGGCAGCATCCAGCGCGTGGCCGACATCATGGGCGAAATCACCGCCGCCAGCCAGGAGCAGACCGCCGGCATCGAGCAGATCAACCAGGCGATCAGCCAGATGGACAATGTCACCCAGCAGAACGCCAGCCTGGTCGAGGAAGCGGCCGCGGCTTCCGAAGCGCTGCAGGAGCAGGCCGTCAAGTTGTCCGACCTGGTGAGCCTGTTCCGGGTCGAAGGCGTGCAGGCCCGGGTGGCCCCGGCGCAGCTTGCGAAGAAGCCCGCCGTGGCGGCACCGAAACCCGCACCGAAGGCCGCACCTAAGGCCGCACCTCAGGCAGCACCCAAGGCCGCGGCCCAGCGCACGCCGATGCTGGCCAGGCCGCAGCCGGCACCGATGCAGGCGCCGCTGCGCCCGGCCGCCAAAGTGGCCTTGCCGGCCGGCGACGGCGACTGGGAAGAATTCTGACCTGAGCCCAACGCCGGCGCCGGCGTGCACACCATCCTTTCCGATGGTAAATTGCTTCCTTTCGTCAGCACAGATAGGAAGAAGCAAGGCATGAAAGTACGCTCACTTGCACTGGCCGCCGCCCTCGCGGCATCGGCCACCGCCACGACCGCCGGCGCGGCCCCGCGTGGCTTCACGGTCGAGGACCTGGTCGCGATGGACCGGGTCGGGACTCCGGTGGTGTCGCCGGACGGGGCGCGCATCGTCTACACGGTACGCAGCACCGACGTCGCCAAAAACAAGGGTCATACCGACCTCTACCTGGTCGACCTGCGCAAGGGCGGCAGCGCGCCGCAGCGCCTGACGTCGGACACTGCCAGCAGCACCGACCCGGAATGGTCGGCCTCCGGCGACGCCATCTATTTCCTCTCCACCCGCTCGGGCTCGTCCCAGGTCTGGCGCATGAAGCCGGACGGCGGCGCGGCCAGCCGCGTGACCGACCTGCCGCTCGACGTCGAGGCGTTTCGCGTCTCGCCCGGCAATGACCGCCTGCTGCTCAGCATGTCCGTGTTCCGCGACTGCGCCGACCTGGCCTGCACCACATCGCGCATGGCCGGGCGCGAAAAGGACAAGTCCAGCGGCAAGCTCTACGACCGCCTGTTCGTGCGCCACTGGGATACCTGGGCCGACGGCCGCAACGCCGTGCTGTATTCGGTGCCGCTGGATGCTTCCGGTAAAGCCGGCGCGGCAAGCGCGGCCGTTTCCCTGTCGGGCTCGCTCGACGGCGACGTGCCCTCGAAACCCTTCGGCGACCGCGAGGAATTCCGCTTCAGCCCGGACGGCAAGCAGGTCGTGTTCTCGGTGCGCATTGCCGGCAAGACCGAGGCATGGTCGACCAACTTCGACCTGTACACGGTCCCGGCCGCGGGTGGCCAGGCGCCGCGCAACCTCACCGCCGACAACCCGGCCTGGGACACCAAGGGCGTGTATTCGCCCGACGGCCGCACCCTCGCCTACCTGGCGATGAGCCGGCCCGGCTTCGAAGCCGACCGCTACCAGATCATGCTGCTGGATCTCGCCACCGGCAGCAAGCGCAAGCTGGCCGCCGACTGGGACCGCTCGGCCGGCAACCTGCAGTGGAGCGCGGACGGCAAGACGCTGGTGGTGGACGCCGAGGATCTTGGCCAGCACCGCCTGTACAGCATCGACGTGGCCGGCGGCAAGGTGACGCCGCTGACCGGTGCCGGTTCGATCGGCGGCTTCGACCTGCGCGGCGGCACCCTCGCCTTCACCCAGGCCAACCTGGCGGCCGGCGCCCAGCTGTTCTCGATGAAACTGGGGGACGGCAAGGCCGCCCAGCTGACCCGCCTGAACACCGAACGCCTGGCCGACGTGCGCTGGGGCCAATATGAACAGTTCTCGTTCAAGGGCGCGAACGGCGACACCGTCTACGGTCACGTGATGAAACCGTGGAATTTTGAAGCGGGCAAGAAGTACCCGGTCGCCTTCCTGGTCCACGGCGGTCCGCAGGGCAGCTTCGGCAACGGCTGGAGCTACCGCTGGAATCCGCAAGTGTACGCCGGCGCCGGCTACGCCACCGTGTTCATCGACTTCCATGGCTCGACCGGCTACGGCCAGAAATTTACCGACGCCATCAGCGGCGACTGGGGCGGCAAGCCGCTCGAAGACCTGCAGAAGGGCCTGGCTGCGGCCGTGGCGAAGTTCCCGTGGCTGGACCGTTCGAACAGTTGCGCGCTGGGCGCCTCCTACGGCGGCTACATGATGAACTGGATCGAGGGCAACTGGTCCGACGGCTTCAAGTGCATCGTCAACCACGACGGCGTATTCGATACCCGTGGCATGGCCTATTCCACCGAGGAACAGTGGTTCACCGACTGGGAAAACGGCGGCGGCCCCTACTTCAAGATGCCGGAAAAGCACGAGCGCTTCAACCCGGTCCTGCACGTGAACAAGTGGAAGACCCCGATGCTGGTGGTACAAGGCGACCTCGACTTCCGCATCCCGACCGCGCAGGGCCTGTCGACCTTCACGGCGCTGCAGCGCCGCGGCATCGAGAGCAAGCTGCTGGTGTTCCCGGACGAGAACCACTGGGTGCTGAAGCCGGCCAATTCGCTGCTGTGGCACCACACGGTGATCGACTGGCTGGATCACTATCTGAAGCAATAAGTTCTGAACAGCAATCTTGCCGGCGATATCACGCCCGCCCTCGCGCGGGCGTTTTTCATGGCTTCCCGACGATTATTGCTGAGCGCCAACCTTGCTCCAATGTTATGATTTCGGGTTTTGGCATTGGCCTTGCGCCAAGGATCAGAATGAACACGGAGTTCGCTCACCAGGAATTTGCCTTCGAATCGATGAACCTGCAGGTCGGCGTGCGCCTGCAGCTCATCACTTACCGGCGCCTGAAGCCGGTCCAGTATTTCTCGACCTTGATCGGCTACATCAAGGACGAGTACATGATCGTCAAGATGCCGATGGAACATGGCGCACCGATTTCACTGGTCGAAGGCGAGCGCGTGACGATCCGCGTGTTCTCGGGTGTGAACGTGTGCTCGTTCGCCTGCACGGTCGAACGCGTCTTCGACCGTCCGCTGCTGTACATCCACCTATCCTTCCCGAAGGTCATCCAGAGCACGCCGCTGCGCGCGGCCATGCGGGTCAAGGTCGACTTGCCGGCCAGGATAGCCGGCGGCGAACCCGGGGCGGCCGCCGTCGACTGCCTGCTGGCGAACCTCAGCGTCAGCGGTGCCCGCATCGAAACGCGCCGAAGCCTGAGCCAGGACATCGGCGAGATGGTGCTGGAATTTACCCTGTCGCCGCCGCCGGACAACCAGCCGGTCGATATCCGCACCCGCGTGGCGATCCGCAACATCAATACGCTGCGCAGCGACCAGGCCGGGCGGGGCATCCATGCCTACGGGCTGCAATTCATCGACCTGGACCCGGGCCACTTCATGCTGCTGCAAAACCTCACCTACGAGGCCTTGCTGGCGGACCGTCAAAAGATCGTCTGACGGGCGCTTCCGCTCAGAAGTAACCGGCTTCCCAGATGCGCGGCCAGTGGGTGCCCGGGTTCGCGGCCTGCTCGGCGGGGGTGAGCGGCGCGTGGGACGCGTGTGCGGCCAGGCTCGGTGCGACGGCCCAGGCCAGCATGCAGGCCGCGGCGACTGCGGCCAGCGCAACGCAGCGACGGGCCGTCGCGGGCGCCGGTGCGCCTCTGTCCCAGGTCCCGCCCTTCACCGAACCCACCCAGCCGATGGCGCACCCGACGGCCAGCGCGATGGCGAGCCGGCTCTGCGGCATCACGAAGACGCCGGAGAACAGGCCATCGACCAGGATTGCCGTCGTGACGGCGATGAACGCCGCCGCCAGGTTCTGGCCGCGCTGGTCCGCCGGCGCGATCCGCGCGCTGGTCCTGGCCAGGGTACGCAGTCCCAGGAAGACCAGGCACAGCGCGCACAACAGGGCCGGCACACCCCACTCGCTGGCGACCTGCAAGATCCAGTCGTGCGGATGGGCACCGGTTGCCATGTCGGCACTGTGATGGGCAAAGTGCTGGGGTCCGACGCCGAGCCAAGGATGGTGCGCGACCAGGTCCAATGCGCGGTGCCATAGGTACTGCCGGCCAGACACCGGATCGGCCGCAGTGCGCTGGAGGGCTTCGGCGGCGCTGCCATAAGCGGACAAGCCGCTCAGCATCGGGAGCAGGACGAATATGCAGCCGTACAGAACGCAACCGGCCAGGGCAGCCAATCCCATCGTCTTGAGGAAGCTGCGCGCATGGTGCCGGCGCAGCAGGAGCGCAAGAACACAGCCTGCGACCAGGGCCAGGAGGGCTGCGCGCCCCTGGGTCACATACAGCAAGGCCCACCAGAAGGCCGCCAGCACGAACCAGGTACGGCGCAAGACGCTGCCCGGACGCTCCAGCAGGCACAGCAGCACGATCAGGGGCAGCAGCGGCGTCTGCGTATGGTTGAGGAAGCGGGCATTGCTGAAGCCCACGGCCAGTTCCTGGAACTGGACCTGATGACCGCTGGCCAGTGCCGCAACATACATCAGCAGTACGCGCAGCGAATACAGGAGGCAGGCGGCGCCGACGCAGCGCAGCACACGCTGCAAGCCGGCCACGCCGCTGCGGCTGATGTCGGTGGCGACGGCAAAAGCGAGCACGGCCAGCAGCAGCATGCTCGACCATTCGTACAATGCATGCCGCAGCGACCAGGCCGACAGTGCCGAGACCAGGCCCAGCGCAAAGAAGCCGAGCAGGGGCAGTTGAACCTTCGCGCTTGTCGCGGCAAGCGCCGCGCCGCGACCGCGCAGGGCCACGGCCATGGCGACCAGCAGCAGGACCGCGAGTTCGATGCAGCGCTGGTCGTCGTGGCGTTCGGCGACCAGGAAGTTCAGCAGCAGGCCTGCCACCACGACGACGCTGCACATGAGCCCTCTCCAGGCAGTGGCGGTGTCCTGGTTCTGAATTGCGGCGGTGATGGAAGATTGCATTTGATACTCTCGCTGGATGAGACCGTGATTCTAAATGCAAAAAAGCCGCCCGAAGGCGGCTTTCATGAGCTCAGACTGGATTAGCTACCGGTGCTGGCAGCAGCGACGCTGTTCTTGAGCAGGGCGTCTTTCGCTGCATCGTTGGTCGAGGTGGTGGTTATGGTCCAGGTGATGCTCGACTCGTTGACATTCGGGTGCAGTTTGAATTTCGTGCCATCGACGTTGGTACCGATACCGCTGGCGAAGGTCGCTTCGATCTCGCCACCGTTGGCGACGGTGGCGGCAGACACTTCCTTGGTCGGAGTGAACTCAGGGATGCTGGTCGGGGCGCCCGTCGTCGTGGTGTTGCAGGCAGTCGCCACACCACCAGCTTCCTGGATGCAGTTCGCCACGGCGGTTTGCAGTGCCGACACCGAGCTCATTGCTGCTGCAGCCTTGGTCTTGATGGTGTAGTTCTTGTACTGCGGAATAGCCACAGCGGCCAGGATACCGATGATGGCGACAACGATCATCAGTTCGATCAGGGTAAAGCCGCCTTCGGCCTTCTTGACGATTTTCGGTGCTTTCATGATTTGTTTCTCCAGGTATGGGTTACTGCGTTCAAGGTGGTTACTGCTTGTCCGGTTACTGCTTGCTTCTGTCTTCTATATTGCAAGCGCCGTGCCAGGTCGTTTCCACCCAGAATCAGTAGCGTCCTGACATCAAAACCCGGCTTTTTGGCCCGAAGTCCCTTGCCGCATGACAATTTTTGTCACTTTGAACCCAACAATTTTTGTCACCCGACGAAATTTGTATGCACATCGCCAAAAAATGTCAGCCCGGCCGTGCCAGACGGCAGTCCTGGCACGGGCAAATAAAAAGGGGAGCCTCGGCTCCCCTTCTATATAGATGAGCCCAGTTATCCGGGCCCGACCTGGCGGTCGATTACAGCATCGCTTTCAGCAGGCGAGCCATTTCCGACGGGTTCTTGGTGACCTTGATACCGCAGGCTTCCATGATTTCCAGCTTGGCTTGCGCGGTGTCGGCGCCGCCCGAGATCAGCGCGCCGGCGTGGCCCATGCGCTTGCCCGGCGGCGCGGTGACGCCGGCGATGAAGCCGACGACCGGCTTCTTCATGTTGTCCTTGATCCAGTGAGCAGCGTTCGCCTCGTCCGGGCCGCCGATCTCGCCGATCATGATGACGGCGTCGGTATCCGGATCGTCGTTGAACATCTTCATCACGTCGATGTGCTTCAGACCGTTGATCGGATCGCCGCCGATGCCGACTGCCGACGATTGGCCCAGGCCCAGCGCGGTCAGCTGACCCACGGCTTCATAGGTCAGGGTGCCCGAACGCGACACGACGCCGATGCGGCCCTTCTTGTGGATGTGACCCGGCATGATGCCGATCTTGATTTCGTCCGGGGTGATCAGGCCCGGGCAGTTCGGGCCCAGCAGCAGGGTCTTCGAACCGGCCTTGGCCATGCGATCCTTGACTTCCATCATGTCACGGACCGGGATGCCTTCGGTGATGCAGATTGCCAGGTCCAGCTCGGCTTCGACGGCTTCCCAGATCGCGGCGGCGGCACCTGCCGGCGGCACGTAGATGACCGACACGTTGGCGCCGGTTTCAGCCTTGGCTTCCTTGACGTTCGCGAAGATGGGGATGCCTTCGAAGTCTTCGCCGGCTTTCTTCGGGTTCACGCCAGCCACGAAGGCTTCACGGCCGTTCGCGTAGTCGCGGCACATGCGGGTGTGGAACTGGCCGGTCTTGCCGGTGATACCTTGGGTGATGACTTTGGTGTCTTTGTTGATCAGAATCGACATTTTATTTCCTTTGCGAATTAGGCTTGGCCAGCGGCAGCGGCAACCACCTGCTTCGCTGCGTCTTCCATGGTGTCGGCCGAGATGATCGGCAGGCCGGAGTCGGCCAGCATCTTCTTGCCCAGGTCTTCGTTAGTGCCCTTCATGCGGACGACCAGCGGCACTTGCAGCGAGACCGCCTTCGATGCGGTGATCACGCCTTCGGCGATCACGTCGCAGCGCATGATGCCGCCGAAGATGTTGACCAGGATGGCTTTCAGGCCCGGGTTCTTCAGCATGATCTTGAATGCTTCGGTGACCTTTTCCGCGGTTGCACCGCCGCCCACGTCCAGGAAGTTGGCCGGCTCGCCGCCGAACAGCTTGATGGTGTCCATGGTGGCCATGGCCAGGCCGGCGCCGTTCACCAGGCAGCCGATGTTGCCGTCCAGCGAGATGTAAGCCAGGTCGAACTTCGATGCCTCGACTTCAGCCGGATCTTCTTCGTCCAGGTCGCGGTAGGCGACGATTTCCGGATGACGGAACAGGGCGTTCGAGTCGAAGTTGAATTTGGCGTCCAGGGCGATCACTTTACCGTCGCCGGTCAGGATCAGCGGGTTGATTTCGGCCAGCGAGCAGTCGGTTTCCCAGTAGGCTTTGTACAGGCCTTGCAGGTTGGCGCGGGCGGCTTCGATCGAGCCTTCCGGCACGCCGATCTTGCGGGCAACGTCGTCAGCCTGCGCGTCGGTCAGGCCAACCGACGGCTCGATCACGACATTGTGGATTTTTTCCGGGTTGCTGTGTGCAACTTCTTCGATGTCCATGCCGCCTTCCGACGAGGCCATCAGCACGACTTTCTGGGTGACGCGGTCGGTGACCATCGACACGTACAGTTCTTTCTTGATGTCGGCGCCTTCTTCGATCAGCAGGCGGCGGACTTTCTGGCCTTCCGGGCCGGTCTGGTGGGTCACCAGCTGCATGCCCATGATCTGGTTCGCGTATTCGCGGACTTGTTCGATCGATTTTGCAACTTTCACGCCACCGCCCTTGCCGCGGCCGCCAGCATGGATCTGTGCCTTGACTACCCAGACCGGGCCGCCCAGCTCTTCAGCTGCCTTCACGGCCTCGTCCACCGACATGCACGGAATGCCGCGCGGAACGGTCACTCCGAACTTTCGGAGGATTTCTTTGCCTTGATACTCATGGATTTTCATGCTGGCTTCCCTTCTCTGTTACTGATTTAGAAATGCGGTTGAAAAATTAAAAACGACAAAACCGAATACTAACCCGGTACCGCCTTCAACACCCAGCGCGGATAGTACCGTTCGACGGCGGGGCCGTCGAGGCGCAGCGCATGGCAGCGGTCCAGTTCATACGGCCGCTCGGACGCCTCGCCCGAGCGGCTTGCCATCGCGTCATCGGCGAAGGCCTGGATTGCCGCGGTGGGCAGGACTTGCGCGAGTTCGGTCAGGTGGGTGCAGCCGAGGACCCCGGACAGGCGGTCTTTCAGATGCAAACGGAAATGTTTCAGCAGCGACAAGCCGATCAGCTTTTTATAGGCGGGCGTGATGGTGTCGCAGAAACCGGGATAGGGCACGGCGTCGGAGGCGGCTTCCGCATCGACCACGTTCATGTCGCGGTCGATGGTCACACGCAGTTTGAGGTCGTGCACCGGCAGACCGCCCGGGCGTGAGCCGGACGGCAATTCGATGTCGTGCGCTTTTATGTCGCGAATGCAGGCGTCGAGGTCCCACAGGCCATCGTCGCGCGCGAACGCTTCGACGGTAATGGCGCGCGTGTGCCGAAGCTTACGCGGAGCGGGTGAAGACAAGGGCATAAACCAATGCCGGTATGCGGCGATTAAAAGTTTGCAGCCGGTGTGCCTGATGCACGTTGCCGCAGCTTCTACGGCAACAACCGCTCTTGCGGCGCTGCTTAAACCATGAAAGTTTAGCACAGCACGCTGGCAAAAGCACCCGAAGGCAAGCCGGGCAAGGGATTTGAAAGGAGAATCGGGGGTGCCGGTGTTGTGAATGCGTCAGCATTTCAGCACGGTCGTACGAAAGAAGCGCAAGCGTGCAGCGTCATTCCGCCCTTGAGGAGACATGCCCGGGCGAGCGGCACGTCGGCGGATGGCGCTGTACGCTTGCGCCTCATGAGCTGCAAGGAATCGGCGGACTTATTCGTAGTCGTCTTCGTCATCGGGCGCACCCTGCAGGGCGGCCCTGACTGCATCGCTGGAAAAACCGCGCGCCATCAGGAAGCGCATCTGCTTGCTGCGCTCTTCGGCATCCTGGGCAACGCGATTGAACTTGCGGCGCCAGACTTCCCTGGCGCGCGCCGTTTCGGTTTCCTTCAGGCCGGACTTGAGCTCGTCGAGCTCTTCGCCCTTGACGCCGTGCTGTTGCAGTTCCGCCAGCACGCGGCTGTTGCCGTAGCGGCCGGCACGCCGGTGCACCAGCGATTCGGCAAAGCGCTCCTGCGACAGCCAGTTGTTCTTTTCGAGGAAATCGAGAAGGGCTTCGACGTCGTCGCCCTCCTCGGCATAGCGGGACAGCTTGCGTCCCAGCTCGAGCCGGCTGTGCTCGCGCATTGAAAGATACTTCAACGCGCGCCCTTTTAGACTGAGCTGTTGACGCACCATCGAGGACGATTACTCGTCGTCGCCGACCGCGGCCACTGCCGGGGCGGCATCGCCAGCGGCTGCCGGCGGCAGTTCGCGCACGCCCAGGGCGGCACGGACCTTGTTCTCGATCTCGCGGGCCAGCTGCGGACGGTCCTTCAGGAACTGACGTGCATTGTCCTTGCCCTGACCGATACGCTCACCGCCGTAGCTGTACCACGAACCCGACTTCTCGACGATCTTGTTGTCCACGCCCAGGTCGATGATCTCGCCTTCGCGGGAGGTGCCTTCGCCATACAGGATGTCGAAGTGGGCTTCCTTGAACGGGGGCGCGATCTTGTTCTTGACGACCTTGACCTTGGTTTCGTTACCGATCACCTCGTCACCCGACTTGATCGAGCCGGTACGGCGGATGTCCATACGCACCGAGGCGTAGAACTTCAGCGCGTTACCGCCGGTCGTGGTTTCCGGGCTGCCGAACATGACGCCGATCTTCATACGGATCTGGTTAATGAAGATCACCAGGGTGTTGGTACGGTTGATCGAGCCGGTCAGCTTGCGCAGCGCCTGCGACATCAGACGGGCTTGCAGGCCCGGCAGCGAGTCGCCCATGTCGCCTTCGATCTCGGCGCGCGGGGTCAGTGCCGCCACCGAGTCGATGACCACCAGGTCGACGCTGCCCGAGCGCACCAACGCGTCGGTAATTTCCAGGGCTTGCTCACCGGTGTCCGGCTGCGAAATCAGCAGTTCGTCCAGCTTGATGCCCAGCTTTTGCGCGTAGGTCACGTCGAGCGCGTGCTCGGCGTCGATGAACGCGCAAGTGCCGCCCAGTTTCTGCATCTGGGCAATGGTCTGCAGGGTCAGCGTGGTTTTACCCGACGATTCCGGACCGTAGATTTCCACGATACGGCCGCGCGGCAGGCCACCGACGCCCAGCGCGATGTCCAGGCCCAGCGAGCCGGTGGACACGGTTTGCACTTCCTCGACCGGCGCATTGGCATCCATGCGCATGACCGAGCCTTTGCCGAATTGCTTTTCAATCTGCGCGAGGGCAGCTGCGAGTGCTTTGCCCTTCTCGGCTGCGTTTACTGCGGATTTTTTGTCGTCCATAACTTTCTTTCTGTCCTTGAGTGAACCAAGATAGGGGCCGCTCGCGCGTTTTCAATAGGGAGTACTGTATAAAATCCCAGTGGTTTTGGCAAGCGATATTTACCGCCGTTTGACCGATTCGACATGTTGCGAAACTTCACACACAATACGTATGTAAGCTCGGTCTAAAGATAAATCACTAAGGCAACAGGGCCTTGAAAAACCGTAGCGAGCGGCAGCAGTTCTGGCCGAGAAGCGCAGCCGTACTTGGGTACGGCCGGTCCGCCGTAGCGGAGCATCGCAGGCCGGAAATGCAACGCGCAGCAGGTTTGCCAAGGCCCCACTACAGGGGTGTCAACATGCGTATTTTACTAGCGGAAGACGATAGCGTGCTCGCGGATGGCCTGACGCGCTCGCTGCGCCAGTCCGGCTACGCGATCGACTGCGTGAAGAACGGCCAGGATGCCGACACTGCGCTGTCGACCCAGGAATTCGACCTCCTGATCCTCGACCTCGGCCTGCCCAAGCTGTCCGGCCTGGACGTGCTGCGCCGCCTGCGCGCGCGCGGTTCGCTGCTGCCGGTGCTGATCCTCACCGCCGCCGATTCCATCGAACAGCGCGTGAACGGGCTGGACGCCGGCGCCGACGACTACATGCCCAAGCCCTTCGCCCTGTCGGAACTCGAAGCGCGGGTGCGCGCCCTCACCCGCCGCGGCCAGGGCGGCGGCTCCACCGTCATCCGCCATGGTCCGCTGGTGTACGACCAGGTCGGGCGCAGCGCCTGCATCAACGACCAGATGCTGGATCTTTCCGCGCGCGAGCTCGGCCTGCTCGAGATCCTGCTGGCGCGCACCGGGCGCCTGGTCTCCAAGGAGCAGCTGGTCGACCACCTGTGCGAATGGGGCGAAGAGGTGTCGAACAACGCGATCGAGGTCTACGTGCACCGCCTGCGCAAGAAGATCGAGACCGGCGGCATCCGCATCGCCACCGTGCGCGGCCTCGGCTACTGCCTCGAGCGCTACGCCGACGGCGCCGGCAAAGGGCCTGCTTCGGAATCCGCCGCGGCCGCCCACGCCGGCAAGTGAAGCTGCGCAGGCCGAACCGCGCCGCCGCCGAGCGCACGCAGCTGCTTGCGGCCGCGGCCGAGCCGCCCGGGGTCCCGCCCCGGCCCGAGCCCGAGGAAAGCATCCAGCATTCGCTGTTCGGCGAGATCCTGGACTGGATGCTGGCGCCGCTGCTGCTGCTGTGGCCGATGAGCATCGCCATTACTTACCTGGTGGCGAAGTCGATCGCCAACCAGCCCTTCGACCACGCGCTGGAAGACAGCGTCACGGTGCTGGCCCAGCAGGTCAAGGAAGTCGATGGGAAGGTGGTGGCGCACCTGCCCGGCAGCGCGCGCGACATCCTGCGCGCCGACGACGTCGACAGCATTTATTTCCAGGTCAGCGGTCCGCGCGGCGAGGTCGTCGACGGCGACCGCGACCTGCCGCAACCGCCGCTTGACGATGCCGAGCGCAGCGGCCGTGTCCACTTCCGCAACGAGAACCTGCACGGCACGCCGGTACGCGTGGCCTATGCCTGGGTCAATCTGCAACCGCTGCTGGACCCGCGCACGGCGCCCGTACCCGAGCCGCGGCTGGCGCTGGTACAGGTGGCCGAGACCCTGGACAAGCGCGCCCAGCTGGCCAACGAGATCATCAAGGGCGTGATCCTGCCCCAGTTCATCATCCTGCCGGTGATCCTGGCCCTCGTGTGGTTCGCCCTGTCCCGTGGATTGTCGCCGCTGGCCCAGCTGCAGGAACGCATCCGCGCGCGCCCGCCCGACGACCTCTCGCCCATCGATTCGCGCCAGGTGCCGGAAGAGATTTCGCCGCTGGTCGGTTCGCTGAACGACATGCTGGCGCGCCTGGCCCACACCATCGACGCCCAGAAGCGCTTCATCGCCGACGCCGCGCACCAGATGAAGACGCCGCTGGCCGGCATGCGCATGCAGTCCGAACTCGCCCTGCGCCAGGTCGATCCCGGCGAGATCCACCGTTCGCTCGAGCAGCTGGCCAAGAGTTCGGAATCGGCCACGCGCCTGGTCAACCAGCTGCTGGCGCTGGCGCGTGCCGAAAACCAGCCGCATGCCGGGGTCGCCCTCGAAGCGCTCGACCTGGCGGCCCTGGCGCGCGACGTCGTGCTGGACTGGGTGCCGGCCTCGTTCGCGCACGAGATCGATCTCGGCTACGAGGCGCCCGACACCCCACTGGACATTGCCGGCGATGCGCTGATGCTGCGCGAACTGCTGTCGAACCTGATCGACAACGCGCTGCGCTACACGCCGCAGGGCGGCAGCGTGACGGTGCGGGTGCGCGAAAGCACGGGCCTGGCCCTGCTCGAAGTCGAGGACACCGGTCCCGGCATCGCGCCGGGCGAGCGGCCGCGCGTGTTCGAGCGTTTCTATCGCATCCTCGGCTCCAGCGCGCCCGGCTCCGGCCTGGGCCTGGCCATCGTGCGCGAGATCGCGCAGCAGCACGGGGCCGAGATCGAGATCTTCAACAACCCGCGCAGTACCAACAAAAAATTCCCGGGCAGCCTGTTCCGGCTGACCTTCCCGCCACCCGCCCTTCCCGAACCCGATGCCGACTGAACCCGCCGCCACCGCTCCTTTTTCCTCCCCCGGCCCGGACCCGCGGCGCTTGCGCGCAGCAAGCCTGCGCGCACAACACTGGGCCAAGGCGCGGCGCCTGATCGCGCTCCTGCTCGGACTGTGGCTGGCAACCTGGTTCGGCACCGTGTTCTTCGCGCGCGACCTGGCGCACCTGGCGGTGTTCGGCTGGCCGCTGTCGTTCTACCTGGCGGCGCAAGGCACCTCGCTGATCTACCTGGCGATCATCGGCGCCTACGCCTGGCGCATGCGCGTGCTCGACCGCCGCTATGCGCGCCTGCTGGAGGACGCGGCGTGAGCAAGACGGCACCGACCAGGGCCGACACGCGGCATTACTTCCGCCGCCTGTCGCGCTACTACCTGTGGTTCACGGGCTGCCTCGGCCTGTTCCTGGTGGCGCTGTCCCTCCTGGAAAAGGAAGGCATGCCGCGCCAATGGATCGGCCACCTGTACATGTTCGCCACCATCTCCTTGTATGCCACCATCGGCGTGGTGGCGCGCACCTCGAACGTGTCCGAGTACTACGTGGCCGGACGGCGCGTGCCGGCGCTGTTCAACGGCATGGCGACGGCCGCCGACTGGATCTCGGCCGCCAGCTTCATCAGCCTGGCCGGCACCCTCTACCTGCACGGCTTCGACGCGCTGGCCTACGTGATGGGCTGGACCGGCGGCTACTGCCTGGTGGCGCTGCTGATCGCGCCCTACCTGCGCCGCTTCGCCCAGTACACGATTCCCGACTTCCTGGCGGCGCGCTACGGCGGCGGCACGGCTAACCGGGGTACCACGGTGCGCGCGATGGCGGTCGCCGCCACCATCGTGGTCTCGTTCACCTACGTGGTCGCCCAGATCTACGCGGTCGGCCTGATCGCCTCGCGTTTCACCGGGGTCGACTTCTCGGTCGGGATCTTCCTGGGCCTGGCCAGCATCCTGGTGTGCTCGTTCCTGGGCGGGATGCGCGCCATCACCTGGACCCAAGTCGCCCAGTACATCATCATCCTGGTCGCGTTTTTGATCCCGACGATGTGGCTGTCCGTGAAATTCGCCGGCAACCCGGTGCCGCAGGTGTCCTACGGCTCCGTGCTGCCCAAGCTGGCCCAGCGCGAAGCCCAGCTGGCCGTCGATCCGCGCGAGATCGAAGTGCGGGCCACCTTCCACGCGCGCGCCGACGACTACGCGAAGCGCCTGGCCGGCCTGCCGCACCCCTGGGAAGCCGGCAAGGTCGAGGCCCAGCGCCGCCTGGACCTGGCGCGCGGCCGCAACGCCTCGCTCGGCGAGATCCGCAACGCCGAGCGCGCCCTGCTGGCCTACCCGCGCACGGCCGACGAGGCGGCGCGCACCTGGGCGGCCGAGCGCGACGCCAACCTGGCGCGTGCCCAGCCGCCCGAACCGCACGCGGAACCCTTCCCCGGCAAGACGCGCGCCGAATCCGACATCCGCCGCAACAACTTCCTGGCGCTGGTGTTCTGCCTGATGTTCGGCACCGCCGCCCTGCCCCACATCCTGATGCGCGCCTACACCACGCCCTCGGTACACGAGACCCGCGTCTCCGTGTTCTGGACCCTGTTCTTCATCCTGCTGATCTACCTGACCATGCCGGCGCTGGCGGTGCTGGCCAAGTACGACATCTACACCGCCGTGGTCGGCACCGACTTCGCCTCGCTGCCGACCTGGGTCTCGTACTGGGCCAACGTGGACAAGGCCAATCCCCTGGTCAGCATCGTCGACATCAACGGCGACGGCATCGTGCAGCTGGCCGAGATCGCGATCGACGGCGACATCCTGACCCTGGCCACGCCGGAGATCGGCGGCCTGCCCTACGTGGTCTCGGGCCTGGTCGCGGCCGGCGGCCTGGCGGCGGCCCTGTCCACCGCCGACGGCCTGCTGCTGGCGATCTCGAACGCGCTGTCGCACGACATCTATTTCAAGATCGTCGATCCGGGCGCCTCGACCCAGAAGCGGGTCACGATCTCGAAACTCCTGCTGCTGGGGGTGGCCTTCATCGCCGCCTACGTCGCCTCGCAAAAGCCGGCCGACATCCTGTCGCTGGTGGGCGCGGCCTTTTCGCTGGCCGGCTCGACGCTGTTCCCGGTGCTGGTGGCGGGCGTGTTCTGGAAGCGGGCCAACCACCAGGGCGCGATTGCCGGCATGATCGGCGGCCTGCTGGTCTGCCTGTTCTACATGCTGCACACGAATCCGATGCTGGGCGGCGACGCCGGCGCGGTCTGGTTCCACATCGCGCCGATCTCGGCCGGCGTGTTCGGCGTGCCGGCCGGCCTGGCCACGCTGGTGCTGGTCAGCCTGCTGACGCCGCCGCCCTCGCCGGCGAGCACCGGTCTGGTCGAGCATATCCGGGCGCCGGAAGCGCTTTGATATGTAGCTGATAGGCAACAATTTTTCCGAAAATGTTGTATAAGTGAATATATGGACTGCTATCCTGCGTCTGGCCACGGGGTTTTCCGCCGTGGCATTTCGCCAAGGATCCTCATGTCTGTGTCTTCCACCCTGTTCCGCCGCGTGGCACTCGCGCTCCTGTTTACACTTCCGTTCACCGGAGCGCCGGCGGCCAGCGCCCCCGCTTCGGCTTCGATCACGGCCCTGCCGCCGCTGTCCAGTTTCTTCGACCATTCCACCTTCGGCGGCGCCATCCTCTCGCCCAGCGGCCGCTACCTGGCCGCGCGTTCCGGCGCCCCGGGCCGCCGCATCATGCTGGTCGTGGTCGACCTGCAGGAAAACACGATCAAGGTGGCCGCCACCCATCCGAAGGCCGACATCGGCCAGGTGACCTGGGTCAACGACGAGCGCCTGGCCTTCAACCTGACCGACCGCGAAGTCGGGCCGCGCGACGTCTACGTGGCGGGCGGGCTGTATGCCGTCAACCGCGACGGCAGCGACATG